>JBAUVJ010000190.1:0-22224 GCA_049583165.1 Candidatus Sulfotelmatobacter sp. | reverse complement strand
AATCAAAGCGAATTGCCGTCGCCGAAGAGGAGAGCAGGCAAAGTCACCCCGCGCTAAGAGATCCAAGGCTCCCTTAGGAACATTCGGCACGAATCGCGGGTTTCTCGCTACGCCGGTGCATATCGCGAATTTCTTCACGTCAGCCTGATGATGCCGCCATAAGGTCTTGTCGAGGGGCGGCATTTTTCTCCCGTGATGACTGCGGTCGTTTGAGCAAAATCAACCCTCCGCTGTACCCGCTCACGCTGGCCGTTGATGACTTCCATAGTGTAATATCGACTTGAAATGCGTGGTGCTGCTCAAGAGTGTTCGATGTAGCATCCGCAATGTTGCATCATAGACAGCGTGAGGCAAGCGACTGCGCGACGTTGATGCCAACAGCCCCTGTTGACAATGGTTTGTAGGCGTCTGATTTACAAGGTCGGAGAGGTGGCAGAGTGGCCGAATGCGGCGGTTTGCTAATCTCGGCAAAACCCTTGCTGGGCGCGGCTTTTCAACGCTTTACCGTTTGGCCCACCGAGTGCGTTGACTGAGATATTGAGTGTTTCGCCCGCATCTGTCACGAATCATGCAGTAAATCATGCAGTAAATTTCCCGCGACTGGCGACCCATTTTTCCGAAGACCTCGCCACAATCTGTTGTGGTCCGATTGACGCTAATGCAGAATTGCTCCCCGGTCGCACAATAGCTTGTGCTTTGACCGCGTGCTCCGAATGTGTTCAGATACTCAGCGGGACTCCACCAGCAAACGGGCGTCGGCACTGATGAATGGGGCTTCCGAGAAAGGGCGTGAATGTCATGCGAACGCCCCGCAATCCCAGACGCTAACCCAGCACCACAACCAGAACAAGAGATAATCACCGTCTCAGAAGTCGCCTCGATTCTCAAATGCAGGCCGTCGTCCGTCTACAATTTGACGCGGACGAGAGGACTGGCGAGATACAAACATCCGATTCCACACATCAAGTTGCCCTGTGGACTTCGGTTCAGAAAGCCGTCCATCCTCGCATGGCTGGCGGCTCAGGAGACGTGTGGGGCATGAGAGGTAGAACGCCTATCCAGACTGACCAGTAAGGCAGTAGGCCAAGTCCGGCGACCTCCAAGGTCGCCGTTACTTGCACGCTTCATCAGCAGCCATCTGATTGAACTGGTCGTAAAGACTATCGCCAGTTGGCTGGACAGTCGGGCAGACTTTGTGACGTTCCGTTTGAGGCGAGGAAATGCCACGCGGTTGACAACGCTGGCTCCCGCCATCCAAGCCTTTGTACTTAGCGCCAGACGCCGCCAGCCCACAGTAAGAATCTTCCCAATAGCCCCAGATGGAACGCATCTGTTCCTCGGACATCGAAGGATGAACCTTCGTGGGATTTCGGTAGTCCCACTGCCAAGTCTTCATCTCCCATTTCGCCCATTTCAGGTTGACAGGATTGGGTGGGGTGAGACAGTCGACGCGATGCATCCCGAATGCCGTCCAACTTCCGGGGTTGTTAGCACAATACGAATCAACCTCAGACTGCTCGTAGGCGTCTAATGGAGCCGACGGGCAAAGTACCTTAACGCCAGTATTCGTGACATACGTTGATGTCGGATTTGCCTTGCAGAAGGCGTTGATGTGGTGGTTCTCGATTGAGCCCGCGATACGCGTTGCGATTGCGTTGCCGACCATCTGGCCGAAAGCACCAGTCTGGTCATTCCTGTTTTGATTATTGGTGTCCGACGAATTAGTCCAGTTTGTGTTGGATGTTTGCTGGACGACAACATTCTGCTGGACGGTTACACTCTGCTTCTGTACTTCGTACTCGGCATTCCTCTTTTGCTGAGTCGCAATCTGTTCTTGAACGGACAGCACAGTGGGTGGAGGAGTCCACGTGGGAACAACTGGCGCGGGTTGGCTCGGCATCGCCGTCGTAGTTCGTGGAAGCCCATTCAGCAAGACGCACTGTGGCGAGTAACGATGTTCGACCACAAGTGCGTGCCCGAACCACTGCCACGATTCTGTTTCAACGTTCTCGTCGAACCATTCTTTCGCCCGATTGGTCAGCGGACAGAACGTAAAGACTGTGCCAGCGTTCTCGACGAGCACATCCGGCGTGACTTGCTTTGGTGATGTCATTGAATCTCCTTTGGGCTTCCGCCCCGCATCTGGCTGGTGCCGAACCAATGTGGAGATGCCGTAGCACCCCTCATCTGGTGGAGTCGTCGCTGGACGACTCGCTCTTGATGCTGTCTGAATTTTAAGGTCTCAAGCTGCTCCCGACAATGGCACGAACGTTCACGCTGTCATTCGTTTCCTCCTATCTTGATGGACGGTGACTGGTACGCCACGGAACGCGACCGTGCATCGTTCGCCATCATGCCCCGTCGTCGTGATTCGGACTGTGCCACTCTCGAAGACATCGACATGCAGCACACCGAGGTCGCCACGCATCACGCCGCTGATGCAGCGTGGGCAACCACGAGCCTCCTGGCAATCCTGCGTCAAATTGCACGGATGCTTCGAGTCGAGGTCTGCTACTGCGTCAGCAAACAGTTTGCTGTAGTCGGGCGGTCTCCCTGCCTCAACGTCGGCCTGTGCCTCGGCGACCAATTGATTAAACGTTGGATTCGACATGGACTCTCCAGTAGGGAGCGTCGATGAACGCTCCCATGAATTGTGCGAACAGGTCATTGAGCAACCAAAACTCAGCGTCCATCGCGTCCGCGAAAATCTTGTCGGTGAAGACGACCTGACCTTTGCCATCGGTCAGTCGGCCATTGACGAAGAAAACTTCGACGCGACCTTCTTTCCCGGTCGTGACTGTGAACTCCACGCATCCTCCTACTTTCCTGCCGCAGCTTCGAGCAACTTAATCCCCTTCATCAGAGCCTCGGGAATCGTTTTGACATACTTGTCAGTCGTCACTGCCAAGTTCTTGTGCCGCAGGAGTTCTTTTGCCGCGAGAGCATCGCCCGTCAACTGTGTCAGAATCGTCGCGGCTCCGCGTCGGCCAGCGTAGAGCGTCTTCCATGCAATCTTTTTCTTCGTGAGTGTCGGGAGAATCGTCCGCGAGACGACGCTCCGCAAATCGACAGGCTTACCCTTCGAGTTCGGGAAGACCCAGCCCCCGGTCGGCTTGTCCTTCTTCTGATGCCACAGCGTGAGCGGAACGAGGACAGGACCAATCAGAGGGAGTGATGCGACTGATGATGTTGTCTTTGTCTCGCCTACGACGTTGCGGGCCACAGCACGGCGGATGTGAGTCCAGCGAACGCCGTTGGCGTCAGCCGTCGTGTCCACATCTTCCCAGCGGAGACCTTGAATCTCCCCCGGCCTTAATCCGAGGAAGAACGCGAGAGCGACGATGAGTTGACAATCGACATGATTGACCAACGCACTGATGATGTTCTCAGCTTCTTCGAGTGTGTAATGAGCGGTCTCGCCGGGAGCTTTCGTCTTGCCGAGAACCTTGACATCGTGCCACGGATTCGATTCGACATGACCGAGGTTGACGGCGTGACTGAAGATTCCAGATGCGAGAGAGCGGACGTGCTGTATCGTTGCCCTGCCTAGCGTCTTGGCGAGGCTGGTCAAGAAGACGCTTCCCATCGGCGTCTTGTACTCCTTCAAGAGCATCTGCCCGAAATGCGATTCGAGATGCTGAGACCAGATTTGCTTGTAGCCGTGAACCGTTGAGTGCCGGAGATTCTCTTCTGCGAAAGGGAGGTACGTCTTCTCCCAGAACGTCGCGACCGTCAAATCATTCGCGGGTTTCGTCTGAGCGTTGACCTCGGCCATGTGGTCAGCCGCGAGTTGTTTGACTGGCTTGCAGGTCCGGCTGTGATGCTTCTCGTCTTTCGAGCAGAGCCGATAAGAAGATTGCACTCGCGTCGGGGTTCCGTCTACAATCGCCGTGACGTAGTACCTGACGAAGAATGCACCCGATGCTTCGTAAATGTAGCCCGACTGGTATCTGCCCATGTGCCCTCCCAAGGACAAGAGCAGAATACCATTCATGCAGTGAAAATGCAGTAGAACGAAAGTGCTACGTCGTAAGCTGTTCTTTCTAAAGGTCGGAGAGGTGGCAGAGTGGCCGAATGCGGCGGTTTGCTAAACCGTTGTACGGGCTAACACCTGTACCGAGGGTTCGAATCCCTCCCTCTCCGCCATTACTTTTGTTATCTGGCACTTGCCTGCTCTCATACGAGAATCAGATGGGAACAGTGATGGCCGACCGCGAGATCGAGTCCAAAGACGTACGAGGAATGTGAGACTTCCACTCCTTCTTCACTCCGTTCGCAGAGTGATCGCGCGTGATGCCAAATCTCCTCGCGTCCGAGGCACCTCACAAATCCATTTCGTTGTGGATCCTCTCGGAGAGCAGGGCTTGTTACGCCCTGGCGATCCCGAGAAATCCGTGAAGCGGAGAGATCGAGAGAAGGGCGTTTCATCGTCCGTCGAGAGTTTTACATCGACTGCTCTTCACTAACGGCGATCACCACCCGGATAGTCTGTATAATGGTTGCGGGTTGTTACCGGAAAAATCGAAATGTCACGAATTGGAATTGGTTCGGTAGAGTGGCGGCGCTCGGCGATTGTCAGCATTGTCACGTTGTCTCTCGTGGTGACGCTGGCAACACGAACCTTCCACGTTACAATTCCCAGTTCTACAACTGTTCATTCCGGATCACCGCAGGCGATTCGGCAGCACATGGATCGTGATGCCTTCCGTTGGGTCCCTCCGGTGTTGCAATTCACGCTGCTACAGGTTCCTGAGCTTTATGTGCGTGTAGCACGAGCACGTCCGGCCCTTTCAACTCTCCTTATCGAAGAAAATCTCTATAATCGGCCGCCTCCTGCCTGCTCACTCTAGAGCAGAAGCCATAAGAAACAACGCGCCCATGTAAACCGGAATCCAAATCAACTGGCGGATAAGGTTGTCTATCCGCTGGTTGGCGCGGACTCTGTTGGACGATCTTTACTTCGCTTCGGCAATTGCCTATCGTAGCCCGTACAAACCTTTCCTCACGGCAGGTCTTTCTCCTGGTGCGAGGGCTTTCACCACACTCGCAGGTGCAGTTTTGGAATGACAAACATGACTGTGCAACGCAGACACCTGGTAGTTGGAGTGGTTGTAGCACTCGCTGTGATCGCGGCGATCACGTTAGTCATAAAATTCTCAAGTGGAGCGAGTGCCAATCGAGGAGATGAGCCGGCACAACGCGTCGCTCCCGTTGTTCTTGCCACTCGCGCTCCACTCGAAAACGTCGTCACTCTTACGGGTGAATTCGTGCCCTTCCAGCAAGTCGACGTCCACGCCAAGGTAGCGGGATATATCCAGCACATCTTTGTGGACGTTGGAGACAAAGTCCGCAGCGGGCAGGTGCTGGCCATTTTGGAGGTTCCCGAACTGAATGCGCAGGTCGTAGGCGCACAAGCGGACATCCGCCGCAGTCAAGACGCGATCCAGCGCGCCCAGAGTGAAATCGAACGAGCGGAATCCACGCACCGCGCCTACCACGCGGCCTATACGCGGCTCAAGCAGGCGTCAGAGGCGCGCCCCGGCTTGGTCGCCGAACAGGAACTGGACGACTCGATGGCGAAAGACAGAGAAACCGCAGCTCAGATCGACAGCACTCGGGCTGCTCTCTCGGAATCGCAGAACCAACTCGGAGTAGCGCAAGCTACCCTCGATCGTTTGTCGGCGCTGCAGGCTTACTCACACATCACCGCTCCGTTTGCCGGGGTAATCACGAAGCGATACGTCGACACCGGTGCTCTGATCTCCGCCGGCACCTCGTCTGAGACCCAATCACAGCCGGTCGTGCAATTAGCCGAGTGGTCCCTATTCAGATTAGTGATCCCGGTTCCCGAGTCCGCCGTGCCGCTGCTGCACCTGGGCAGCACGGTACAGGTGCATGTTCTGGATTTGAATCGAGATTTCCAGGGGCGCGTCTCCCGTTTCGCCGACGCGCTTAATGAAGAGACTCGGACCATGCACACGGAGATTGACGTGGAGAATCCTCAAAATATTGTGACAGAAGGCATGTACGCCGAGGTGAGGCTGCCACTGCAAGGAAGAAAAGACGCGCTCACATTGCCCGTGCAAGCTGTAGTCCAGGATAACAACGAGCATTACGTTCTGGCTCTGGACGATCAGAACCGGGTGCAGAAACGCAATGTTGAATTAGGAGAGCAGACCTCGAACACCGTGGAGATCGTCAGCGGTGTTTCAGAAAACCAGCGAGTGATCAGCGCCGGCCAGTCCGACTACCAGATCGGCGAAGTCGTGAGCCCCCAGTTGGAGCCCGCTCCCGCGAACATAAATCAACCCAAGACGGGAGAGCGAAAGTAATGCCAAGATTCGCTCTGAAGAACCCTTTTTTCATCATTATGCTTTGTCTGGTCATCGCCGTGGTTGGCGTAACGACCGTGGCGCGGATGCCGGTGGATCTGTTCCCTCAGATCAAGATTCCCGTGGTGGTGGTCGCGACTTTCTATTCGGGGATGCCGCCGGAGCAGGTCGAGGCCGACATCACCGATACTTTCGAGCGCTTTTTTACTCTTGGCAGCAACATCGACCACATCGAAAGCCGCTCTCTGACCGGCGTGAGCCTGATCAAGATTTATTTTAAGCCAGGCAGTGATGGCAACGCCGCTCTCAGCAACATTGCCAACCTGGCGATGGCCGATCTTCGGCGCCTGCCCCCGGGAACTTTGCCGCCAGTGGTGCTCAAGTTCGATGCCTCCAGTCTTCCGGTTTGTTTGGTGACGTTGAAAGGCGAGGGCCTGAATGAGACTCGACTCAAAGATCTGGCGCAATTCGAAGTTCGTAACCAGATCGCCAACGTACCCGGCGCTTCCGTTCCGCAACCCTTTGGCGGACGTTATCGCCAGATCATGGTTTATGTGGACCCGATTAAGTTGGAAGCCCACCAACTAAGCCTGATGGATGTGGTTCATGCGGTGAATGATTCCAACCTGATTCTTCCTGCCGGCGATGTGCGCATCGGCCCCAGAGATTACAACATTTATGCCAATGCTCAGTTGCCCACTGTCGAAGAGATCAACCGCATCCCTTTGAAGACCGTTGGCAGTTCGTCGGTGATGGTCGCCGATGTGGGTGAAGCCAAAGACTCTGGGACAATTCAAACCAACATTGTCCGCATTGATGGGCAGCAATCGGTCTACATTCCGGTGCTGAAGCAGGGTGGCGACAGCAATACCATCACGATCGTGAACGGAATCAAGGCCGCGATCAAGGATTTGTTAGACATTCCGAAATCGCTCAAGACCGCAGTTGTCTTCGATCAGTCCATCTTCGTTAAAGCCGCCATTCAGAATGTCATGAAGGAAGGCGGAATTGGATTGCTGCTGACCGGAATCATGATTCTCATTTTTCTGGGCAGCCCGCGGGCCACGGTTGCCGTGCTCCTGTCGATTCCTCTTTCCGCATTGGTGTGCTTTTTGCTCATGAATGCTATGGGCGGATCGATCAATGTAATGCTGCTCAGCGGTCTCGCGCTCGCTTTTTCCCGCCTGATTGATGATTCGGTCGTGGTGCTGGAAAACATTTTTCGCTACATGGAAATCGGTGAGGCCCCGGGAGTAGCAGCGGAAAAGGGCGGCATGGAAGTCTCGCTTGCAGTTCTGGCCGCCACATCCACCACTTCGATCGTGTTCTTCCCCGTAACGTTTTTCTATGGCGTCAGCCGCTACCTCTTCATCGATCTCGCCTTAGGCGTGGTGCTCTCCATCTTTGCCTCGTACATTTTTGCCATGACCGTGGTCCCGCTCTATTGTGCGCATTTCCTGCATCTCGGGGACATTGGGGAAGAAGGCGAACACGACGCTGAGAACAAGGTTTCTTCGCAATCTATTTTCCGGAGATTCGTCCATCGATTCAATGAACGCTTCCAAAAGCTCTTGGATCTCTACGAGCGTTGGGTGACTCGCGCTCTGGCCCGGCCGGGAAGAACCGTGGCGTGGATTGCTCTGGGCATCGCTGTGGTTCTCCTGGGAGTTTTTCCCTTCGTTGGAACGGCTTACTTCCCCCGCACCGATCCGGGCCAGTTCGTCATCAACGTCAAGGCGCCCAGCGGCTCCCGGATCGAGGTCACGAACCAGTACATCGCCCGCGTCGAGAACGAAATTCACCAGGTAATCGGTCCTCACGACTTGGGGATGATTGTTTCGAACATCGGCATTACGCCCGACCTCTCGGCCATCTACACCAGCAACTCAGCCATGGATACGGCATTTGTTCAGGTGAGCTTGAAAGAAGATCACAGAGTGGGCAGCTACGAATACATGCGGCGGGTTCGCCGGAAACTGGCCGCAGACTTGCCGGAGCTCGATACCTATTTTCAGGCGGGAGGACTGGTCGATTCTGTGATCAACCTGGGTTTACCCGCGCCCATCGATGTCCAGGTAAGAGGCAACGATTTGGACCGCGCTTACGGGGTAGCGGCAAACATCGCCAAACAGATTCGCAGCCGCAAAGGCGTGAGTAGCGTTCTGATTCCCCAGAATCTTCTTTATCCGGGCTTGCAGTTGGATATCGATCGCGAACGCGCCAGCTTGATCGGACTCTCCCCGAAACAGGTGGTAGACAACGTGATCACTGCGCTCACCTCCGACGGCATGATTGAGCCCAGCTACTGGATCGACCCCAAAACTGGCAACAACTACATGCTTACCGTGCAGTACTACGACGAGCAGATCCAGAACATGAGCATGGAGGATTTCAAACAGATTCCGTTACGCGCTCCCGGGATCAAGAACTACACGCCTTTGCAATCCGTGGCGAATATAACCACGATGAACACGCCCACGGAAGTTGACCACTATCAACTTCAACGCGTCATCGACATCTACGTGATGCCATCAGGCGAGGCACTGGGCGGAGTCAACCGCGAAGTCAACGACATCGTCAAGCGCGTCTCTTTGCCGGAAAACACGCGGGTCGAAGTATTGGGGTCCGTCGTTGGTATGCAGGAGTCGTTCAAACGCTTCTCCATCGGTCTGTTGCTCGCGATTGTGCTGGTCTATCTGATCCTGATGGCGCAATTTACTTCCTTCATTGATCCGCTGATCATTCTGGTAGCGATCCCTCCGGGATTGTCGGGAGTAGTGCTGATTCTTTGGCTCACGCACAGCACGTTCAACATTATGTCGCTCATGGGCGTGATCATGATGACGGGAATCGTTGTCTCTAACAGCATTTTGATCGTCGAATTCGCCCGCCAGTTGCGCAAGGAAGACTTCTCGCTTCAAGATGCGCTGGTGCGGGCGTGCAAGATCAGGTTGCGACCGATTCTCATGACCTCGCTCGCAACGTTATTGGGAATGCTGCCCATGGCGCTGGGTCTGGAGACCGGCAGCGAGCAATACGCTCCACTGGCGCGGGCAGTAATCGGGGGCCTGGCGGTTTCAGTGGCGGTCACAGTTTTCCTTGTACCCGCGGTTTATCTGATGGTTCATCGCAACGATAAAGAGGAAGAACCGAAGAATCCAAGACAGGAGGAACAGACGGCATGACGTGGAGACCAGCGCTTCTATTGGTCGCTCTCGCCCTCTCAATCCAGACTCTCGCGCAGTCGATACAGGTCTTGCAAGGGCCGCCGTCCCCGAGCGTGGCACGACTCACCGTGAAAAACGCGGAGGCAATTGCGCTAAAGAACAACCCAACAATTTCCGTTGCCCGGCTGAGTGCATTAGCTTCGGAGCAGGTTACGCGTGAGGTCCGCTCGAATCTTTGGCCACAAGCTTATGCCAACCTGACTGCAGTCGATGCCGAAGCCAACAGCCGCCTCACCGCTGGGGCATTGAACAATCCGATCGTTTACACGCGAGCTGCGGGTGGAGCTACAGTAAGCCAACTCATTACAGATTTTGGGCACACCACGAACCTAGTTGCCAGCGCTCGCCTTCAGGCAAAGGCCGATGCACAAAATGCCGCCGCGACAAACCAGGACATTTTGCTGGCCGTGGACCAGGCATTTTATAACGCGCTTCAGACTCGCTCTGTGTTGCAAGTGGCGGAACAGACTGTAGCCTCGCGGCAGTTGTTATCGGATCAAGTTTCCGCTCTCACCAAGAACAAATTAAGATCGGACCTGGACTTGAGCTTTGCCAACGTAAATCTGGCGCAGGCCAAGCTTCTCTATCTCGACGCCCTCAACAACGACAAGGCTTCCGCGGCGGCTCTTTCTGAGATTCTGGGATATCCCACTCTGGAAAATTTCGAGCTTGTAAATGACAGCGAGCCTCTGGCGCCTCCTCCGGCCGATGTTGACCCGTTGATCGCACAGGCCTTTGCCAGTCGTCCCGAGATTCTCGGGCTCGAATTTCAATCTGAATCCGCGGAAAAATTTTACAAGGCGGAGCGTGAACAGTCGTATCCCACGATCAGCGCCATTGGAGCTCTTGGCGATTCTCCGGTTCGGGAAGATGTCGTCTATGGACCCTACGCTGCCGCGGGAGTGAACGTGCAGATTCCAGTATTCAACGGATTTCTCTTCTCCGCGAAGTCGCATGAAGCAGACTTGCGAGCAAAGGCCACGCGTGAACGCCTGATGGATCTTCGAAATCGGATTTCGCGAGACGTCCGCACAAGCTGGCTGGCTGCAAGCACCGCATTCGACCGCGTGAACGTAAGTGAGCAACTGCTGGCCCAGGCGAACCAAGCGCTCGATCTCGCCGAGACACGATACAAGCTGGGCCTCAGTTCCATCGTAGAACTCAGCCAGGCACAACTACAGCAGACCCAGGCCGAAATCGGAAACGCCCAGGCCGGATACGAATACCGGTTAGCCTTGTCGGTTCTGCGATACCAGACTACGGGGTTGTAGGCGTCGTTGTGAAATCCTGGTGCGCCTAGGCAGGTCAGTAAGAATTGTAAGCAGAAACCAATAGGGCTAGCGGAAGAACGTAAGGGTGATCACAACGATTGTTGGAGCGGTTCGCCGGGCTGCTGCCATGAGGTCGAGCGCTCGTTCGCGGGCCCAATGTACCAGTGTTATTTCGCTTTTCAGAGAGTTCCAGAGTCCGCAGGTCTCCACGCCGATTAGACTACGGACTCTGCTTTTCGCAAACCAGATTCGTTTGGGCCAGTTCGGAAGAGAAATCATTTCATGTGCTCCGTTGCGCCGGAGCTTGGCATGTGACCAATTTCGCGGTGGGCCCTTCTCAGGCGAACGATCGCCTTGTCGATGCTGATTCCGAGAGTAGATGCGATCTCGGCCAACGTGTATCCCTGAATTTCTTTCAGGAGAAATACATCGCGGTAGGCCTTGCTCAATCCGAAGGCTCTCAGGATCGTGCTTTGGAAAGCTCCTGGACACTCCAATCCGGGGATGGGTTTCCGGACTTTCGGGAGCAAAATCGGCGTTGCCGAGCGGCTTCGAATTGCGTGGCTGGTTTCCATATTCTCTGTAATAGTGCAGAGTTCAGCCATTTCGTTACGCGTGCTGTGATGCTCAAAATTCGCGCGCTCTACAGCAAATAACTCTCACACCGCCTGCCAGACATGATCCGGAGTTAGGGCAGAACCCCCTAACTCAGCTGCTGGGGAAGCGCAAAATGGCGCTCAGTTTAGCCGTCCTCGAGGTTGTTACATTCTCACATTCGATCTGGTAGTATGTAACACGGTTAATGCGAGTTTCTCACACATGGTGATGAAGGAAGAAGAAATCTCACTGCACGAGGGAGCAGGTTTCTTTTTCAACAGAAGAGGAGAGGGTTAAGCGGATGATGCTTTCCGCCTAACCCTTGGGTTCTGTTCGGATCAGCAAGGCGAGTCGTGGAAATAAGAAATGGCCGCCGGCGTCATCGATCACATTTATCTGACAGGTATAAAAACCGGGTTTGAGTGATGTGAGAGGAACATCGAGCTGGAAGACGGCGGCTTTGCGGTCCCGCGCATTCAGTTCCGTCATCTCCACCAGCGAACTCTCGTAGGCCTTGGCCTTACCCTGAAAAAATGCGACGTTGGTCAACAGCCGCATGGCGGGCTTGTTCGCGCCGTTTGCGCCATCGGCAGCCGCCGGGTGCGCTGGATCATAGACCTCGTAATAAAAAAGAAGATGTTGCGAAGCCGAGAAAACATGCGTGATGTTCGGAATGATCTCCGACCCATCATGAACCAGCGGGTTCAGGTTCGAATTCTTCTTTGCCGTTTGAGTCTGGCTGGCCAGAACCACCGAGCTCATTTTGAGTGGCTGTGATTTGAAATCGGGCACGTCGATGTCGGCCTCGAATGATCCCATGCGGCCAGTCTGATTCTCGCGGACTACGAACTTAAGGTGATACTTTCCACTCAATAGGCTCATGCCGGTGTCATACTGCACATTCTTTTTTTGCACCTGTCTGGATGTGTCCACCGCGAGTTTCACGGTGTCGCGAATTCTGTTTAGCGGATGTTTATCATGATCGAGCACCATTCCAATCACATCCAGGGTCGCCTTGTCGCGATCGCTGCTGCGGACAAACGGAATCTGCGATCCGGGCACGACCAGCGAGATAGGAACGAAGAACTTGTTGGCTTGCAGGCGGAAGTAGGCCACGCCCAGATAGAGCGGCAAATCGGTAGCCGGAAGTTCAGAAGCCAGTTCTTCTTCAAGCTGGCGTTCCTTGTCGTCGCTGGTGGAATGCTTGAAATCCGCCGGAGCATAGTAGCCGCGTCGATACTCGATCTTCACCCCAGGAACATTGCTCTTCACGACGATGCGGCGATAATGCCCGTCCCGCGCAGGGTTCGTGCTGTGATAACCGAGCAGGTAGTAGGTCGAAGTATCTTGCTGAACGCCTTTGAAAATCTTGGTGAAGTCGTTGGAATCGAGAAAAGCGCGCCCGCCGGTATCGCTGGCCAGCGTAACCAGCGTTTCCTGTGTGGTGAAATTGGAATTCAAAGCATTGAGCGTCGACTGTCCGGAATAAGCGGAAACACCGCGCAGACTGGCGCTCTGTGCCTCTCCGCCCGCCACCAGTGCCTGCAAGCCGCGCATGTCCATGGTGTAAATTGCCAGATTGGAGCGCACAGCGGCGTTCACCGCAGCGCGTAGCTCCGATTCATTTTCAATGCCCGTGCGGTCCATGCCACTGGAAAAATAAATCAACGACTTCTTCTGCTGAACGTAGGAAAGCTTCTCCGCCACTGAACGCAAAGCTTCCAGGCGGCGGTCCGTATTGAAGATGTTGTATTCGGTATCGTCTGCGGTAAATGGCTGTCCGGCATCGGGTGTTCCCTCGGTTGTCCCTGTGGTGCCTTCTTCGAAGCCTTGGCCACTGCCCGAACTGAATTGCTCCAACTGTTTTTTCAGTAGCGCGCGGTCGGTAGTGAAATCTTGATTCACTTGAAGCGAACTGCCCAAAGAGACGATCGACACCAGATCGGCGGGCGCCATTTGCGCATCGACGTAGTGCTCGGCCGATGTAACCGCGTGGTCGATTTCGTCCGGTTCCATGGCGGAAAGATCGAAGAACAAAACAATCAGACGCCGGTCTTTAAATTGTGCCGCGGCGGACTGTCCAGCGGCACTTGTGACGGGCGTCGCCGGACCTACTGGCACAGAGGGCAACGGCTTCGCTTGCGCAACATCCGAGGGCGGCACAGCATCAACGTTCTCCACATCAAATGAGACGACTTTTTGCGGCTTGTTGTCCTCGAGAATCGTAAAATTTTCCGGTTTCAATCCCCGCACAAAATTTCCGCTCTTATCCCTCACGGTCACATTTACCAGCACGAGTTCCGACTGCACATGGATGAGGTAGTCCGATTGCTCTTGCGAGGGCGAAGTTGTACACAGAAGCGTAAGCATCAGAGCTACTGATGCGGCTTTGTCGGCAAGGCGGTTGGGATTGGAAGTCATAACGATTCTCTTTGACAGCGTCTCTCCGCAGCTTCCTTTGCTCAAAAACGAAAACGTGACGTTACGGTGAACTGCCGCATTGCTCCAACCCCAGTGACCCGGCCAAAAGTGGGCGAAGTCACACTGGTGTCGATTGAGGAATAGTTCGGTATGTTGAAAACATTCGTGGCTTGCGCTCGAAACTCCAGCACTCGAGATTCTTTCAGTGGAACGATTTTCGTGAACGCCATGTCAAACACCTTGCTGCCCGGACCAATAATGCTGTTGCGTCGCGCATCGCCGTACTGCCCTGCCGGCGGAGCGACAAAGGCGAGGGGATTGAACCACTCGAAGATCGAGCGATGTGCCAGGCCGACCGATTGGCCGGGAACTACATCTGGACGAAGCGTGCCGTTGGTTCCTGAATTCAGTTCATCAGCCTCTCCCAGAAACCGCGGCGTAAACGGCAGGCCGGAAGCAATCGTCCAGTCGCCGCTCCATTGCCAGTCGCCGAGAATTGCGCGCCACGGAGTATTGCCGGTGAGCCAGCGCTTATCGTGGCCAAAGGGCAATTCCAACAAATAATCTGCAGTGAATTTATGAGTTTGATTAAAACTGGAGAGTCCGCGCTCGGCAGACAGATCGAAAGGATTCTGCGCAAGATTGGATGCACCTGCTGACGAACTGCTGCTTGACCCCGATGAGCCTCCACCACCTGCGCCCGTTCCGCCCGCGCCTAACCCAGGAGTATTCGAACCCGAAGTTGCTCCCCCACCAATGGAAGACGCGTCATCCAGCGCTTTGGAGAACGTGTATATCCCTCCGAGCGAGAAGCCTTTGGCGAGGCGCTTACGCAGCCGCACCGATCCCGCGTTAGCTTCCGAATCGGCAACTGAACTTTCATAGGTGAAAGCCTCTACGCCGGAAATGCGAAGCCCGATCGGCGTCCGGTTTGGGGCTTCCAGGATATCGAGATCGGTTCCCTTCGTTCCGGTGTAGTCGACATTCAGGAGCAGAGTCGGACGAATCTGCTGCTGGATGTCCAGATTACGAATCTGTACATACCCGAGCCGGTAGTTCGGATTCACTGCATAGTCGTTGGTGATGCCGGTAGGCGCGGGAAATCCATTCTGGAGCGTTAATTCACCAGGCGCCGTTTCACTATTCGTGGCAGTGGTGCCGTGCGGTGGTTGCAAGGCGAGTTGCTGCGCGATGGCTTGGTACGCGCCGGTGTTGTAGTTGATGCCATAGCTGGCGCGAACCACAGTTTTCGAAAACGGCTTCCAGGCAAGGCCAACACGCGGCGCAAAATTGTTGCGATCCGGCCGTACCAGGCTGGCGGGCAAAGGGCCGCTGTAGGGCCCGGCTTGCCCGGGCAGAATCGGCGTCACCTGCGGAACGAGAGAACTCTCCACCAGAACTCCCGGAGAAAGATCGAGGTTTGCGATGCGATCGTTTTCCTCGGTGAGTGGGGAAACATACTCGTAGCGCACTCCGAGATTGAGAGTTAAATTCGCCCGCATCTTCCACTCATCTTGCGCATATAAATCCCAGTAGTTGCCGTGGAAGTGGTCACTTCCTCCTAATTGCACTGAAGTTTGATACGGCAACCCGAGTAGAAAATCGGCAAAGTCGTATCCGGTCTCCTGCGCCGGCTGGCCGCTGGAAGAAGTGTTGCTCCCGTTGAAGACGAATGAGCCCCGTGGATTGCCGTCCGTCTCCGTGTTCACCTGGACGCGCCGGAAGTCTCCGCCCCAGCGCGCGGTGTGCTTGCCGTGGTTCCAAATCGCATTGTAGGAGAAGGTATAGGTCTGGGGCCGGGTTAGTTGCGGAGTCGTGTCCTGGAGGCTCGCGAAATTTGTGAAAGAAAGACTCGGCAGTCCCCAATCAAAGGGGTTCTGCGAAACTCCAGTAATTCCCAGCGCGCCCGTAATGTCGTTGTTAAAAGCGTAGAGGTTCTGAGTGCGGGTACGGCTGCGGTTGAAGTCGGCGCGAACGATATTAGTCAGTTTTCCGATGCTGCGCGTGTAGGAGACTGGAACATCGAAGCTGCGAACCGAAGTGCTGCCTCCCACGCTGGGGAAAGCATTGGTCAGGGTTGTGCCCGACCCGTGGTAATGAAAGCCGAAGGTCAGATTGTTGCGCGGAGCGTTGCGGCCTCCTCCACGGCGGCCGCGCACCGGGGCTGCGCCGAAGGTGTGATTCAAACGTATGTTCAGGTCGTCGCTGTCGCTGTCCGCGGAAGTGACGAAATGGAAGTTTTGCAAATTGCCCGGCAAGTTCGGCAGAGGAATGTATTGCAATAGCGCTTGCGCCGAGGGATTGATCTGCGGAATCGTATTATGGGCGTATTCGGTATTCGTCCCCGGCATAAAAATCTCTACCGACTGTCCGGCAGCGTACTTGGACTGGGAGAAATTTCCCTGCCGCTCCAGCAGTGTTGGCACCGTCGAAAACTGATCGAAGGGATTATCCGCGCGTTTGCCGTTGTAGTTGATGAAATAGAAAGTCTTGCTGCCGCCGTGATAGATGTGAGGAATATTCAGCGGGCCACCCACGGAGCCGCCGAAACTATTCTGTAGATATTGCGGCTTTTCCGTAGGCTGTCCGGTAAGCGAAAACGGGGAGGCATTCAGAGCCGAATCGCCGACGCCGTAATAGATCGACCCGTGCGGGCGATTGCTGTCAAATCCTCGCCTGCCAAAAATCATCGCTCCGCCGCCACCTCCGCCAAACCCTCCGCCTCCAGGACCTCCACCACCCGGGCCACCAAACCCGCCACCACCACCGAATCCTCCGCCCTGCTGGCGGGCATCGTTGAAGCGCTGCTGCATTTCGTCCGCGCTCATGGCATTGAACGAGTTGGAAGTGTTGCCCGAAACTGCTACCGATTCCGTGGCACTATCCGACGCGATGCCGGGAATCGGCATACCAGATGGCACAACGTCACTCAAGGAACCGCTGGCCCCTTCCTGCCCGCCGCCACTCTGAAACACCGAGAGATTCTGGAAACCACGTCGACCGGCGTTGGCCTGCTGCTGCTGATTCGCTGCGGCGCGGGCTCGCGAGAGCAGAACGAGTTCAAAACTTGCCTGCACGTCCAGATGGGTCGCGTCGATTACAACCTCCCGAGTGCTGGCTGCGAATGCCGCCATCTGCACTCGGACAGTGTAATTTCCGTCGGCTGGAAGGGGTAAGCGGTAACTGCCATCCACATCCGTCCAAGCGTTGACCTTCTCTTTCGTTGCCGCGTTTGAAGCAGAAACTGTGGCGCCGGGAATCGGCATATCGCCCGACTTCACTACGCCGTGAACGGTTCTCCCGACTGCCGCCGGCCGAGCCGTTTGGCCTGGTAAGGGACGTGGAAGGAAGACGGAGAAGAATAAAAAAACAAGACTCAGCAGCACAGGAAAAATCCTGCCTTTAATCACCTGCTGCTGAAGATCGCAAACCCTCATATCATCGAAGAGGCGCTCGGTGCCGCCGTGCTCGGATCATAACGCTGTGCGTGGGCCCGCACTGTAAAAATTTGTACGGGAGCATCAGGGGTCGGGCCAAAATCAGGGTTTCGTAAAGTTATGCAAAGATTGGCCGAATTTAGTTTTTTCCCGCAACTAAGGGCGCATAATTCCGTTCATAGATTTAGACCGAATCGTTTTGCAAAAGGAGATTCCATGCTTAAGACAAAATTGCTAGTTCTCGCGGCTGCCATTTTGATCGCCGTTCCGTTTGCAGCCGCTCAAGACAGCCAATCGAGCGATCAATCCGCGCCGCCCGCACAAGACGCACAAGGAAACGGTGGCCGGCATCATGGCCCGCCCGATCCGGCACGGCGTACCGCGGAACTGACCAAACAACTCAAGCTCACATCCGATCAGCAGGCCAAAGTGCAGGAGGCTCTCCAGACCGAGCATACTCAGATGGAAAGTTTGCACCAGGACAGTTCACTTTCGCAGCAGGATCGCCGCGCGAAAATGATGGACATCCACAAGACGACCGATTCTCAGATCCGTGGGCTCCTGGACTCTAACCAGCAAAAGAAGTGGGATGAGATGCAGGCCAAGCGTGAGCAATGGATGCAGAATCGGCATGGGGGAGGCCCAGATGCGGGCGGGCAAGCGCCACCACCTCAACAATAACGAGTCGCGTCGCATGGGTAACCGGATTCGGTTGGATTAGCAACCCAATGCTCCACTGCCGAAGTTGCAGCTTCCCGACATCAAGAGTCGAGAGTTTTGCAACTCGGCAGTGGGATTGGTTTGGTTCGCAAGCGGTCGTGAAGGAAATCTTGTTCTCGAATTCAGGCCGATAATTTTCCCGAATACAAAGCCATTCCAACAACGGCATCCATGCCCAGCGCGTCGAGCCGATCGATTTCCTGCTGCGTCCTGATGCCGCCGGCGACAATCAGACGCCGCGAAGTCGCTTGCCGTATCGCAGTTACTGTATCTATCGGGATTCCGCCCATCAATCCTTCCGTGTCGATGTGGGTGTAGAGAAAAGTTTCGCAAAATGGTTCGAGCTCCCGAATCATGTCGAGGGCGGTAATGGCGGTCTCTTGGCGCCAGCCATTGATTGCAACTTTGCCGCCTCGCGAATCGAGGGCAAATACCAGACACGCGGCGCCTAGCTCCCGCGCCAGTGCGGCCGCGTATTGCGTATCGATCTCGCCATTTTTCAGCAACGCAGAAGCGAGGATGACCCGGTGCGCACCCGCTGCCAGGAGCTCGCGCGCCGTTTCGAGGCTGCGAATTCCGCCGCCAACCTGGCAGTTCAGCCGTTGCACGATCCGGTTTACGATCCGCCGATTATTCCCTGCGCCTCGTGCCGCGTCTAAGTCGATCACCTGCACTATTGGGTAGTTGGAGAATCGCTCGATCCAATAATCGAGGTCATCGAATTGCAGCGCTTTTTTCTCGCCTTGCACCAGCTGCACAATCTTGCCGCCCATCAGATCGATCGATGGAATCAGCATGGCCACCTCACGGGTATTCCGGCATCATTCAGCTCGCTCTTCAGTTGCGAAATATTCTCGATGCCGAAGTGAAAGATAGACGCAGCTAGAGCGGCATCGGCGCAACCCTCGCGAAATACTTCGATGAAGTCCTTGGCTGATCCTGCTCCCCCCGATGCAATCACGGGGATCGAAACCGCTTCCGCCACTGCCCGCACCAGTTCGCAATCAAACCCAGACTTCGTTCCGTCCCGGTCCATCGAAGTCAGCAGGATCTCGCCTGCTCCGCAAACAGCAGCTTCCCGCGCCCATTGAACCGCGTCCCGACCTGTGGGAGTGCGTCCTCCAGCGACGAACACTTCAAAACCTCCGTTGGCCTTTCTGGCATCAATGGCTACAACAACCGCCTGTGAGCCGAAGCGCCCAGCAATCCTGCCGATCAAGTCTGGATCGCGCACTGCGGCTGAGTTGATAGTGATCTTGTCTGCGCCTGCATCGAAGACTGCCGCGGCATCCTCGAGTTGGCGTATCCCTCCGCCCACGGTGAACGGAACAAAAAGCGATTGCGCCGTGCTTCGAACCGCGCCCAGCAATGTGTTCCGGTTTCCACTCGTCGCTGTGATATCGAGCAGCACGATTTCATCCGCGCCGTTGCGAGCATGAGCGGCCGCGCACTCCGCCGGATCACCGGCATCGCGTAAATTCTTGAAGCGGACACCCTTCACGACACGCCCGCCATCCATATCCAGGCAAGCGATGATGCGCTTGGTCAACAAATCAAGCCTCACAAAAATTCTTTAGAATCGAGAGTCCGACTTCTCCTGATTTTTCAGGATGGAACTGCACTCCGAAAACATTGTCTTGTTCGACCACGCCGGCAAAACGAAGTCCGTACTCGCTGGCCGCCGTAGTTTGAGGAACCACAGGCGCATGGAAAGAGTGGGTGTAATAAACGAAGGAATTTGGCGCGATGCCGCGCAACAAACGTGAGCCTTCACGAACCGTCAGAGAATTCCACCCAACATGCGGAGATTTTACGGAGGATGGGAACTGCCGACATTTGCCGGGGAAAATGCCCGCGCCTGAGACTTCGTTGCTCTCTTCGCTCCCTTCAAAAAGCCATTGCATCCCGAGGCAGATCCCGAGAAACGGCTTGCCAGCGCCAATGCCCCGTAGCAGGGCGGCACGCAAATCCGTGCGATTCAGCCCTTGCAGAGAGGAAAAATGGCCTACTCCTGGTAATACAATTTTGTCCGCGCTTGCCAGGACTGCAGACTGATTCGTGACTTCGGCTTCCACGCCGAGATGATCAATGGCTTTTTTCACCGAATTCAAATTGCCCGCGCCGTAATCCACGATGGCGATCATAAGAGCCCCTTGGTGCTCGGCAGCATTTTCCCCAATTGGCGATCGCGGGAGCAGGCCACGCGCAGTGCCCGCGCGAAAGCTTTGAAGAGTGCTTCTGTCTTGTGATGGCTGGAGCGTCCGTAAAGCACACGCGCGTGAACATTGGCCCGCGCGGCACGGGCAAAGCCCTCGAAAAAATCGCACACCAATTCCGCTTGGAGATCTCCCACACGCGCGGCGCGAACTTTCGTATCGACCACGGCGACCGCACGCCCACCGAAATCTACGGCGGCCAATCCGAGAGTTTCGTCCATGGGCATGACAAAGTAACCGGCACGCAGAATGCCTTTGCGATCTCCCAGAGCGCGATCGAAAGCTTCACCCAGTGCAATGCCGACGTCCTCTACGGTGTGGTGCTGATCCACATCCAGGTCACCCACTGCCGAGAGCTTCAAGTCGAATGCGCCGTGCCGGGTAAAGAGCTCCAACATGTGGTCGAGAAAACGGATTCCCGTCGATACTTCATACTTTCCGCGGCCTTCAATGGTCAGCGCAATCTGAATCTCGGTTTCCGCGGTTTTGCGATGCAACTTGGCTTTTCTCATACTCGGACCTCATGGTGTTGGGTGATATTCGGGACCACATCGCGCAGCGCACGAATCAAAAGCTGAGAATGTTCCAGAGAGCCTAGCGTAAGCCGCACGCAGCCTTCGCACCCTGGATCGGAGTTCCGATCACGCACCAGGATTCTGCGAGTGCGCAAGGCTTGAATGAATTCGGCATGGGCCGCGCCAACGCGCACCAGCACAAAATTGGCGCGGCTCGGCCAGTAGTGCAGGCCGAGTGTTTTGAGTTCGTGCTCCAGCGCTGCGCGTCCGTCTTGAACCTCGGCGACATAGCGTTTTACATATTCTTGCTCTCGCAGTGCCGCGGGCAGCACCGCTAGCGCTACCGCGTTCACGTTGTAGGGAGAAGCAACCCGGCGCACCATGGCCATCTGGACTGGATCTCCGGCGAGAATGCCGATGCGCAGACCAGCCAGGCCATAGGCTTTCGAAAATGTTCGAGCCACGAAGAGATTCTCTGGCAGCGCAGTACAGTGGAGAATCGTCTCCCCATGAAACTCGAAATAAGCTTCATCCACCAGAACTGCCGCCTGGGGCGCAGCCTGGGCGACTCGAAGCAGCGTCTCGCACGCCACTGCCGCTCCCGTTGGATTATTCGGATTCGCCATCGCGATGAGGCGCGTGCGAGGGCCGATGCGAGAGAGCAGCGCGTCCAAAGGAAATTCAAAATTCCGGCCTGCGAGAATCTGGACGACGCGTGCGCCCTCGGCCTGAGCGAAGATGCTGTACATCGCAAATGTTGGCACCACGACGATGGCCTCGTCTCCGGGCTCGAGGTAGGTGGAGCAGAGCAGATGGATCGCCTCATCCACGCCGTTCGTAAGCAAAACTTGAGCGGCAGTGAGCCCGAGAAAGTCGGCCACTTCGCGTTCAACCGGCTCGCGCTCGGGATAGCGCGCCAGAGTCTCTGCATCGAGCGACCGCAGCCGTGCCAACACCTGCGGCGAGCAACCGATCGTGCTCTCGTTGAAATCAAGACGCAGTCCTTGCCGGCCGGCCAGCGGAGGGCGATACGTATGCAAATTTTTCACTGCACTGCGAGCCTCAAGCACGAGAGCACCTCACTCGCAGAGATTCGGCGTGCCCTTGCAAGCCCTCGGCTTCGGACAGCACGATGGCCGGCGGTGCGATACGACGAATACCATGGCCGGAAATTTGCTGGCAGGAAATAACTCGGACGTAATCGAGCACGCTCAACCCGCCACGCACGCGCGCCATTGCTCCGGTGGGCAGCACATGATTGGGCCCCGAGATGTAGTCTCCGGCGGATTGAGGGGTGAATTCATCGAGAAAAATCGAGCCTGCATTTTGAACCGCCGGAGCCAGCGCTGCGGGAAGCGTGAGATGCTCGGGCGCGATGCGGTTTGCCGTCTCTACCGCTTGGCCGAGGGAATCCACCAACAAGATGGCGCCCCGACGAGTGAGAGATTTAGCCGCAATTGAGTTCGTGCGAGTGCGGCGTTGCACCTC
>JBAUVJ010000189.1:0-2372 GCA_049583165.1 Candidatus Sulfotelmatobacter sp. | reverse complement strand
CCTGAATTGGTGCAGGTTTGGTAGGGGTCCTTCGACTTCGTCTGGCGATTCGCTTCGCGGATCGCCAGACTGCGCTCAGGATGACAGGACTTAGGGAGTTCCTCGCCCGATCATCGTCGTGCTTTAGAACGTTTTGCGGAAGAGCCAGAATAGGGAGCCGGAGAGCAGCATGGCTACTGGGAGGGTAAGAACCCAGGCCAGAGCCAGGTTGCGGACGGTGGACCATTGGATGCCGGAGTGGTTGGCGGCCATGGTTCCGGCGATGCCGGAGGAGAGGACGTGGGTGGTGCTGACAGGGAGACCGAATCCGTCGGCGGCGCCGATGGTGGCCATGGCGGTGATTTCCGCGACTGCGCCCTGGGCGTAGGTGAGGTGGCTCTTGCCGATTTTTTCGCCCACGGTGACGACGATGCGCTTCCAGCCAACCATTGTGCCCAGGCCGAGAGCCATGGCTACCGCGACCTTTACCCAGAGAGGAATGAAGCGGGTGGAGTGATCGATGTGCTTCTTGTAGTTGGCGAGGACGGCGGTCTCAGAAGACGTAAAGGTCGGATTGTGACTCTTCTGCATGAGGCGGATGGCCTCGCTGACCAGATACATGTCGTTACGGAAGTTGCGTACATCCTTGTTGGGAATGTTCTTCATTTCCTTGTAGAGAGCGGTCTCGTTGCCGATGTCGGTGACCATGGTGCGCAGGGCGAGCATGGTGTTAGGCGTGAAATTCTTGTCGCGGATGTATTGAGTAACGTCGTCATGCGCGTCGCCGACGGCGGCGTTGGGACTTACATAATTGCTGAGAACATTGGCGGCCTGTTGCGAGCTGGCGATAAAGTCCTGCGAATCCTGGTAAGTAACGGCGTGGTTCAGAGCATAAGCAGTAGGGACGGTACCGATGAGGATAAGCATGATGAGGCCCATGCCCTTTTGTCCATCATTCGATCCGTGGAAAAAGCTGACGCCGGTACAGGTGAGAACGAGCAGGCAGCGGATATAAAACGGCGGCGGTTCAGTGCCTTCGGGAGCGCTGTAAAGTTTAGGATCTTTGATGAGAGCTTTGGCGAGCAGCAGTAGAAGGCCGGCGACACCGAAGCCGACGATGGGAGAGAGCAGCAGAGCTTTTCCGATGTTGGCGGCCTGACCCCAGTCCACGCCGCTGGTGCCGCTTCTGCCGTTCATCAATTGATTGGCGATGCCGACGCCGATCACGGAGCCAATGAGGGTATGCGAACTGGAGGCGGGAAGTCCGAACCACCAAGTGCCAAGGTTCCAGATGATGGCGGCAACGAGCAAGGCGAAGACCATGGCGAATCCGGCTTTGCTGCCGACTTGCAAAATCAGTTCGACCGGCAGTAGGGAGACGATGGCGAATGCGACCAGGCCGCTGGAGGCCAGAACGCCGAGGAAATTCCAGAATCCGGACCAAACCACGGCGATGTGCGGCTCGAGCGAATGCGTGTAAATGACGGTAGCGACGGCGTTTGCGGTGTCATGGAAGCCGTTGACGAACTCGAAGCCGAGCGCGACGAGCAGGGCCAGAGCCAGAAGGAGATAGGGCAGGATGGAGTCGCTATGCACGTAGGAAAGATCGTGCAGCAGGCTGGAGCCGGCGTAGGCCACTCCGATAACGAGCACCACGCCGAAAACCAACATCCCGATTTTGCCGGGAGAACGGGAAAGCTTCTGGTCGAGTACGCTCGTCGATGCAGTGGCCATTGGTTAGTCCTCAGGTTGCGCGATGATTAAAAGGTTCTGCTGGTCCAAAGCTCGTCACTATACGGAAGAATTGTTACGGCAGTGTGAAAATCTGGAGTCATATTGATTTGTAGATTGGCCAGCGGAGTTGCGTGGAGCCAAAACAAGTTATGAGGTCATCCAAAGGGTGAGGAACCAAGGAGAAACAACATGGCTGAAATGAAGTTGGCATTGCTGGCGCGAGTCTGAGGTGCTGGAAGTGAAGCGGGCAAAGTAAAGTGGGGGATCGCTTCTCGAACAGGCCGATTTTTCCGCTGTTTTTGACAGATAAAGATTGTTCCCAACCAGGCTGGGGGTAATGGCAACCAAGTGTACAGATGCCAACAAAAACCCCGCAGCGGCGCGCCAAAACGCGTTCTGCAACATATGGAGGAGCATAAACATGGCAGAAGATACCGAGAAAAATAAACAGCAGGGAGGCCAATCCGGCCAGGAAAGCCAACAGGGCGGTCAATATGGCCAGGGCCATAAGACTGGACAGTCAGGACAAACTGGGCAGTCCGGCCAACAGCAGAAGGGAAATGTTGATCCCAACCGCAAGAATCCTTCTCAAGATCAGGATGACGAACAGAGTGAGCGGGATAAGCAGCGCCGCGCTTCCTGATCGTTTAGAGAAAGAG
>JBAUVJ010000188.1:0-4454 GCA_049583165.1 Candidatus Sulfotelmatobacter sp. | reverse complement strand
GCGCGCATGTGTCCGGAGTTGAGCGCGGCGGCCATTTCGAGGATGAGGCTGACGAAATTGGCGGACATTCCCATTTGGACCATGGCGGCGCGGATTTGATCGTCAGGCGCCTTGATGTAGGAGAGGTTGGGCTTGCCGATGGCATTGCCGATGATGGTCGTGAGTTCGTTGTAGTTGAGATCGCGCTGGCCGTGGAGTTCTTGCGTTTGCTTGCCATGGAAGGCAAGCTGCGAGAGAGCGTCGGCGGCAGCGGCTCCGACGTCGCGAGTGGCGATTATGGAAAGTTTGAGATCGGCACGGACCGGCCCGATGGCCGAGCCGGCCATGCGAATCGCACCGGCCTGTCCCAGAGTGTTCTCCATGAAATATCCGGCGCGCAGGTGAAGAACGTTGACGGCATCGATCTGGTTGAGTTTCTGCTCAAGATCGTGAAGACCGACGACAGGACCGGTGCCGGAGGCTTTATCGGCACCGATGCTGCTGAGGGCGACGATATTGTTAACCGCGGTGTTTCGAATCGCCGCTGCGATAGCGTCACTGGCGCGTCGCGAATAAGTAAGCGGGTCGTTGCTGGAGGGGTTGGGTGGAATCATGACGTAGGCAGAGGTGGCTTTGTTGAAGGCCTTGGTTAATGCGGCTGCGTCCGTGATATCGGCGACTTGGCTCTCCGCGCCGCTGGCCGCGAGAGGTTGCAGGTGAGTGGCGTTTCTGCCGACGACGCGAACTTTTTGGCCGCGGGCGAGAAGAGACTTGGCTACGATGTGTCCAGTGTTGCCGCTTGCTCCGAGAATAACGTACATGGGAACCTCCTTATTGAATGTTGGATGCGGCGGGGCAAGTTTTGATCCAACACAAAAGGGCACGCGCTGGCGACAGCGGAAACGAAAACAAATTGCTAACGCCCGGCGTGTAATGACAAGACAAGCAGATTTGAATGACAATGGAAATGTTGGAAGGGGAAATGAATGGGGATTGAAAGTGACGGGGCCGGAATCAAGGCGGTAATTTTTGATTACGGGGAGGTGCTGTGCCATCGGCCAACGGAAGAGCAAATCGCTCGCATGGCGAAAGCATTCGGAACGGATACGAAGGCGTTTCAGCCGCTGTGGGAAAAGAATCGTGGGGCATTCGACCGCGGGGATCTTACCGGAGAAGCTTATTGGAGGATGCTGGCGAGCGATGCCGGGACGAAGCTCGATGGCGAGCAATTGGAACAAATTCTCAAGTGGGACGTGGAAATGTATGCGGCGGTGAATGATCCCATGGTGGCCTGGCTGCGGCAGCTTCGGAATGGGGGAATAAAAACCGCGCTGCTTTCCAATATGCAATGGGCAATGATCGATTATTTGCGGAAGAATTTTGATTGGCTGGATCAGTTCGATTTCATAACGTTTTCGGCGGAAGTTCGCTTGATCAAGCCGGATCGGGCCATCTATGAACATACGCTGCGAGGGTTGGGGATTAAGGGTGGCGAGACATTGTTTGTGGATGACCGTGAGGTAAATATTCAGGCGGGGCGAGAGCTTGGCATTCATGGGCTGCGATTTCGATCGGTGGAGCAGTTGCGGAGAGATTTGGAAGCGATGAAGTTTCGAATCTTGCCGAGTGTGGAAGGAGCGTAATAAGGATTTAGCGAGGGAAGCAGGAGTGTCTGTCCGATGCAATTCCTGCACATTGGGCGCCGGTCATTTTTGTTTGAATGACCGGCGCCCGATTGTTTTATTGAGCGGGAGTTTCCGTGGTGGTGGGCATTGCGCTGGTTTTGACTTCCGCGTTGACCTCGGGAGCTTTCTCCTGGTCGATCTTCACGGTGGCGAGGATTTTTTCGAGGCGCTGGAAGACTTCATCGCGATCGATGTGCTTCACGGTCGTTTTGGTTGTTTGTGCGTTCGCGACCTGGGTGGTTGCGACTTTCAGGGCGAACTCGTAGCACGCGCCATTTTCGAAAACGTGGAAGTACTTCGAAGTTTCGTCACGCGGGTCGTTGGTCGTTTGTCCGCTGATGCTGGCCTCGCTGGATTGAAGTTCCATGTCACCGATCATCAATTTTGAGGTCGGGGGCTTGGGCGACTGATCTGTAGCCTGGGTCGCGGGAGCCGCGGGATCCGGCTGCGGGACGGGGAACTGGCTGCACTGATCGGTGGTTAGAGATTTGTTCAGATTGACATTGAAGAAGGCTGCGGCCAGGTCTGAGTTGGGATACGCGGACTCGGGAAGAGCGACGGCCGCGAGCGTGATTCCGCCCGGCTGCACGAAGTCCATGGGGACGGAGCTGGAGGAAACCAGTTCTGTGGCGGCATCGCCGGTTTTGAGCGCGTACTTGCGGGGATACTGGAAAGAGACGCCGGAAGTTTTATCGGCGTAAGTGAGATTCGCCGG
This sequence comes from Candidatus Sulfotelmatobacter sp., assembly GCA_049583165.1. Taxonomy (GTDB): domain Bacteria; phylum Acidobacteriota; class Terriglobia; order Terriglobales; family Acidobacteriaceae; genus Sulfotelmatobacter. Next base: position 2,075 of record JBAUVJ010000188.1, on the reverse strand, counting down.
AGCCCGGTGAACGATTTTTCTGTGAACAGGTTTCGCGGCAGCTTGCTCGACCGGTGAGGTTGGTGCGGGCGTTGTTGTCGTGGGTTGAGCGACCGGCGATGCCGTAGTCGAACTGACTGGTTGTGGTTTGTCGCTGGAGCATCCGACGGTCAAGGAACAAGCGAGCAGAACCGCGGCCAAAATCAGCGTGCTAGTAGTTGTGTCGAAATTCTTTTTATCGAAGTTCTTTTTACCCCAGGCAAGAGAATCGAGAGTTGCCGGGGCGGTGCGATGTGTTGCGATACGGAACAGGTTGATACGGGTCATGGTTGGTCACCTCCTGCTGCTGAGCAGCGATTAAGGAGAGTGCATGGGATGGGCCAGGGAACGGGGTGTTGATTTTGTGGAGGTTAGGGGCGAGCGATAGTTCCGCAATCGTGGCGAACCGGACACCGTGTGGGGAATGGGACACGCCAGGACGGTCACTGCGCAGCGCAAGGCCGGGCCTTGTCCGGCAGGACAGCCGAGGGCGGCTGTCCCCACATGGCCGGTGGAAAAAGGCTCGACAGGTGGCATAGCTCCGCGCAGGAACCTACGCGGCGGCGATGCGGCGGATCAGGTCTTCTTGTTCGGACTTGCTTTCGGCGCCGATGGTGAAGGCGTCGAGCAGGCCGAGCGACAGGGCGTATTTGATGGCTTCATCCTGACGACTTGCGAGATCGCCCTGGCCGAGAACTTTCATTCCAACGACGGCTTTGCCTGAAGCTTTCATTTCTTTGAGGACGCTCACGACCGTTGTCGGGTCAGCATCCATGTGGGAGCCGATAGGATTGATGCGGGCGAAGTCGACTTCGACCCACGGCGATTTCGCGGCGGCGCGCAGGGCCTCGATGCTGTGGCAGGAGCAACCGTGAGCGCGAATGATTCCCTTTTGCTTGGCTTCGGCGAAGACATCCATCACGCCTTTGTAGCGCTCGGTCCAATCCGGTTCGGTGAGGCAGTGCATGAGGCAAACATCGAGGTAGTCGGTGCCAAGCTCGCGACGGAAGCGGTCAAGATCGGCGCGGGCAGCGGTGGGATCGCGGGCCCAGGTTTTTGTGAGTACGGTAACTTTATCGCGAGGGATGTGCTTGAGCGCTTCGGCAACGTAAGGATGGCTTCCGTAGGAATCGGCGGCGTCGAAGAAACGGAGACCGTGATCGTAGCCGTTGAGCAGAAGATCAGAGAGGCCTTTCATTCCGAGCGCGGTCTGGTGCGAATGATGACCGGAGCCAACGGTGCCGGTGCCCATGGCGAGGCGGCTTGTCTTGATGCCGGTATTGCCGAGAGTAACGGTGTCAGTAGCGGAGAACTTTGCGGGAAGCTGCTGAGCGGCGAGTATGTTTTTTGAGTTGAGCCACGTCGCTCCGAGGGCGGCGGTAGAGCGGGTGAGGAATTCACGGCGATGCATATCGACCTCCTGATGCGCGGCGCGCGGTTGAGAAAAGATTACTACAGGTGGGGGAGAATGGCTTGAGGCGGGATTACAGATTTATTCGAATTGTTTGCGGAAGGTGGAGAGTTGTTGGTGGATTTCGGCTACTTCTCTTTTTAGTTCTCTGACTTCGTTTTCCAGATCGGATAGGCGGTTGGCGGCTGTAGAGCTGGCTGGAGTCGCGGGCGAGGGCGCCCGCGCCACATCTACTTCCAATGCATCGGGCGCGGCTTCTGAGAACAGGTGCATGTAACGGGATTCTTTGGTGCCGGGCTGGCGCAGAAGGACTGCGGCGAGCGGAGGCTCGCGCTGGCTGAGACGGTCGAGGGTGGAGATTACATCGTCGAGGGCTTCGAAGCGGTACATGCGCTCGGTGCGGCCGCGGAGTTCGCCGGGAGTTTGCGGGCCGCGGAGAAGAAGCACGCACACGATAGCGATCTCGCGGCGATCGAAATTGAAAACTTCCTGCAAGCGATGTTCGTATTTGGTGACACGGCTATCGGCACCGCTGGCTGGGCCGGCGAGGCGTTTTTCCTGGAGAGTGGCCAGCGCTTGAGTGACGGAACTGTCGTCGAGGGTCATCATGGGGTCGCGATTGTTTTTTTGATTGCAGGCATTCACC
>JBAUVJ010000187.1:0-6545 GCA_049583165.1 Candidatus Sulfotelmatobacter sp. | reverse complement strand
CAGGAACCTTGCTCGCAACCGCCACGCTCGTTCCATCTGCTTTTTCACGCGAAGGGGATGCCGCCGATGGCCGGTTGATTCTCCCCATGAATCGTAACTGGCTTTACAGCACTTCCGTGGCGGAAGGTGCACATGCCAAAGACTTCGACGATTCCCACTACGAAAAGGTAGTTGTCCCTCACACCAATGTTCGTCTCCCTTGGCACAGTTTCGATGAAAAGACGTACGAATTCGTATCCAGTTACCGCCGCCATTTCAAAGTTCCGCCCGCAGCGCGCGGAAAACATGTATTCGTCGACTTCGAAGGAGTGATGACCGCCTCGACCGTTTGGCTGAACGGTACGCGTCTCGGAGAATACAAGGGCGGATACACTCCGTTTACTTTCGAGCTTACCCCGCATCTCGATTTCGACGGCGAGAATGTTCTGGCCGTGGATGTCGATTCGAGCGAGCGGCCCGATATTCCTCCCTTCGGATATGAAATCGACTATCTGACCTTCGGCGGTATTTATCGCGAAGTTTCCTTGCGCATTGTGCCGGGAACGTTTCTCGAAAATGTTTTTGCCAAACCGAAAGATGTTTTGAGTGATCACACAAGCCTGGACGTCGACTGCCACATTCAGTATCTGGAGGCATCGCGAGAGCCGTTGCGATTAGAGGTCGCGCTGCGGGATGGCGACCGTGTGGTCGAAAGAGGCTCCCAGAAAATTCCTGCCTCTGCCGCAACCGCCGAACCGGCGGTGCATACGGTTCACCTCGCCAATCTCAATCCCATAAAACTCTGGGATCTCACCCATCCGAATCTTTACACAGTGGATGTTGTACTGTGGCGCGGAAGCCAGCAAGTGGATAGCGTTTCGCGCGTCATCGGTTTTCGCGAAGCTCAATTCACCGATCACGGATTCGAACTCAACGGCAAAGTGATCAAGCTGCGCGGACTCGACCGGCACCAGACTTTTCCCTTCGTGGGGCAAGCCATGCCCGGCCGCGTCCAGCGGCGCGACGCGCAAATACTGCGCAACAAGCTCAAGTGCAACATCGTCCGCACCTCGCACTATCCCCAATCGCGGCACTTCCTGGATGCGTGCGACGAACTTGGTTTATTGGTGCTCGAAGAAATTCCGGGCTGGCAGCATATCGGCGATCAGGCTTGGCAGGATATCTCCGTGGACAATGTCGGCCGCATGATCCGGCGTGACTGGAATCATCCTTCGATCATTCTTTGGGGAGTGCGTATCAACGAATCGCGGGACAATCATGATTTCTACACGCGAACCAATGCGTTGGCCCACAAACTAGATCCCACGCGTCAGACCGGAGGCATTCGATATTTCCAGGAGTCGGAGTTCTTGGAAGATGTGTTCACCATGAACGACTTCGGATGGCCGCTGAAACCGCCGAACCATCCGCGCTATTTGAATACGGAGTTCGTGGGCCATACCTACCCCACCAAAACCATCGACCAGGTGGAGCGCCTTACCGAACATACGATTCGTCATGCGCGCGTTCACGACCAGCTGGCGTCGAATGCACAATATGCCGGAGGCATCGGTTGGTGTGCTTTCGACTACAACACTCACGGCGATTTCGGATCGGGAGATCGAATTTGCTATCACGGTGTAACCGATATTTTCCGTGAGCCTAAGCCCGCCGCCGGTTTTTATAAGTCGCAGTGCGACCCTGCCGAAGAGGTAGTGCTCGAACCGGCGTTTCACTGGGCCCGCGGCGACGCCTCCATTGGGTTTTCGCACGCAGTGGTTTGTTCCAACTGCGACCACATCAAGTTCTACATTGGAAGCGCAATGGTGGCCGAGGCCGATCCTGACCGCAAACAGTTTGCCAACCTTCGCTATGCTCCGTTCGTGATCGACTTGCCGGACCCCTGGCACAAGTGGGGTGACCTGCGGCTCGAGGGTTACATTCAAGGCAAGCTAGTCATCACGAAAAATTATTCCGGCAAAGGCATCGATCAGAAGTTCGCACTCCTTCCCGACGACACCACTCTGATGGCCGATGGAGCGGATACGACCCGGGTAGTGCTGCGCGTGACCGACGAATTCGGTGCCATCCGTCCCTTTGCCAACGACGCGATCAAGCTGGAGTTGGAAGGTCCCGCGGAAATCATCGGAGACAATCCTTTCGCGCTGATCGGCGGCACCGGTGCGATTTGGATTCGAGCGAAGGACTCGCCAGGATCGGTGCGGCTTACGGCGACAAATCCGGTGCTGGGAAAACAGCAAATTGAAATTGCAATTACTCCGGCGCCGCAAGAGGCTGTTTAGCCGGTTCGTAGCGGCGGGTTAACTTTTTCGCGCCTCAGAAGAAGGAGCGACGAGCGCTCGGGTTGCGCCCGTCGATATGCCTCCATCCACCAGCAAGGTTTGCCCCGTTATATAACGGCTCGACTCGGCGGCAAGGAAGACCACAGCCGCGTCCAGATCTTCGGGCTGGCCGGGACGCTTGAGAGGAATACGGTCGCAGAGATATTCCACCCACTCTTTATTTTCATAAAGCACCTTGGTTTGCTCGGTGCGAAACCAGCCGGGAGCCAGGCAGTTCACCGTGATTCCATGCTTGCCCCAATCGTCGGCCAGGCTCATGGTGAGTTGCCGCGTGCCGCCGCGGCTGGCCCCGTAGGGCGCGAGACCCGCGTAGCCGGCGACACTGGTAACTGATCCGATGTTGATAATGCGTCCATACTGGCGGGGAATCATACGTCGGGCTACGGCCTGCGCCACAAAGAAACTTCCACGAAGGTTAGTGTCGAGAATCACATTCCAGTCGTCCCAGGTAACGTCGAGTGCCGGCTTGCGCACGTTGCATCCGGCATTGTTGACCAGGATATCGAGGTGGCCAAACGCCTGTTCCGCTTCCGCAGCCATGTGCTCGATGCTCTGCTGATTGCGAACGTCAAGCTCCAGTGAAACCGCACGCCGTCCCAGAGCCGTTATCTCTCTTTCAAAAGCTAAAAGCTGATCTCGATTTCGGCTGGTCAGAACGAGATCGGCTCCGGCTCGGGCCAGGGCGCGCGCGAAATACTGGCCGAGACCACGACTGGTTCCCGTAACAATCGCGACTCGTCCATCAAGACGAAAAAGCGCATCGCTCACGAAAGTTTCCCCGGAGCAAGAATGACCTTCATCAAATTAGGTTCACGCGCGTAGAGCCGTTCAAACCACTGCGGACCTTCCTCCAGAGGAGCGATTGCGGTAATCAGGGGCATTACGCGAATTTTTCCTTCGCTCATCAATTCGATCGCCCGCAAATATTCGCCGGCCGAGGCGCACGATCCCTGCAAACGAATCTGACGAGTAACAACTTTTTGCAGAGGCAGCGTGACTTCGGGCGAAATGTTGCCGACCAGAACTACATTGCCGCCTTTGCGCACGCTGTCGATCGCAGCCCTCACGGTCGCGTTTATCCCGGCGGCTTCCACAGCAATGTCCACTCCCATTCCCTTCGTCGCCCGTAACACCTGCTGTTCGCATTCAGATCCCGCGGGCCATACAGCAGTCGCGCCCAACTCCTGGGCGAGTTTCAAACGCGTGAGATCCACATCGGAAACGAACACCCGCGAGCATCCCGCCGCGCGCAAAGCCTGCAAAAGTAAGAGTCCGATTGTGCCTGCGCCTACCACCAGAGCCGTACTGTCTGGAGCAATCGGGACCAGCGATACTGCGTGAAGCGCCACGGATACGGCTTCCAGCATGGCGGCTTCTTCGAACGAAAGAGCATCCGGAAGCCGGTAAGCAATTCGAGCAGGTACAACCACAAAATCAGCAAACGCTCCGGCGCGGCGGTAATCGCCGCAGGAAACGCCAAACACCTGGCGATTGTCGCAGAGATTGACATCCCCACGAATGCAGTTCCTGCATGCTCCGCAATAGAGGGTCGAGTCGAACGTGACGCGGTCACCTACTTTAAAATTCTTCACGTCCTTACCGACGGCCGCAACCGTGCCCGCAGCTTCGTGCCCCATCACAATTGGCGGAATGCGACGGCCGGACGAGCCATCATAACCGTGGACGTCGCTGCCACAGATTCCGCAAGCGGCCACGCGAATCAGAATTTCATCGCGAACCGGAGTGGGCGCAGGCACATCCGTGATTTCCAGCGATCGGTATTTGCTGAGCAACAACGCTTTCATATTCGCCAATTCTATTTCGCCTTCGGCTTGAAGGAATTAACGATTCCGCTGCCTTCGCGGATCGTCAGGATCTGGTTTGCTTTGACTTGCGTGAACCGCTCGACTTTCTGCGTAGTCGGCCATTTCACTTCGATCAAATCAATCACCTGCGATTTTCCCAGACCGAAGTGCAATCTCAGGTCGCTTTGCGACATCACGCTCGCGCCGCTGTGGACTTCATCCATCTGGGCATGCGTCCCGGTCACCACACGCGCACGCGCGCCGATCGCGGTGCGATTGCACTTGGTCCCGATCAGCTTGAGTTTGATCCAGTTCTGCGCGTTGCCGCCATCGTTGCGAAGAAGCGAAGGCAAGTCATTGAGGTTAAGGATGAGCACGTCGATGTCGCCATCGTTATCGAAGTCGCCGAAGGCGGCGCCGCGGCTGGAAAAATGCTCGGTGATACCTGGACCCATCGCAGATGAGACGTCTTTGAATCGTCCCTGCCCAAGGTTCTTGTAGACAAGCCGCGGATTCTTGAACTCCTGGCCGATGCCATGTCCCTCAATCTCGGGATAGACGTGGCCGTTAACCTGAATGATGTCGCTCCAGCCGTCATTGTCATAATCGACAAACCCACAACCCCAGGCAACATACCGGTTGTTGATTCCTATACCCGAGGCGAAAGTTTCGTCGGTGAAAGTGCCATCGCCGTTGTTGTGGTAAAGATTGCAGGTATCGTCCGCGAAATTCGTTTTGAAAATGGCAAACCATCCATCGCAATCGTAGTCGCCCACCGCAACTCCCATCCCAGCCTGCTCATGTCCATTGTCACTGTAAGCGCAACCGGCGGCCACGGCGATATCTGTGAAAGTGCCGTCGCGGTTGTTATGCAGCAGCACGCTCGGCTCGGAATCGACCGCAATGTAAATATCCGGCCATCCGTCGTTGTCAAAATCATAAGAGACGGCGGTAATCGAGTAGCGCGGGCCAGTTTTCAGGATGCCCGATTTTTCTGAAACGTCGTTGAAAGTTCCGTCGCCGTTGTTGCGATACAGAACGTTGGTGTCGCCGGGGAGTCCGCGAGGACCGCACATGACGGGGATCCCCTTCCACTGGCACAGCGGGTCATGACCGGGCGGCGGAATCGTAGCCGGATCCAACTTGATGTAGTTGCATACGAATAAGTCCAGGAATCCGTCGCGATTGTAATCGAGCCACGTGCAGCCCGCGCCCCAACGAATTTGTTCGTCGTACACACCGGCCTTGTGCGTAACGTCAGTAAATGTTCCGTCACCGTTGTTGTGAAAAAGAATGTTATGTCCCCAAAAACAGCAGAACAGATCGTCCCAGCCGTCATTATCGTAATCGCCAACGCACACGCCCGTCTGCCAGCCGGTGCGACCCAAGCCAGATTTTTCTGTGACGTCGGTGAAGGTTCCATCGCGGTTGTTCTTGTATAGATGAGAGGTCGGCGCATTTCCTGCGGGCCAGTTGGCATCGAGCCGGGTTCCGTTGGTCAAATAAATATCGAGCCAGCCGTCGTTGTCGTAGTCAAAAAAAGCCAGCCCGCTGCCCTTCGCTTCGATAATGGAACGCTTGTGATCGATCGCGCCCCACACATTTGGAGCATTCAACCCAGCCTCGCGAGCCACATCCACAAACACGACTGCTGACGCCGATGACGGGGCTGAGACCGCAGCAGTGAGCCCACGGCTCTCTGTCCATCGAGAAAGTGGAGTAGTCAGAGCATCCAGCATCGTGGTGCCGAGAACCAGGAGTGATGAGCCGAGGAAGTGTCGCCGGGGAAAATTCATACCTACCGGGGCGGCACCTTCGGAAAAGGATGCGGCACAATCCCGGAGCCTTCTTTCACGGCGATGATCCGGTCGACAGGTAGATTCGTCAAGCGATCAATCTGGCCGCTGGGCCAGGTAATCTCGAGCGCTTCAATTTTCGTGCGTTTGCCCAGACCGAAGAAAATTCGCGGATCGCCGGCCGACATGTAGCTCATGCCGCCTTTGGCCTGCTCAACATGCACGAATCCTTCCGATGTCAATTTGAGCGATGCGCCGATGCCATCGCGATTGGATTTGGTCCCGATTAAAAGTACTTCCAGAAAATGATTCGCATTTCCGCCGTCGTTGCGCAACAGCTCGGGATAATCCCCCCGAATGTTAATCGCGATATCCATGTCGCCATCGTTGTCAAAGTCCGCAGTAGCCAGGCCGCGGCCCACGATGGGGCGCATAAAGTCCGGTCCGAGCGATTCGGACACCTTGGCGAACTGGCCTTTACCCAAATTCCGGAACATTAAAAGCGGCTCTTTGTAAGTCACTTCGCTGTGGTAGAGATTCACGTTGTCGAGCATGGCGCCGTTCAGCTGAAGAATGTCGTTCCAGCCGTCGTTGTCGTAATC
>JBAUVJ010000186.1:0-1895 GCA_049583165.1 Candidatus Sulfotelmatobacter sp. | reverse complement strand
GCTAAAATACTGGTCATGACAGATGTGCCTATCTCTGAATTCAAGGCCAAGTGCCTCGGTCTCATCGAGCAGGTTCACAAGACGCGCCAGCCGTTGCGCATCACACGTCATGGTCGCCCGGTGGCGGAGGTCATTCCGGCAGGGCCCGACCGCAAACGAAAGTTCTTGGGCAATATGGTCGGAACCGGCGAGATCGTTGGGGACATCGTTTCTCCTATCATCGATCTCGATGACTTTGAGGTATATCGCGATTGAATCTGCTCCTCGATACCCATATCTGGATTTGGAGCCAACTGGATCCTGTGCGAATAGGGAAACAAGTCGCCAGAGCCTTGTCAGCTCGCGATAACGACCTTTGGCTTTCGCCTGTCAGCGTATGGGAGGCTCTAATACTCATGCAGAAAGGACGCGTTCGCGTGGACGATCCGCTGACATGGGTTGTGCGTGCCTCTGAGCAGATGCGCGAAGCGCCTCTAACACAGGAAATCGTTCGCACGAGTTTTGCTCTTCCATTGCTCCATGGCGATCCGGCGGATCGCTTTCTCGCCGCGACAGCGAAAATATTGAAGCTGACATTGGTCACCGCGGACCGGAAGCTTCTAGGCCTGGGCGAGATTGCCAGTCTTGCCAACCGGTAATCCCCGAATGCTCGTCTTCCGCAAACCGATCGAGGGCGTCGAACGGCCGCAGATGCCGGCCGATGTGGTCATCGTCGGGGGCGGCCCGGCGGGGATGGCGTGCGCTCTGCGCTTGTCGCAGCTGATCGACGCGCACAATGCTGCGCATCCGGAATCGCAGCTTAGCAAAGAAAATATCTACGTTCTCGAAAAGGCGCGTGAGATTGGGCAGCATTGTTTGTCGGGTGCGCTGCTCGATCCGCGGTCCATGCGCGAGCTGCTTCCGGGATTCGAGAAAGAAGCCCCGATTGATGCCGAGGTCACCAAGGAAGCTGTTTACTTTCTGACCGAGAAGAACAAGTTCAAATTACCCGTCACTCCCCCGCCGCTACGTGATCACGGCAACTATGTCATCTCGCTGAATCGCTTTGTAAAGTGGCTCGGCGGCAAGGTGGAAGAAACCGGCATTACGATCTTCACTGGCTTCGCCGGCTCGGAATTGCTTTTAAAAGGTGACCGCGTCACCGGCGTTCAGACTGACAATAAGGGAGTCGACAAGGAAGGCCATCCGAAATCGAACTTCGAGCCGGGCTACGATCTCAACGCAAAAATCACAATCCTCGCCGAAGGGCCGCGTGGATCATTAACGAAGCAGCTTGTCTCGAAATTCGATCTGGCCCGCAACGCCAACCCACAGACTTACGGTGTCGGCGTGAAGGAATTGTGGGAGGTTCCTGCGGGGCGGATCGCTCCGGGGGAGGTGATTTACACGCTGGGCTGGCCGCTCACTCCGAAGGAATACGGCGGCGCCTGGATTTACGGCGGCAAAGACAATGTTGTCTCGCTCGGTTTCGTCACCGGACTCGACTATCCCGACCCGCGCCTCGATCCGCAACACGTGCTACAGGATTTCAAACAGCATCCTTTCGTTGCCAAGCTGCTTGCGGGCGGAAAGATGATCCGCTACGGAGCGAAGTCGATGCCTTACGGCGGCTGGTGGGCGATTCCGCCGGTCGCGGGCAATGGGTGGATGATCCTCGGCGACTCCGCCGGTTTTCTGAATTCTGCACGGCTCAAGGGAATTCATCTCGCGATCAAGAGCGGGATGCTGGCGGCGGAGACGGCGTTTGATGCGTTGAGAAAAGATGATTTCTCGGCGCGCACGCTAGGCGAATATCAGAAGAAAGTCGAATCCAGTTGGATTAAGGACGAGCTCTGGAAAGTTCGCAACATGCACCAGGGCTTCGAGCAGGGCATGTACGCGGGCATGTTCCACAC
>JBAUVJ010000185.1:0-19814 GCA_049583165.1 Candidatus Sulfotelmatobacter sp. | reverse complement strand
CGATAAATCGGAACTACTTCGCCTCCCTATATTCGCGGATTTACCAGACGATCAGATCGACTGGTTCATCAGCCAATCGCAAGAGATGCATCTCAAGGCGGGTGATGTCTACGCGCGCCAGGGAACTCCCGCCGATGCGATGTTTGTGGTTCTTGAGGGGCACCTTCAAGCACGAGGCGAATTTGCGGGTGAAACCATTATCTTTGACATTGTGGCCGGGGATGTTACCGGGCTGCTGCCGTTTTCGAGAATGAAGCAGTTTAAAGTAAGCTTGCGATCGGAGACCGATACCCGAGCTCTTCGATTTGCTGCCTCGCTGTTTCCAGACTTAATTCAAAAAATGCCGGAGCTGACGCAGCGGCTGGTGGGGCTGATGTCGGACCGAATCCGCGAAACTACGCGGATCGAGCAACAGCGCGACCGCCTAGCCAGTTTGGGAAAGCTCTCGGCAGGGCTGGCGCACGAGCTCAACAATCCGGCTTCCGCAGCCAAGCGCGCCGCAACCCAGTTGCGCGACACTATCAAGAAGATCAGGAATGCGAGCCTGGAGTTGGGAAGGCGCGAACTTACCCCGGCGCAGAAGGCGGAAATCGAGAAGCTGGAGAATTTTTTCATTCAGCGGGACGATCCTCCGCCCGACGCGCTGACCATGAGTGACCTGGAGGAGCAACTTGATTCGTTGCTGCGAAGTCACGGACAGAATGACTTGTGGCAATTGGCGGCGGATCTGGCCCATAAAAATGTACAGCCGGTGATGCTGGAATCGTTGTTTGCGATGGTGGACACAGGAACCGCGCGGGCTGCGCTGGTGAGGATCGCCGCCTCGGTGGAGATTGCAAATCTGTTGAACGAAATCGAGAGCAGCGCATCGCGAATCTCCGACCTGGTCCGGGCAATCAAGGAATACACCTACATGGACCAGTCGCCGGTGCAGAATGTCGACATTGTGAAGAGCCTGGAGACTACGCTCACCATCCTGAACCATAAGCTGAAGCGCGGAGTGGTGGTGGAGCGCGATTACCAAAAAATACCTTTGCTGGTGAACTCATTCGGCAGCGAACTCAACCAGGTGTGGACTAACCTGATCGACAATGCGATCGATGCCATGGGAGGAAAGGGCGAGTTGCGGGTGCGGACTTTTCGCGAGGATGGCTGCGTGGTGGTGGAGATTGGAGACAATGGACCAGGAATTTCACCGGAGATAGAAAACCACATCTTCGAACCTTTTTTTACGACCAAGGCAGTGGGCGAAGGAACCGGGCTTGGCCTGGATACTGTACAACGAATCGTAAGAAAACACAGGGGCAATATTCAGGTCACATCGAAAGCCGGAGATACGCGATTTCAGGTGCGGCTGCCACTGGCAGAGGTTGCGGCATAGCCAGATGGGGTTACTTTCCGATACAGAATGTGCTGAAGATCAGATTGAGGATGTCGTCGGGAGTGGTTGCGCCGGTGATGGCGTCGAGTGGACGGAGAGCGTTGTAAAGATCGAGTAGCAGCATCTCGTGCGGGACTTTACCTGCGACTGCGGCAGCAGCGGCGCCGAGCGCGGCAACAGAATCTTTCACCAGTCCTTGGTGGCGAACATTCGTGAGGAACCCGGCTTCTACCTGTCCTCCGGTTTCGCCACCGATGTGACGTAAAATCTCGGCGCGTAAATCCGCGATTCCTTCGCCGGTCAGGGCGGAGGCATAGATAAAGGTAAGTGGCCCGTCTGAGTCTCGCTTGGTTGCTCTCCGCGTTTCAGTGCCCAGATCACATTTATTTCCTACAACGATTGCTGGACGATTCCGGGTTTGCCGCAGTAGTTCTTCTTCTTCTTCGGAGGAGGGTTGAGAAGCGTCGAGCACAACCAGCACCAGATCAGCGTCGGCCAGCGCTTCCATGGATTTTCGGATGCCGATGGATTCGGCTTCGTCGAGCGCATGGCGGATGCCGGCGGTATCGACAAGCCGGATCGGAATGCCGCCGAGGGCGACGGTCTCCGTCACCAGATCGCGCGTGGTACCGGGAGTGGCCGTGACGATGGCACGCTCGCGCTCGACCAGGCGGTTGAACAGACTCGATTTGCCCACGTTGGGACGGCCCACGATGGCCAGAGTCAATCCTTCGTGCACAATCTTTCCGTAGGCGAAGGTAGCGGCAAGCTGTTCGAGCGGCTCGCGCACGGTGGTGATGCGTTCGAGGATGGTGCGATCCGGCATTACGGAAACGTCGTCCTCGGCGAAGTCGATGCCGGCCTCCAGGACGGCTATCAACTCGACGAGTTTTTGCTTGATGGGCTGCAACCGTTTCGACAGTGCGCCTTCAAGCTGTTGGGCCGCGATCTTTGCCTGATAGAGAGTTTGCGAGTCGATGAGATCGCGGACAGCTTCTGCCTGGGTGAGATCGATGCGGCCGTTCAGAAATGCGCGCATGGTGAACTCGCCGGGTTCGGCGAGACGCGCTCCGGCGGCGACGCACATCTCGACGATGTGGCGCAGCACGACGGGGGAGCCATGGGCTGCGATTTCGATGATGTCGTCAGTGGTGTAGGAGTGGGGTTTGGAGAAGTAAGTGACTACGACTTCGTCGATGCGGGAGGCAAAAGCCGAGCGTTGCTCGGCTGGACAGCCGGGGGCGGCTGTCCCTACATATTTCTCTTGCTCTATGAGTTCGCCGAAAATTGCGCGGCCTGCTTGCATTTCATGTTTCAGGCGCAACATTGGACTGGCAATTTCTCGCGCCCTCGGGCCGGCAATGCGCACAACGCCAATGCCGCCGCGTCCGGCGGGGGTGGCGATGGCTACAATGGTGTCGTCGAGGTTCACCGGGCGATTGTAGCGGTTAGACTGGTGGGACAACCAGCGCGCGAAAATGCGGACTGCGCAACCGTTTCACGGTTGTTAAAAAATTCAGAACGAGGATCATAAATTTTGTCAGTTGCCGATGAACTGCTGAAAGCTAACCAAGAATTTGTTAAGAACTTCAACCTGGGGGATCTGGCTGTGCGGCCGCGGCGGCGGCTGGCGGTGCTGGCCTGCATGGATTCCAGAATCCTCTTCGAACGCTGCCTGGGATTGAAGCCGGGAGACGCGCACATGATCCGCAATGCGGGCGGCATCGCCACCGACGATGCCTTGCGCTCACTGATCGTTTCGCATCATCTGCTGGACACGCAGGAGTTCATCATTATCAACCACACGGATTGCGGACTGCTGAAGGTGAACGAATACGAACTGAGGGCGCATTTGACGAGCAAGATGGGCGCCATCGCCAGCGAGCCTGCGCACTTCTACGCTTTCGACGATCTCGAAAACAATCTGCGGGAGCAGGTGCGGCGGGTGAAGTCGCATCCGTGGATTCCGAAGCATATTCCGGTGCGCGGATTTGTTTATGACGTGAAGACGGGCCGACTCGAGGAAGTAAGGTGAACGATGCAGGGACAGCGCCCGCGGCTGTCCGACCGAGCAATTGCCACTTCTAAGAGTCTGGCAGAATAACCGCCTGCCAGCGATATGGAAGTTCTTGGTTCCGTTTGCCTTCGGGGATTGGAACAATAGCCATATAAACAGGGAGCCTTGTGGCGACGCACGCCAAAACGATCTCCTCAACCGCATCGACCAAGTTGTTCCAAAACATCTCAACAAATTCCAGCAGGCTGACCCCATTGAGTCGCGGAAATCCAACGGCGACTTTCTGGTCTCTTGCTTGGTAAAGCATCTTGAGCGGTTGATAGGTTGTATCGTGAATGATCTTGTCTCGAATCTCTTGCAAACCGAGAGTCCAACTTGTTCGGTCACTACGTAGAATGTCGATCAAGTGCACTGAAGCGCGGCCCGGATGACGATCAAGATATTTCTTTGCCGTTGTTTCGAAAATGGTGTCCTTCTTGGCATGAACGAAGCTCAGATTATCGCCCGTCAGGATCGCAGAGACAGTTCGGGCGCGTGGCCCCTTGGATGAATTCTCTTTCTGTCCAAATAGATGATAAAGCGCAGTCCGTGAGGAGACGAAGAAACTGTTTACAGCACGGTTGAGCGTTGGCTCGAAATCTTCAAGGGCTGAGATAACGCCGAGATTTCCAACCACCACAGCTCTGCCTTCGCTTATATCCTTCACATGCTGTTCCGCCAGTCGCCAAAGCTCATGCCGTGCGTCGTTGCACTGTCGCATACACTCGAAGAGCAGCTTGTGCGCCGCATCGAAATCCCCACGGTCACTGGAGCTCAAGGCCGCACCTTGCGAAAGTTGGGTGATCTGGTGCACGATCCGAAACATCCAAACACTATCTTCGGCATCGCCCAGTGTTTTGACGGTCATCGTGCTAGCTCTATGAAACGTCACAGCCTGTTGAAATTCTCGCCGGACGCATTCCCCCCAACTATTGCACGACCTTCTCAATCTCCGCCTTCAACTGGTCATAGGGCAAAGCTCCGGGATGGTACATGGCGACCTTGCCTGTGCGGTCGAGCAGGACCAGCGTGGGAGTGGTCGAAGCGCCGTAGACGTCGAAGTTGTGCTTGCTGATGGGAACGGGCATGTCGAGCAATCCACCGTAGAAGCGGTGACGGACGGCGTCGATGTAGGCGAGTTCATCGCTGGGCGAAGCGTGCTCTTCTTGGGCGGTATAGCCATAGAGGCGCGTCGGACCGAGGACGGTCAATCCTTTGCCGGCGAACTCGGAGCGGAGCTGGGTGATGAGTGGAGCCTCGGCTTTGCAGTCTCCGCACCAATGTGCCCAGAAAAATAAGAGCACCGGCGCGCCCTTCAGTTGGGCGAGCACCGGCGGTTTCGAGCCCAAAAATTGTTCCGCTTGCAGCGCGGGAGCCGGACGGCCCTGGAAAGAAAGCAGGTTCAGATTTTTCTGGAGGCGAGCCTGGATCGAAGTATTGCCATAGGTGCGCAGCGCGGACTGCAAAACTGCCACAGCTTGAGCGTGCTGCCCGCGAGCCGCCAGCGCCTGGGCTTCTACTTCAATGGCCGCACCCATGCCGATGGGCAGATGAGGCTCGGAATCTAAAGGGCGCTGTTTGAGTTGCTCCAGCGCCAGAGCCTTGGTTTGCTTGGCGTAGGCGCTGGCCTGGCTGTAATCGCCATCACTGAGGGCCGCGCGCGCCATCCACGAGTAGGCTTCGACGTATTCACCGGTGACGCCGTTTTTGGCGACGTAGGCTTTGAGGTCAGAATCTGCGCTCGCGAAACTGCGCTGTGCTAATGCGGTGCGGACATCCTCTACGACTCCAGCCCAGGCTGGACTTACAAGAAGAATAAGGATTAGGAATTTGCGGAAATGCATGTCTTAAATCATACAGCTTTTCGGGATCTCTGGGCGTGGCAGGGGCGCTCGCGAGGCGGAGGTCGCGGCGCGCCAGAGTACCTGTAAGCAATGTAGAATCTGTGCGTTACGTTGGATGGCGAATAAAATTTCTAGCTATTTTGAGGCGCTTCAAATAGAATTTAGTTGCGTTTGACTTTAGAGTTCCTCGCAGTACCCAGTTTCTCCGCTTACCCGGCGCGTGACCTGCCTGCAAAGAACACTTCCAAAGTTTCAGCGCTATATCAAATAAAGGAACATAGCAACACCATGGAAACAGGAACAGTGAAGTGGTTTAACGACGCCAAGGGCTACGGTTTTATCAGCCGCCAGAACGGCGAGGATGTATTTGTGCACTTCTCGGCCATTCAGGCGAGCGGCTTCCGCAGCCTGCAAGAGGGGCAGCAGGTGCAGTTTGACGTGGTCAAAGGCCCGAAGGGCTGGCAGGCCGAGAACGTGAAGGGTGCCTAAACCGCTTCGCAGTTGACAATCCGAAAAAATGCGGCCTGAGATGGCCGCATTTTTATTGGATTGAGTAATTTGGTAATTGGGTAATTTTGTAATTTGAAAAACCTTCAATGGACCTGACAATTCTCAGCTGCCTGATTGCGGGCTAAGGTTCTCAGTTTGCCGCGTCGCGAATCAGGACTACGTCTGCGTCGGTGTGGCCGCGGACCATGGCTAGTTGCTTGCCATCGAACGACCAGTGGAAATCGTAGATGTGTTCGGAGGTGAAGTCGGTAAGCTGGCGGCCTTTGGAGCCGTCGAGCGGCTGGAGCCAGAGATTGTCCACTCCGTTGTCGCGAGTGGGGTAGACCAAGGCTTTGCCGTCGCGGCTGAAGCGCAGCAGTCCGAAGCGGTGACGCTCAAACTCAAGCATCTTGGTTTGGCCAGAATCGAGGGTGACCAGAGCCAACTTTTCTTTGTGCTCGCCGGAGTGTTGCAGCGTGGCGAAGGCGGCGAACTTGCCGTCAGGGGAAATATCGAAGTTGCCGGCGATGGGCAGCTGGGAGATAGTTTGCGTGGCTCCGCCATCGATCGAAACCCGGGCCAGTTTGCCCTCTTCTTTTTCCTCGATGTAGTAGACGGATCGGCTGTCGGGCGAGCATATGGCGAGATGGTCGCGCTTGCCGGTGGTAAGTTGCTTCAGATTACCGCCGGAGGAATCAATGCGCCAGAGGTTGTCGTCGCCGGTATTTCCATGAAGCACCAGCTCAAACACAAGCGAGCGTCCGTCGGCGCAGGCGGCCGGATCGCCATCTGGCGTCCCCTCCTCGGCGGTGATCACGGTTTTGCTGCCGGTTGATGGATCGATGCGATTGAGCACGTTTTCCTCATCGCCGATCAATTGGCCGGCCGGTGTCCAGGTGAAGTTGGTCTGCGCGGTGGCTGACGCTATGGGATGAGCCTGGATGCCGGGCCCATCACCGGGCATCACGAACAGGTTCCAACGGTCCTCACTCAGAATGGTGGCCAGGGCATGGCCGTTCGCCGCAATGCTGAGGTCGGAGTAAGTGTTGGTATCGCGGGTGATGGGAGAAAGCTTGGCACCGGGATAAGAGACGAGCGCAATCTGGGCCTGATTGAAATTCGAACTTTGTCCGCGCGCCAAGCCGAGCAATCCGCTGCCATCGGGCAGCCAGGTGGGAGAATCGAAGAATTGTTTGTTGCTTCCGAAAAATATTTTTTGTTGCCCGGTGGCGACGTCGACGGCGACCAGGCTCACCAGCGAATCTCCCGCGGTCAGCCCATCACACATGATCGTCTTTCCATCGGGCGACCACGCCGGACTGGCGAGCCGGCGGGCGGTGCCGCCGGTGGTGTAAAGGGCATTCGAACTTCCCGCCAGAGTTCTTTCCGGCGCGTCGCTACCCTCGGCCGGGCGAACGATCAGCCGGTATTTGCCGGGCTCGGGATTGTCATAGCGCATGAAGGCCAGATTTTTTCCGTCGGGAGAAAAAGTAATGTTGGAGTCGACGTCTTCCGCCAGCTTCTGCGGCGTGCCTCCGAGCAGCGGTGCGCGGTACAGAAATTTCAAATCTGGATTTCCCGGATCGCTGCGAACGAAGTAGAAATAGTTCCCGTCGGGAGAGAAACGGAGGCCTTTGTAATTCACGTCCGCGGGAGGTTGCACCTGGGCATTGCTGTTGGTGGGAACATTCCTGAGCCACAGGCTCGCCAGGCCATTTTTCCGCGACATGCACAAAACGTATTTGCCATCGGGTGAAATAGCGGCCAGTACTTCATTGCCGGTATCTGTAACCTTAGTGACGGAAATATTCTCGAACGGCGCGGGCCGGGCGCGGGTGAGAAAAGTGTAAGTTCCGTAAGCGGCCGCGGCCAGCAGGATCAGCACGAGTGCGGCGGTGACTACGGTACCGAGTTTGTGCCGGCGGGCAACGGAGATGGCGGCCGCGCTTTCGGAAGTGCTGCGCGGCGATGAGGTGTCGGCAGGAGTCTTGGGATCGGATGGCGCAACGGGAATCGCGGGAGAGCTGATGCTTGCAGGTTGCGCCGGTTTGCGTCCGGACTCGATGTCGCGTTTCAGGCGTTTAAGGTCTCCGCGCAGATCTCCGGATGAGTGGTAGCGCAGCTCGCGATCTTTTTCCAAAGATTTGTCGATAATTTCTTCCAGCCGTGGCAGTACTGCGGAGTTCAGGCGCGAAGCGGGGATCGGATCGAGCTGTAGAATCGCGTGAAAAATTACCGCCGAAGTAGCGCCAGAAAATGGCAGGCGGCTGGTCGCCATCTGGTAGATCACGACTCCGAGAGAGAATAAATCGGTTCGCGCATCGAGTTCTTCGCCGCGCGCTTGCTCCGGCGACATGTAAGAGATGGTGCCAACGGTTGCGCCCGGACTGGTGAGGTGCACGGGCCCGGGAGAATCCCCGGTCGCGCCGATGGTCTCCATTTCCATCTCCGGATGGGTCAACTTGGCCAGCCCGAAGTCCAGCACTTTCACTTGCCCACGTTGGGTGATGAAAATGTTCGCGGGCTTGATATCGCGATGGATGATTCCTTTGGAGTGTGCCGCATCGAGCGCATCGGCCAGTTGAATACTCCAGTCCAGCAGGCGATCGAGCGGGATTACGCCACCCAAGCGGCGGTCCAGAGTGTCGCCCTGCAACAACTCCATGGCGATAAACGTCCGGTCACCGTCTTTTTCTACGGCGTAAATCGTGCAAATATTGGGATGATTCAGCGACGATGCGGTGCGGGCTTCGAGCAGAAAACGGTCGAGGGCATTTTGATCGCGCGCCAGCTGCGGCGGCAGGAATTTCAACGCAACCCGGCGGCCAAGATCGAGGTCTTCGGCTTCGTAGACGATCCCCATCCCACCGCTTCCCAGCTGGCCGGTGACGCGGTAATGCGAGATGGTTTGGCCGATCATGGATGAACGATCACGAGTAAACAATTATGGATAAACGAACAGGGAATTCATCTTAGGAGGGATGACGGGGGCAGTCAAACCGCGATCGGCGCTTGATCGACGGCTACGCGGCGCAGGCCTCTTCCGCCGCGCTGATGGAATCAAAAAAGCGAAAAAATTGCTCGACTCGCGTGACCTTGAGCGCGTTGTGGATGCGCTCACTGACGCCTACCAGCGCGAGATTGCGTCCACCGTGCTGGCGCGTAACATAGGCTCCGACGAGAGCGCCGATGCCGGCTGAATCGACGTAAAGGACATTGGTGAAATCGATGATGAGCGATTGCGAAGTGTCGGCGCGCACGGTATTTTGAAAATCGAACACTGTCCTCATCACCAGCGCTCCATCGAGTTTGAGAATGCGCTGTCCTGGGTGGGTTCCGGGGCGGTCTTCAATGCGGAGGGTCTCCTGAGGCATGACGGAGATATTAACTCTGGCGTAACTTTGGATTGTTAACGCTGTATTAATTTCCGATTTGCGTGCCGATTGACTTCTATATCGCGGTCGCTTGTTCGCGGCGTCGCGCCTGGATTTCAATGAAGACACTTACCAGCGATACGGCCGCTGGGGTCACTCCTGGAATGCGCGAGGCTTGCGCCAGAGTGCGCGGCTGCACGTGGCTTAGTTTCTCCTGCATTTCGCGCGAGAGCCCGCTGACCGAATGGTAATTGAACCAGTCCGGGATGGAACGCTGCTCCGACTTTTTCATTCGCTCGATGGCGCGCTGCTGTTGCAGAAGGTAACCCTCGTATTTGATCTCGGTTTCCACCGATTTGAGTTCGTTGCGAATCTCGGAAGAAAGTGCGGACGCGGAGTCAGGCGAGTTTTCGCGGATTAAGTCACGGCTAAAAAACGCTGGATTCAAGTCTCGCAAAACCGGCGCAATTCGTTCGATGCTGATTTCGGGACGCTTCAGCAGTTGTGCGAGTGTTTGACCGAGGGCTCCAGACATGTCGAGCGTTGCGCCGCCAGCGACAGCAGGTTCCTCACCCGCACTTGGCGCCGGTTCGGAATGACATCTGTTAAGAATACTGAGCAGTTCCACCGTCAGTTTTGTGCGCTCCAGTAGTTGCTTGAGCGCTTCCAGCCGCCGCTGCTTGGCTTGAAAATCCTCCCAAGCTCCCTCGGAAATCAATCCCACGCGGTGACCGTGAGGGGTCAAGCGGCGGTCGGCATTGTCGATGCGCAGGTGCAGGCGGAACTCCGCACGCGAAGTGAACATCCGATAGGGTTCGTTGGTTCCCTTCGAGATGAGATCGTCGATGAGGATTGCGGTGTAAGCCTCGGTGCGGTCGAGAATCAGCGGCGGCTGCGCCTTTACCTGCAACGCGGCGTTAATGCCCGCCATCAGGCCCTGGCACGCCGCTTCTTCATAACCGGATGTGCCGTTGATCTGGCCTGCGAGAAACAGGTGGGCGATTTTCTTGGTTTCCAAAGTACGCTGAAGTTCGGTTGGGTCGATCGAGTCGTATTCGATGGCGTAGCCGGGACGCAGCATTTCGGCGCTTTCAAGGCCTGGAATTGATTTCAAAATTTCCAGCTGCACTTCCACCGGCAGCGAGGTGCTCATACCGTTGACGTAGATTTCGTGGGTGTTCAAGCCCTCCGGCTCGAGGTAAAGCTGGTGCATCTCCTTGTCGGGAAACTTCACGATCTTGTCTTCGATTGACGGGCAATATCGCGGCCCGATCGATTGAATCTGCCCGCTGTACATCGGCGAACGGTGGACGTTTTCGCGAATGATGCGATGGGTTTCGGGCGAGGTCCACGCGATATAGCAGGGAACCTGCGAGTCGTAATGGGCCACGCGCCGGGTGCGAAAACTGAAAGGCGTCGGATCCGCATCTCCCGGCTGTAGATCGAAGCGCGACCAGTCGATGGTGCGGCCGTCGAGCCGGGGCGGCGTTCCGGTTTTTAAGCGGCAGCCGCGCAGTCCCAACTTTTTCAAAGATTCGCCGAGGAGAACTGCGTTTGGTTCTCCGGAGCGTCCGGCGGGATATTGTTGCTCGCCACAGTGAATCAGTCCGTTGAGAAAAGTTCCGGTGGTGATGATTACGGCTTGGGCGCCGACGGTGCGGCCGTCGCGGAGTTTTACCCCTAGTACCGAGTACCTAGTACCTAGTATCGAATCATCCACCGTACTCGGAACTCGGAACTCGGTACTTGGTACTTCAACAATAAGGTCCGACACTTCGGCCTGTTTGATCTTGAGATTCGGCTGCGACTCTAGCACCTCGCGCATCTTGAGGCGGTAGGCTTGCTTATCGCACTGTGCGCGTGGCGACCAGACGGCAGGGCCTCGCGATGTGTTCAGTAAGCGGAACTGGATGCCTACTGCATCCGTGATCTCGCCCATCATGCCGCCGAGCGCGTCGACTTCGCGGACGAGGTGTCCCTTGGCGATGCCGCCGATGGCAGGGTTGCAGGACATCTGCGCAATCAAGTCGACGTTCAGGGTGTAGAGGGCGGTCTTCAATCCCATGCGCGCCGCGGCCATGGCGGCCTCGCATCCGGCATGGCCGGCGCCGACTACGACCACGTCGAATTGTTCCGTAAACTGCATCTGGGTTCATTCTAACAAGTTGGCGAGTGCTGTGATCCGGCTCACTTGCCGATGGGTAGGTCGGACCGTATAGTAGTGGGTCATAACCGCAGCATCAGGAGGCAATCATGAATAGCAATCAATTCTTTGAGCAACTGGACGCAGCCATCGCGAAGTACGACCTGCTCTGCCATCCGTTTTACCGGTCATGGGCGGCGGGGGAGTTAACGCGCGATGATCTGCGCGAGTACGCGCGCAACTACTACCATCATGTGGAGGCTTTTCCCAGTTATTTAGCCGAACTTGCGGTTCGCCTGGATGAAGGCGAGTTACGCCGCGCGGTGTTGGCCAACATGTGCGATGAGCAGGGAAAATCGGGCGGAGCGGAGAGCGATTCCGGGCCGCACTCCGAGTTGTGGCTTGATTTTGCCGAAGGTATGGGAGCGACACGCGACATGCGCGGACACTCGCCGGTGCCGGAAATCAGGGATCTGATGCGGCACTTCCAAAACGTGGCCAGCGATGGCACGCCGGAACAGGCGCTGGCAGCATTTTACGCGTACGAATCGCAGGTGCCGCGCGTGGCTAAAGAGAAAGAGCGCGGGCTGCGCGGAATGTACGGCGCGCACGATAAGACCTGTGGGTACTTCGCGCTGCATGCGACCGCCGATATTTACCATGCGCAGGTTTGGCGGGAGCAGTTGGAGAAATGTGTTGTGGCGAATCCGGATGCGGCGGATGCGGCGCTGCACGCGGCGGAGAACACTGCCCGGATGCTGTGGCAGGCGCTCGATGGCATTGAAGCGGCACGCATGGCACAGGCGGCTTAGCGACTGGCCATCCTTCGGAGCAGGAGTTGACGCCATGATCAACGGCGCTCACGTTGTGATCTACAGCAGGAACGCGGAAGCGGATCGGGCCTTCTTTCGCGATGTGCTCAAGTTTCCTTGTGTCGACGCGGGGCATGGCTGGCTGATTTTCGCCATGCCTCCGGCGGAAGCGGCGTTTCATGATTCCGATAAGCAGAGCTCGGTCGATCGCCACGAGCTTTACCTGATGTGTGACGACATCGCGGCCACGCTGAAGGATCTGAAAGCGAAGAATGTGAAGGTCTCAGAGGTCGGCGAGCAGCGTTGGGGAAAGATTGCGACGATCAGTCTTCCCGGCGGCGGGAAGATCGGTATCTACGAGCCGCAACACGCGAGCCCGTTGCAGCAGTGAATTAAACTTTGGGCTCAATGTCTTGCATCCTCATCGGCGTCATCTCCGACACGCATGGGTTGCTGCGGCCTGAAGCTGTCGAGTCGCTACGTGGCTCGGATTACATTATTCACGGCGGGGACATCGGAGGGCCAGAAATTCTCCAGCAACTTTCCGGCATCGCTCCCGTGACCGCGGTGCGCGGCAATATTGACAAATCGGAATGGACTCGAAAGCTGCCAGAGACCGATGTGCTTGAGCTGGGCGGGATTTCTATCTATGTGCTGCACGATTTGGCGCGGTTGGATCTGAAACCGGATGCTGCCGGATTTTCGGTTGTGGTCAGCGGCCACAGTCACGTTGCGAAGCAGGAGAATCGAGGCGGCGTGCTCTATTTCAATCCCGGAAGCGCCGGCCCGCGGAGGTTCAAGCTGCCGGTGAGTGTGGGTAGATTGGTTGTGGAGGATGGGCGGGTGCGGGGAGAAATTGTGAGTCTCGTCGCCGATCGCTAGAAGCTAACTTGATCAATGGACCGACCGGGTGAACTGGGCCTCCCTCAGGAGCTAAGGAGTGCGCGTGAGAACTCGTGTCGTCCCCTCCGGGACTGGTTCCAACCTTCCGCTTCTACCCGGCACTTACGTGCCGGGCTATCATATGCCGCCCCTTCGGGGCTGGGATGTAATGATCACGTCCCATATGTTCGCCCAGAATTCAGTTCTCGCGCCGTTCCTGAAAGCCTCGGTCTTCTTGTGCCCGAGCGGCAGGCTTGAAGGCGTGCCTACCAAGACCTTTTTGTGAGATAGCTTCCAGCCACTAGCTACTTTGCGGTTGCTACAATCCAAGTGATGTCTATTGCGTTCGATATTGAGTCTCGTGCGGGAGCGGCGCGCGGCGGGTGCCTGGTTACCCCCCACAGTGCGATCGAAACCCCTGTGTTCATGCCGGTTGGAACGGCGGCGACGGTTAAGGCGGTGCCGCAGGACGTTCTGGAAGAACTTGGCGTTCAAATTCTGCTGGGCAATACCTATCATCTTTACTTGCGACCCGGAGTCGAAACGGTCCGCCAGTTCGGAGGGTTGCATGGATTCATGGCGTGGCGGCGCTCGATTCTCACCGACTCCGGCGGCTTCCAGGTTTTCAGCCTGAACGAACTGAGGAAAGTCAGCGAGGAAGGGGTTACGTTTCGGTCGCATCTTGACGGCTCGTCGCACTTCTTCAGCCCGGAGGCCTCGATGGCGGCGCAGATCGGGCTCGGCGCCGACATCATCATGGCCTTTGACGAGTGCACGGAGTATCCGGCGGACCGGGCGCGCACGAAAGCTTCGATGGAATTGACTTTGCGCTGGGCTGAACGCAGCAAGAAATATTTTGAGGAGCATAAGCAGGAAGTGCCGTGGAGAAAAGTTTCGAGTTTCGAGTTTCCAGTTTCCGGTGCCACGAATACCGGAAACCGGGAACTAGAAACTGGAAACTCCACGCAGTCCCTCTTCGGAATTGTTCAGGGTGGGATGGATTTGGCTCTGAGAAAAGAATCCGCGGAGCGCACGATCGAGATTGGGTTCCCCGGATATGCGATTGGAGGGCTGAGTGTGGGTGAGCCGCGCGAACGCACGCGCGAGGTGGTTGAAGCCACCCTTGAATACTTGCCAGCCGACAAGCCGCGTTACTTAATGGGGGTTGGTACACCCGAGGAAATTGTTGAATACGCAAACCTCGGCGTCGATATGATGGATTGCGTTCTGCCTACGCGCGCGGCGCGCCATGGGTTGCTGTTTACTTCCGAGGGAAAAATTTCGATTAAGCAGGCGCGCTACGCGCAAGATGCCGGGCCGCTCGATCCCAATTGCGCCTGCCGCGTGTGCCGGCGCTACTCTCGCGCATATTTGCGCCATCTTTATTCTTCTAATGAAGTGCTGGCGCAGGTCTTAAATACCATCCACAACCTGAGTTTCTACCTTGACACTATGCGGCGGGTGCGTCATTCTATTCGACTTGGGGAAGAATCCCGTTTTCTTTCTGGCGTGTGGTCTCGAGCGAAACCTTGAGCTTCACGGAAAGACCTCCCCGGATTCAGCCTGAGCAGTCGGTTGACGACTAACGATCCGGCCGGAATCGATGAGTACCCCCGTCGTGAAATGACAGGCCTATGTCGCAGAGTGCGTGGGCGGTTGTTCGCGGATAACGGTCAAAAGTCCGGTTAAAACGGATGCTGGTTAAACGGATAAAAGAGAGTCCGGTTTACTTAGCTTGGTTTAGTTAATCTGGTTTACTTAACTTGCTTGGCTTGACTTTGTTTTCTTAACTTCGATGAACATGGATTATTTTCTGGCAGTGCAGGCTGGTGGCGGAATGGGATGGCTGAGCGTCGCTCCGCTTATCTTTATTTTTGCCATCTTTTATTTTTTGCTGATTCTTCCCCAACAACGACGCCAGAAAAAATGGACCACCATGCTGGACGGCCTGAAGACGGGTGACAAGGTCGTGACCAGCGGCGGGTTGCGGGGTACGATCATGGCGCTCAAGGACGATAGCGTTCACCTGCGCGTCCCTCCCAATAATCTGGTGCTGGAAGTGACCAAGGCGTCGGTGACGCAGGTTACGACCAGCGAGGATGAAGTGAAGACCAAGTAATTGCGGCACGGCTTAACTGTGGCACAACCCGATATTTGGATTTGTTTTCGTCATGAATAAAAATCTTCTTTGGCAGCTGTTACTTATCGCCGGCGTCCTGCTGGTATTTCTTTTCGGGATCTTCGGCATTCCCCAGAGTTTTTCCGGCGGCGGGTTGCTTACCGCCATGACCAACCGCATTCATCTTGGCCTGGATTTGCGCGGCGGAACTCACTTGATTCTGCAAGTGCAGGTGAATGATGCGATCAACGTGGATTCCGACAATGCGGTAGAAGTCCTGAAAGAACAGCTCAACAAGCGCAAGATCGCTTTCGCGGATATTTCCAAGCCTGATGCGAAAAATGATCCAGACAAGATTGTTTTAAAGAGTGTGCCAGCGGATTCGCGCAAAGATCTGCTGGATATCGCGAACGACCGGCTGCCGGAATACAATTTGACTTCGGGTGCCGACAATACGTGGACGCTTGCCATGAAGCCCCAGATCCTAACCGATCTGAAGAGTAAGGCGGTAACCCAGGCGATCGAGACCATCCGAAACCGCATTGATTCGCTAGGCGTGAGCGAGCCGACGATCCAGGAGCACGGCCTCGGCGATTACCAGATTCTGGTGCAGTTGCCGGGTGTCGACGATCCGGCGCGGGTGAAGGACATCATGCAGTCCACCGCCATGCTTGAAATCAAGCAGGTCATGGGCGGGCCTTTTGCCAGTGAGCAAGCCGCGTTGCAGGATAAGGGCGGAGTATTGCCGGCAGATTCGATTTTGCTGCCGGGGCACGGCGCTCCTGGAACTGCCGCGGGTGATCAGTCCTGGTACCTGGTATCGCGGGTTTCCGCTGTCCGAGGAAAGGATTTGCGAGATGCGCAACCCAGCACCGACCAGAACGGCCAGCCCAATGTGCGCTTCGAGTTGACCAATGAAGGCGGACAGCGCTTCTTCAGCTTCACTTCCGCGCACGTAGGCGACAGCCTTGCCGTGGTTCTCGACAATAGAGTTCAGGAAGTCGCAAATATCAAAGAGGCCATCCGCGATACCGGGGAAATCAGCGGCGGCAGCATGAACCAGCAGCAAGCCAAGGATCTTTCGATGATCCTGCGCTCGGGCGCGCTGCCAGCCAGCATCAAGTATCTGGAAGAGCGAACTGTTGGACCGTCCTTAGGCACTGATTCGATCCGCGCCGGGGTTCGCGCTGCGGTCTATGGGATGCTCGCGGTTTTGATCTTCATGCTCATCTACTATCGAGCGGCTGGGATCAACGCCGACGTTGCCCTGCTGTTAAACCTCATCATCCTGCTGGGATTCATGGGCTACTTCGAAGCGGTGCTGACCTTGCCGGGAATCGCGGGTGTGATTCTCACCGTCGGTATGGGCGTGGATTCCAATGTGCTGATTTTTGAGCGCATCCGGGAAGAATTGAGAAATGGCAAGACGCCGCCATCGGCAGTGGATCAGGGTTTCAGCCATGCCTGGATCACGATCGTGGATACGCACGTAACGACGATCGTCTCAGCGGCAATTTTGTTTCTCTTCGGAACCGGCCCGGTGAAGGGGTTTGCGGTTACCCTTACGTTTGGTTTGCTGGCGAATCTGTTCACGGCCGTGTTCGTGTCACGCGTGATCTTTGACTGGGTGCTGAGCCGGAAAGAGCGCGGGGAAGCGTTAAGCATTTAAGGAAATCAGTTTCTAGTTTCTGGTTTCCAGTCTCTGGTTTCCAGTCTGTCTCTGGAAACAAGAAACCGGAAACTGGAAACTTTATATAAGGGGTCAGCTCGGTGGAGTTTTTTAGCCATAGCAATATCGATTTTCTCGGCAAGA
Organism: Candidatus Sulfotelmatobacter sp.; assembly: GCA_049583165.1. Lineage (GTDB taxonomy): Bacteria > Acidobacteriota > Terriglobia > Terriglobales > Acidobacteriaceae > Sulfotelmatobacter. The sequence goes on along the minus strand of JBAUVJ010000185.1, from coordinate 2,901 downwards.
AGTGGTATTTCATCGCGTTCTCGCTGATCTTCAGCGTGGCCGGAGTGCTTTCCATGGTGTTCTGGCATGGCATCCCGTACGGAGTGGACTTCCGGGGGGGCACGCTGGTGTATGTGAAGTTCTCGCACACGCCAAACGACAACGCGCTGCGCGCGGCCATGGACCGCGCGGGCCTGCACAACGCGAAAATCCAGACCTATGATGTGCCCTCGAACAATGAGGTGCTGATCGATCTCGACGTTCAGGAAACCAGCGAGCAGGCGCTCGACCGGGGCAAGACGCAGATCATCAATACGCTCGAAACCAACGCACCGGCAGGCAAGGCGGATCTGAACAATGCCAGCTCGCTGGCGATCAAGAATTATTTGCTGGATAAAGATCCCATGCATCTGGGGTCGGATGCCGACCAGAAATATACCCAGCAGGCTCAGGCAATCCTTGACACGCGCGACAAAGGGCAGGGCGGCGTACTGAGTTCATTCGACCAGTTAAAGGGTACGGTTGATCCGTCGGTGATTGCTTCTTTGTCTGATGGCTTTTTCCTCTCGGATTTCAGCGTGCGTAATGTTGAGATTGTCGGACCGCAGGTGGGCGCGCAGTTGCGGCGGCAAGCCCTGCTGGCGACGGCTTATTCTCTCGCGGGAATGCTGATTTATCTGGGCTTCCGTTTTGAATGGATTTATGGCATCGCCGCGGTGGTCACCGTATTTCACGATACCTTGATTACCGTGGGTGCGTTCTCGCTGCTTAACAAAGACATTTCCCTGACCGTGATTGCCGCCATTCTCACTTTGATTGGTTACTCTAATAACGACACGATCGTGGTATTTGATCGCATCCGGGAAAACATTAAGCTCATGCGGCGTGAGAAACTCTCGGAGATCGTCAACCGCAGCATCAACCAGACTTTAAGCCGAACCATCTTGACAGCGGGGCTGACCTTCCTTACAGTGCTTGCACTCTATCTGTTCGGTGGCGAGGTGCTGCGTGGGTTCAGCCTTGCGCTGGTAATCGGCATCTTAATTGGGACGTATTCGTCGATCGCCATTGCGGCTCCGATTTTGGTGGCCTATCAGGATTGGCGGATCAGCAAGGGCAAACGCCCCGCGGCCATGCCGGTTCGGACTAAGTAATTGCCTTATAGCGCGACGATCGGTTTTGTGATACGCCTTTGTTTGCAGTGCGTGAGATCGCCGAAAATGCCGAAAATAGGCATTTCTGGCAGGGAGTTGATTTTGGGAGCAAAGGGGAGTCTGTCGGTGTCTAAGTTTACGTAGGCTCTGAGTGGGAGAAACGACATGTTTGAAGATAGCCTTCTGGAATCCGGTGGCAGGCTGAAAACGAAGCGGGGGCGCACCACAACCTTCGCCATCATTTTAGAGATAGCTTTGATCGGCGTCATGGTTCTGATGCCCCTCATCTTTACCGAAGCCCTGCCTAAGCAACAATTAATGACCTTCCTGGTTGCACCGCCTCCGCCGCCTCCGCCGCCACCCCCAGCCGCAGCGCCGGTGCATGTGGTCCACCAGGTTCAGACAGACATTGTGAATGGCGCTCTGCGCACGCCCACCAAAATTCCTCAGAAAATTCAGATGATTAAGGAAGACGAAGCCCCACCGGCAATGGCATCGGCTGGCGTGGTTGGCGGCGTTCCGGGCGGAATCCCGGGTGGGCAGATGGGCGGCGTGATTGGCGGCATCATCAGTTCGACGCCCATGGCCGTGCCTAAAGTGGCGGCTCCGCAGCGTGTCCGGGTGTCCCAAGGCGTTTCGCAGGGTCTCCTGGTGCGCAAAGTGAACCCCACTTATCCGCCTTTGGCCAGGCAGGCTCGCATTTCGGGAACCGTTATCCTCAGAGCTGTGATCAGTAAAGATGGCTCCATCGAAAACCTTTCGCTGGTGAGCGGGCATCCGATGCTGGCTCCCGCGGCCATCGACGCGGTGAAGCAGTGGAAGTACAAACCTTATCTGCTTAACGGCGAACCGGTCGAGGTGGATACAGAGGTCCAGGTTAACTTCACGCTGGCCGGAGGCTAAGCCGTGCCGTGGTGAAGCAGCAACTGGTTTATGCAGTTGTGGTGCCGCTGCAACGTTAGGAAGTGAAAGCGGAATGGCCTCCCCTTCCACCCAAGAACGGTGGCTGGGATCGTCGCTTCGACAGGTCCAGCCGCCGAACTTTTTTCGACGCCAGACTGCGTGACCATAACTTTGTGCGTGAAGCTTTCGCAGAGTGTGGAAATTTTGCATCAAAGTCTAAGAAGTTTTGAGGAGGGAAGAGCAACTCATGTTAGCTAACTTTGCCGTAGCAGCTGTTCATCATGTTCCCCGGGTAGCCGCCTGGATTGTGCAGGAGGGTGGCGCAGTGGGATGGGATCCGATTTCGCTCTGGAAGCAGATGGGTATCATTGCGAAGATCGTGGTCATCATCCTGTTCATTATGTCGGGCTGGTCGATCGGTGTGATGATCGATCGCGCCATGGCATACAACGCGGCCCGTAAGCAGTCTCGCGCCTTCGCTCCCGCGGTTGCCGGAGCTTTGCGCGATGGCCGCATCGATGAGGCCATCAAGGTGGCCGAGCGCAACAAGAAATCGCACCTGGCCAAGGTTGTCACCGCTGGCCTGATGGAATTCAAGGCCCACCAGGATAGCCCCGGCGCCATCCCCGGCGAGACCATTGAAGCTTCCAAGCGCGCACTGGAGCGCACCGAAGCCATCGTCCACGCTGAGCTGAAGCGCGGACTGGGCGGTCTGGCCACCATCGGTTCAACGGCTCCCTTCGTGGGACTGTTCGGAACGGTGATGGGCATTCTGAACGCCTTCAAAGGTATTTCCGAACAGAAGGCTACCGGTCTGGGCGCGGTCGCAGGCGGCATTTCGGAAGCCCTGGTCACCACGGCTTTC
>JBAUVJ010000184.1:0-3354 GCA_049583165.1 Candidatus Sulfotelmatobacter sp. | reverse complement strand
AAACAAGTTTCGCCAGCCAATTTTCGCAAAGCAGGGAAACCAAGAATCGCGCTTACGGATTACTACGCGAAGATCACTACACGCCGGATAACGTTCCGAATGGAGTGCGTTGGAAAAACCTGTTGCGCCGCCACGTACTGAGTCCCGCTGTCTGCCGGAATTACGTTCCCGAAATTCGCTTCCAGACTTCGTATACTGGAGCTGGCGAAGGGATTTGAACCCCTGACCCCCTGATTACAAATCAGGTGCTCTACCGACTGAGCTACGCCAGCATCGGGCACAAGTGCCCTAAGGCACAAGTATACCCTCGATCCCTTCCGGATGTCCGGGACAATTAGTTAAGGTATCACAAGCGTTAAATTCCGCGCAACATATCACTCCCTCGTTTTCGGAAAACTCACATCTCTCGATCCGCCGGTATGCGCCGGCAATGGTATGATGGCACTCCTGACCGCTTGCCATGCGAATTAGGCGCACTTTCCCCATTGCCCTCGCGGTGGTCGTCATCGCGGCGGCCGTATTTCTTGCCGTTCAGCTGCGAAAACATGCTCCGCCTGAACCTGCTCGCTTGCTGCCCGGAGCGGATGCATTCGTCTACGCCAATCTCGGCTGGGTGCGCAAGGCGACCTTGGGGAAAGAACTGCCTCCTGTAAGCCACGATCCGGAATACGAGCGCTTCATTCAACAAACCGGCTTTCAATTCGAACGCGATCTCGATGAAGCCGCCTTTGCCATTCACTATCCCGGCAATTGGCCCGGCGGCGGTACCGGTGGCTCCGCCCCGGACCCACGATTTTCTGAAGTGCTGGTGGGGAAGTTCCACAGTGAACAACTGACCGCTTATCTGCGGCAGATCGCCCAGTCAGTCGAAACCTACGGGTCGGTCGATATCTTTGCCATTCGCGTGGAAGGCCGACTATTGCGCGTGGCCGTGCTGAGCGCCGATTCGGTAGCGGCATCCAATCATGACGATCCCGCCGTCATCCGCGGAATGATCGACCGCTCCAAGCGGCTGGCGTCTCCATTCGGAGGCCCCGCGCTGCTGCGCCAGTATTACAAGCATGTCCAGTTTGCCAGTTTGGCGTGGGCGGTCGCGCGCGTCGAGCCTTCCCGCAACGGCCGCAGCGCCTGGAGTTCCGTCTTCTCTACACCCGCCACGCTCGTCGTCTCCGGAAGCTATCTCAGTCCTCTTCATTTGAATTTGAGGGCCGATGCTGTTCGCCTGCGCGCCGAGGCTTTCACCGAAAATCCTGATCAGGCACGGGCAATCGTCGATAAAGTGGACCTGTTCGTGGCCTTGACCAACACCGCCGAAGCGTCGGTTGGAATGCATGGCACGGATCCTGATGTGAAAACTTTTTTTGAAAGCATTCAAGCCAGGCAGGAGGGCGATCGCGCTGTGCTGAACGCGGCCATGCCCTTTGGTTTTTTGCGGAAGCTGCTGGCGGAGTCCGGACCGCAGTTGACCGAGCCCGAAACCCCTTCGGCCCAGGCGCCTGCGAAGTCGCGGTAAAAACGGAGATTCGCCAACCTCTGCAACTTAACGCCGCGCCAATCGTCTGATAAATCAGGACTGGTTACGGAGTCGACTCCGGCAGGTACAATAAAAGACGCATGTCAAGCCTTCCACTTCCGATCGCCGCTTTTTTTGCCGGGCTGATTTCGTTTCTCTCGCCCTGCGTGTTGCCGCTGGTTCCCGGATACGTTTCTCTCATCTCAGGCGCGGGAGTGGATGAACTTAAATCGTCGCAAGGGCGCCTGATGCGGCGAGTGATGACAAACTCGGTAGGATTCATCCTCGGGTTTAGCGTAGTGTTCATCGCTCTCGGCGCGATCTCTACCGAAATCGGCCAGATCGCCGCGCAGTACAAACACACGCTCGCGATTGTGGCCGGCGTGGTCATTATCCTGTTCGGCCTGCACCTCACCGGCATTCTGAAAATCAAGGCGTTGTATTCCGATACCCGGCTGCACGAATTGAAGGGCGGTAGCACGCCTCTCGGCGCTTTTGTAATCGGCTTTGCGTTCGCGTTCGGCTGGACTCCCTGCATTGGCCCGATTCTTGCTGGCATCCTCACGCTGGCCGCCGCGCAGGATACGCTCTCGAAGGGTATGGTTTTACTCGCGATTTATTCGCTGGGGCTGGCGGTGCCGTTCCTGCTTACCGCGCTGGGAGTGGAACGCTTTCTGAAGTTTTACAGCCGCTTCCGCTCGCACATGCACGCCGTTGAAGTGGCCTCGGGCGCGTTGTTGATTGCCCTCGGAGTGCTTCTGGTGGTGGGCCGCTTCACTTTGATTTCGAATTGGCTCTCGTTCCTGAACCGGTTTGCTTTGTGACTTTTGCGTTTATTAGCCTGTGACTTCGATTGGAGTTTGCCTTGAAACGTAGTCCTCTTGCACTGTTCGTGGTGGCCTTCGTGGTCGCGCTGATTTTGTATGTCGGGTATCACCACGACCGCCCCTCCGGCCCGGTTTTCGCTCAGCATCTCACCAAGTCCAGCCTGGCTCCTGATTTCTCTCTGGAGTCGCTTGATGGAAAAACCATGCGCCTTTCCGATCTTCGCGGCAAAGCCGTCCTACTCAATTTTTGGGCGACATGGTGCGGTCCCTGCAAAATCGAGATGCCCTGGTTCGTCGAACTGCAAAAGCAATATGCCTCGCAAGGTTTGCAGATCGTCGGCGTGGCCATGGACGACGCCAGCAAGGAGGACATTGGCAAGTTTGCCAAAGATATGGGCGTGAATTACCCCATTCTGATTGGGAAAGAATCGGTCGGCGACCAGTATGGCGGCGTGCCTGCATTGCCCGAGAGCTTCCTGATCGGCCGCGATGGCAAGATCGTGGACAAAATCATTGGACTGCGAGGCAAGGCGGAGATAGAAGATTCGATCAAGAAGGCGCTCGATACCAAGGCCGCGACAACCCAGGCATCCGCGGTAGAGAATACAATTCCACGATGACGATCGACACGCAGACGCTGAAATCTCGCATCAGCCCGAAGTTGCGCAGTTTACTGGCGCTGATTCTGCTGACAACAGCTAGTCTCTCCTCGGCGCAAGTACCCGGCAAAGCCCCGTCGCTTACCATCGCCCCAATACCCTTGACCACGGCCCAACGCGCCAAGGCGACCATGGTCGATTTGAATTTCCGCGTCCCGCCCGGTTACCACATCAATTCAAATACTCCCAAGTCGGAGTTCCTGATTCCAACCAACCTGAGGATGGACCTTCCCACCGACATTATCCTCGGAAAAATTGAGTACCCTGCTGGCGAGGACGCGAGCTTCCCCTTCTCACCTGACGAAAAGCTGAGCGTATACACGGGCGATTTCACCATCGCCGTGGCGGTGCATCC
>JBAUVJ010000183.1:0-8001 GCA_049583165.1 Candidatus Sulfotelmatobacter sp. | reverse complement strand
GTTCAAAGCGGTGTATGGAAGAAATGGGATGGAGCCAGAAAATTCTCTTGCAGCTGGGCTGGCGTTCTCTGCTTCCCGCGAGAAACAAATGTCGGAACGAATATCTGCTGGAAAACCACTTGGTTTCATGTTTGTCCGTGATAAAAAATCATTCACTGTGACAAGGCAGCTCAGCGACGACAAAGTCACTCTTTGCAAAGCTCGTTTCACACAAAACCGTCTGACTGTAATCCTGCGCCAGCGAAGCTCGATCCCTAAGATTGCGTCGACTATAAAGGAGCAAAAGGATTCCAACAAATAGACCGATTGCCGGAACAGCGAGAATCAGTATCCCGCGTTGAAGAGCAAGCTTTCCCTCCGCTCCGGTTGCGGCAGCATTCTGATAGCACATGGCGCAACTTTGCGCGGTGGCTTTGGGTACGGCAACCGCGAGAGACCCAGCCAGGACCGCACTGTATAGCACCATGGTAGCGACACGAGTCATGGTCATCTCAAATCCGCGGCATATGCGTAAGGTGGAGACTGTCCGGAAAAAACATGATCATCATCATGCAAATGCAAAATACCAAGGCAGGAACGATGATCAGAAATAGTCCCAACTTCTCGAATCGCAGATGCATGAAGTACGCCATGATGAGAGCCGATTTGATCAACGAGATCCCCACCAGGATCGTGATCATTATGTGCACTTCGACCCGCTCGTAAGCCAAAAAGATTTCCAATGCAGTCAACAGCAGAAGCCACACCCAGACGATCGAGAACAATTTTGTGGTGCCTACGGGATGATCGGGCTCCAGTTCCGTACTCACGTGCATCGCGGTCTCCTGAAACACTACTTGGGATTTACGCTCAACAGGTACAACATCGGAAATATGAACATCCAGACCAAGTCAACGAAATGCCAATAGAGACCGCATACCTCTACATGCTCGGCGGTCCACTTTCCCTTGTTAAATCCCCAGCAAATTACCCCGAGGTACACGACTCCAAGCGTAACGTGAATCATGTGCAAGCCGGTGAGCCCGAAAAACGCGCCGCCAAACAAGGGAACGGCGGGATTGATGGGATTAGCCCAGGGAGTAATACCTTCATGTATCAGTGTCACCCATTCTGTTGCGTGGATGGCGACGAACGCGAGACCACATCCCATGGTGGCGATCAGCAACCAAACCGCCCTCTTCACATTTCCACGGTGAGCCGCCGCGACTGCCAAAACCATGGTTAGACTGCTGGAGAGAAGAACCAGCGTCATGAAGGAAGACTTGGCGATGGCCGGCCAAATTTCGAAAGGCCGCGGCCAATCTGGCGTAAACAGCCGAACGTAAGCGTAGCTAATCAGCAACGCGGAAAATGTCAGGCTGTCCGAGACGATGAATAGCCACATGCCCAGCTTCTTGGAATTGACCGCGAACGGAGATCCCCCGCCGGACCATGGTGTTTCCAGTACCCCTTCCAACTCAGATCCTGACACTCTTTAGCCTCCGATCAGGAAAAAGAAAAACAGAAATAGCCATAAAGCCGTAACAAAATGCCAGTAAAGCGCTGCCACTGAAGTCGCCGTAAGCCGCGATATACCCGGCGACTTCCGCCAACCGTGAGATTGCCGCCAACTAATCCAAAACAAGGCGATGACGCCGCCCAAAAGGTGAAGCCCATGGGCTACAGTAAAAACGTAAAAGAAGCTCACGCTGGGGTTCGAAGTCAGATATAGACCTTGCGCCACGAGCTGACGCCAGGCCATAAGCTGACCACCGAGAAAACAAATTCCAAGCACAGCCGTGATCGTCCACCATCGGGAAAAACTCTCCCGGTCTCCAGACTTGAACTTTCGTCTGGCGCGAACCAGAGTCGAGCTGCTAGCCAGCGCGAGTGCCGAAGTCGCCCACAATAGTGATGGCGGATGCAAAGGCATCCAGCCGTTTCCCGCCAGTCCGCGATGGACGACCGACGCACTCACCAGCGCCAGGAAGAACATGGAGCTTGCGCCTATAGCGATAATCATTCCGAGGGTGTAAGTACGTTGCGGCGTACGCCCTGGCTGCCATGGTTCCGGTTCTCCATCGTTTCCAAAGAAACGGATGGGAGGACCACCGCGGTCTGCACGGAACGGAGCGGTTTGTTTCCCTGTTTCGATGGGAGGTATAGCTACGGACATCAGGACCGCGCCTCCCGCGCGACTTGCGAAGGCTCAAGATTTTGTGGAATGTAGTCTTCGGCAGCCCCTGGAACGCTGTATTCATAAGGCCCGCGGTAAACGGAAGGATATTGCCCGCCGAAATTATCATGAACCGGGGGAGATTGCGTAATCCATTCCAGACTGGTCGCGTTCCACGGATTTTTCGGGGCTTTGGGCCCCTTCTTCAGGCTCCAAAAGAAGTTGAAGAGGAAGACCAATTGCGCAGTTGCGGTGACAAACGCGGCGATGCTAACGAACATAGTCAATGGATGTAATGGCTGAAGGTAGGAAATCGCGGTGTAATCCGCATAACGGCGTATGCCGCCCGCGAGTCCCAGGAAATGCATCGGCATGAAAATGCAATACGCGCCCACAAAGGTGAACCAGAAGTGAATCTTTCCCAACCTCTCGTTGAGCATCCGGCCAAACATTTTCGGGAACCAGAAATAAGTGGCTGCGAAAATTCCGAAAATGGCAGCGACCCCCATCACGAGGTGAAAATGAGCGACCACGTAGTACGTTGCGTGCAAGAGGTTATCGATCGCCGGCTGGGCCAGAAAAATCCCCGAAAGGCCGCCCGACACGAATAACGAAACGAAGCCCAAGGCAAAGAGCATGGGAGTATCAAAATGAATCTTGCTTCCCCAAAGGGTGCTGAGCCAATTGAACGTCTTGATTGCGGAAGGAACGCCAATCGCCATCGTCATAATCGAGAAGGCAAAACCGGAATACGGATTCATGCCGCTGACAAACTTATGGTGGCCCCACACCATAAATCCGAGGATTCCTATGGCGTTCATGGCGATCACCATCGCTTTATAGCCAAAGATTGGTTTTCGGCAGAAGGTGGAAAGCACGTGGGAAGCAACTCCCATCCCAGGAAGGATGGCTATGTAAACTTCGGGATGACCAAAGAACCAGAAAAGGTGCTGCCACAACAGGGGCGAACCTCCCGAGTGCGGCTGCAATTGATCAGTCACCACCAGTCCGGCAGGCAGGAAGAAACTTGTTCCCACCGAACGATCCAGAAGCAACAAAATGCCCCCAGCCAATAAAATTCCAAATGCCAGCAGCCCCAGGATGGCGGTAACGAACCATCCCCAGCACGTGAGCGGCATCCTGAAGAGACTCATGCCCGGCGCCCGCATATCAATGAGGGTTGCTATGAAATTAAGTGCTCCCAGCAACGATCCCAGACAAAAGAATGCGATGCTCACAATCCACATCGTTTGACCCCAGCCTTCGCCCGGACCTGAAATCTGTCCCAACCCGCTCAACGGTGTGTACGCGGTCCACCCGCTGATGGGTGCGCCGTCTGGGACGAAGAAGGCTGAAATCAGGCAAAGGAAGGAGACGAAGGTGACCCAGAACGACAGCATGTTCAGGTGAGGGAACGCCATATCGGGTGCCCCGATCTGGATCGGCAGAAAATAGTTACCAAATCCACTTTGCGGCGCCGTAGTCAACACCATGAATACCATCAGTGTTCCGTGCATCGTGACCAGGGAAAGATATTGCGCCGGCGTCATGATGCCGTTCGCAAGAAAGGGCAGTTTTGCGTCGGGCCACGCCAAATGGATTCGCATTAAGACGGACAAAATCAGGCCCACAACGACGGCGGTGAGCGCCAACAAGAAATACTGGATTCCAATAACCTTGTGGTCGATGCTGAAGATGTATTTCTTGACAAATCCGGTTGGAGCTTCTGATACGTGAAAACTATGACCGTGCGCCGACATTCTCGATCCCCCTAGGGCTCACTCTGCGTTGCTCTTTAGAAAGGCAGCAAAATCTTCTTGCGATACAACGTTCAGATAAGTATGCATGCTGGAATGGCCGAGGCCGCACAACTGCGTGCAAACCACGTCGTACTTACCAATCTGCTCAGCCTTGAAACGCACAGGAACGATCAATCCCGGTACTGCATCCTGCTGCAAGCGGAGTTCACGAACGAAAAAACTATGAATCACGTCTTGGCTGCGCAGGAGGAGTTCTACTTCTTGATTGACCGGCACGGTCAGTGTGGGAACAACAATGTCATCCGCCGATGCGGGATCGGACGAATCAACTCCAAGTGGATTTCCCACAGAAGCATCGATCTTCTTTGGATCGATCCGGCCAAACTTGCCATCGGGCCCCGGGTAACGGAAGTTGAAGACGAATTGGTTTTCCGTGACCTCGATGCGGAGCACACCCGCATCCGCATTTTGGTCGAACATGCGTCCGTTGGCCCATGCTTTCCCTCCAAGCAGGCCCAAACCGATGAAGAGAATTGCGGTCAGAGTGGTCCACGCAGCCTCAAACTTATTGTTGCCGCGCGAAAACTGAACGCTCTGCCCGTGATCCCGGTACTTGAGGACCAGATAGGCCAGCCCAAGCTGCGAAAGGATAAACACCACGGCCGCAACCGCCAGCGTGGCGTGGTATTGCAGATCAATGGCTTCCCCTGCGGCTGTAATGGCCTTGGGCGGAGCAAACTTACCGGAAATGAAAACGTAGACGGTCGCCGCCACCATTACGAACTGGACTGCCGGAAACAAAAATGCCGCCCACGAAGAACGGGGTTCATTGTTATTCATCGCAGCCCATCTCGAAATTCCCCCTCACACGGAAGTACCAACTGCCGGTGGATAATACAAAAGCGAAGTTGTGTTGTCAAACAATTTAGCATTGTGATTAGAAATCAACACTTCTTCATCTTCGCATACCTCATTTCTCAATTTACCAGGCGTGGTAGTGACTACCCTGGGAACAGTAGTGATCGCACATTGACCCAGCCCCGAAAACTGGACCGTCGCTTTCACGATTGCAAATCGTGCGCACCGGGGCGGGAGGCAACCAGAATTGAGAGGATGCCATATATGGTTGGCCTCTAGAATCGTTGGAAATTTGAACGTGCCACGTCTGGTTCTGCGATTGGCTAGAGGGATTGGACGTTGTTCGTCACCAGGAACAGCATCCGGCCGGAGCATGAAGGTCTTCGAGGACCGTTTTATTCTCCATCCGTCGGTATTATCGGATCCGGACTCCGTGCTCTGTGCGATGGTCAGCGCGTGAAGAGATGCAGGCAAAAGCCTTTTCAACAGTGAGTAGTTCCTTATTTGCCTGACTGGCGCTATGCAAGAAAATGTCACCAGACCCGGCACTGATTATCCCTTACCATGGGCGAGCCTTTCTTGCAGGAAAACGCTTGCTGAAATTCAGGCATATTGGAGACGGCGTTGTTCACGCGGTATTTCCGGATAGAGTGCGGGTTGGTCGACGCAACGCTTCGCATTAGTTCGGGACTGTATTGCGTACACCACGAGTAGGCGAAGGAAAGAAAGAACTTCTGCCGCGGCGTCCAGCCATCAGTTTCCTGGGCATCAAGCGACTTGTTTTCTGACTGCAGTTTGTTGCTCACCGCCATAAACGCTAACCGTAGGCCGCCGTAATCGGCTGTGTCCTCGCTCCGGGTCAAGTCTGCGTTCTGCTTCATACCGGCCTCCGGACCCTGCTCGGTGTATCCGTGAGCGACGCATTGTGCCCGCTGTTCATAGCCTTTCGCGTCGTCGGCTGTCCACCAGTCACGCAAATCTCCCCGGGCATCGAACCTGCGGCCCTGATCGTCAACGCCCTGTGTGATCTCGCGTCCGATCATCATGCCGATGGCGCCGTAATTCACGGCGTCGTCCATCGTGCTGTCGAAGTAGGGCGGCTGCAAAATGCCGGCAGGGAGGTTGACAGCATTCAACTGTGGATCATAGTAGGTGCTGGTGGTTGGCGGCGTCATGGTCCACTCCGCGCGATCCACGGGCTGGCCAATCTTACTGAGTTGACGATGAAATTCGAAAGCCGTAGCTTCGTGAACATTCTCGAAGTAGCTGCCGCGCGTGATCTTTAGCGAAGAGTAATCGCGCCAACGATCAGGATAACCGACCTTGTTTTCGATCGTGTGCAGCTTGGTTTTTGCCTCGGCCTTCGTCGCTGGCTGCATCCAGTCAACATCGGTTATGTCCCGGTCCAGCGCGTTCTCGATGTCGCGCGCCATGGCGACGGCGCGCAGTTTGCTGTCGGGCGGAAAAGCCGCGGCTACGTATGCCTGTCCGAGAGCCATTCCAAGGTCGCGGTCGGCAGTCCTCACACAGCGGCGCCACCGGGGCAGCGGTTGTTTTGCGCCCAGCAACGTATGGGAATAAAAAGCCCAGTTCTCGTCGGCAATCGATGTGTACAAATAAGGCGCCGAACCGTGGATCCATTGCCAGCGCAAATACACTTTCCAATCATCCACCGAGAACTGTTGAATAAGCGATTCCAGGTTGCGAAAGAATTGCGGCGAGCTCACCAGGTAATAAGGCGAAGAAGATGGGGCCTTGACGGCCTCGAGGTAGGCCTTCCAATTGAACGAAGGAGTGAGGGCCTGAACCTCCTTCAAAGTCATTTTGTTGTCCAGATTTTTCGGGTCACGCCGCGCGGCGTTGTCCATCTGGGCTTGCGCCATGGCGCTCTCGATGGCGATGACGGTCTTTGCGTCGGTGGCGGCTTGTTCCTGGGTTTCTGCCGAAATTCCAAGTATCAGCATCTCGCCGATATGGGCCTCATACGCGCTTAGGATCTCCTTTGATTTATCGTCATCCTTTAAATAAAAGGCACGGTTGGGCAATCCCAATCCGCCCTGATCAATCGAAGCTACGACTTTGGTTGCGTCGTCGTAAGCTTGTTGGGGGCCGAAGCCCAGCAGCGCCGAACGCGTCTGACTATCGTCGCGCCGCCACGCACCCGGAACCGCCAGGTGAATATGCGCCACCTGATCGGCAAGGTCCGACTTGCTCGCCATGCGATCGATGTAATTCAACCCCGGCTCTAAACTCCTTGTCGCCGGTATCGCCTCGATCGTTTGTTCGTCCATGCAGGCCGCCCAATAATCGCCGATCTTCTGTTCGAAGTCGGAGCCGCCGCCGGTTTGCCTTGCCGCCTTCTGCATGACTTCGCGCAGAATATACTCGTTCCAGTATTCCAATCCGCCGCCGGTTCCCCAAGCTACTTGGTCCTTCGGTATCGGGTTGGCGGCATTCCACTTGCTGCACGCGTATTCATAGAAGTCCTGGCAAGGATCGAGCGTCTTATCTACCAGGTTAAGGTCAAAATGCTCCAGCTTGCCAGGTGCTGGGGGCGGGGGCTTTGGCCTGTCCTTGTTGGTCGCCCATACGGTTTTGTGCGGCTTGTTTGGGGTTGAGGGTGGAGTTTGCGATGAGGGCGCGGTTTGGGTTGGAGGTGCGGCCTGAGTTGAGGGTGTGGCTTGCGATGAGGGCGCGCTCTGGGAATCGACGCGAATGACGCTTAGAACGGAACAAAGCGCAACCATTGTGCTCGCAAACCGTAAAACACGCATCGAAATCTCCTGAGTTTTCAGAAGGGGAGTGGTCTGATGGACCTGAACTGCAAACGGAGTTTTTTATACAACTAACTGGAAGCTGGCGTCAAACATGCGTAGGTCGGTGCGCGCCAGCCAGAAAACCAAAACCTCTTCCTGAAGGCAGAGTCTCATCGGTCACTTCGCATCCACTGTCACCGTCTTCGTATTGATGGACAGCTTGAGGTATCCAATTTGCTCGGCCGTTGCCGGGGCCACAATTAATTCGATTTTCTTCGATGCGCCCTTTTCCAAAACATCGGGGTATGAAGTGTTTTTTTCCTGAATGCTCTTCTGCCACGCCGCGTATGAGTCGTTTGTGAACTGATTAGTGTCATACCTGGTTGCCCACTTGATCTTGGTTGTGAAGCCCGAATAGCTCACAGACAACGGATTCGCGATCTTCAATGGAATCTTGTATCCGTTTTGGTAC
>JBAUVJ010000182.1:0-13178 GCA_049583165.1 Candidatus Sulfotelmatobacter sp. | reverse complement strand
GTATTCGCCTTCGAGAATGGCGATCCGCTGGAGACCGCAGCCGTACAGAAATATTCGACTTTCCATCCCCGTTGCGGCACCAGTTTCCTTATGACGGTGATGCTCATCTCGATCGGTTTCTACATGCTCATTCCATTCACTACATTCTGGGCGCGTTTCGCGTCCCGCATCGCGCTGTTACCGGTTATCGCCGGCGTATCTTATGAAATCATTCGCTTCGCCGCCAAACATCGTGGCTCCTTGTTTGCGCTCATGACCGCGCCTGGGTTGTGGCTACAGCGCATTACCACGCAGCCGCCATCCGATGAACAAGCCCAATGCGCCATCGTTGCGCTCGATCATGCCATGGCGTTGGAAAAAAACAACGGCGGCGAACTGGTAATTGCCTAGCGGCTCCGCCGCGAATACTTCTCCCTCCCCAATTCGGCATCTACAATGCCAAAGGGTAACCTCCGCCGTTCGAGATACGGCGGGCAAAATCGAGGCGCAGTGATCTACTTCTCTACGAAAGCCGAATATGTTTGAACGTCTTGATCAAATCGAAACTCGTTACGAAGAGCTAACGAAGGTTCTCGCGTCGCCGGATATCGTCAATGACTCGGCGAAATATCAGAAGACCGCGAAAGCTCACAGCGAAATTGCTCCTCTGGTCGATAAATATCGTGAATACAAAGACCTGACGCGCGGCATAGCTGAGAGTAAAAGCATTTTGGCCGAAGAAAAAGATCCGGAAATGCGCGCCTATGCTCAGGAAGAACTCAACAAACTCGAGCCCCGGGTCGTTGCCATCGAAGAAGAATTAAAGGTGTTGCTCCTTCCCAAGGATCCGAACGACGAGAAAAATATCATCCTCGAAATCAGGGCTGGGACCGGAGGAGACGAAGCCACGCTGTTTGTTGCGGAGATCTTCCGTATGTATACGCGGTATGCCGAAACGCAGCGTTGGAAGGTTGAGGTACTCTCTTCCTCGGAGTCTTCGGCGGGCGGGTTGAAGGAAGTCATCGCCATCATCGAGGGCAACCGTGTTTTTTCTCAACTGAAGTATGAGAGCGGGGTACACCGTGTACAGCGCGTTCCCGCCACCGAGCAGCAGGGACGGGTTCACACCTCCGCCGTCACCGTTGCGGTTCTGCCCGAAGCGGAGGATGTCGACATCAAGATTGAAGCGAAGGATCTACGCATCGATACCTTCTGTTCTTCCGGTCCTGGGGGTCAGTCGGTAAACACTACTTACTCCGCGGTACGCATCACGCATATTCCGACGAATACAGTGGTCAGTTGCCAGGACGAGAAATCGCAGATCAAGAATCGCGAAAAGGGTATGCGCGTGCTGCGTTCTCGCTTGTATGAAATCGAAATGGAGAAGCAGCAACAGGCGCTGGCTAAAGAGCGCAAGGCGATGGTCGGTTCCGGTGACCGCAGCGAGAAAATTCGAACCTATAACTTTCCGCAAAACCGCCTTACCGATCACCGCATCGGCTTCACCATGCACCAACTCGAAGCTGTGATGGATGGCAAGCTCCAACCGCTGATTGAGGCGCTCACCACGCATTACCAGGCGGAAAAGCTGAGAGCCGAAGGCACCGCGGTGGGGTGAGAGTTCGTGAAATAGAATGTGGTGGGTTCGTCTCGGAGAACATTTAATCGCTGAAAGTCACAAAAGTAAGGATAGAGAGATGGACAAACTTTACACCACGCTGAATTCGGTTATCGCCGATCGCTACGCCGCGAACGCCGCCAGAATCCGCGAACTGGCCGCGCCCTTGATTAACGCCCAGTTCTGGCAAAATCCGTACCCTTACGGAAACAGTTTCGGCCACCTCGTTCTGCATCTGACCGGCAATCTAAACTACTATATCGGCGCGCAGATTACCGGAACCGGGTATGTCCGTGACCGCCCTCGCGAATTCGCCGAGTCGAATCGGCCTTCGAAAGAAGAGACGATCAAACATTTCGACGAAGCCGTGGCGATGGTTTTGGAGAGCATCCGCAATCAGTCGGCAGAGGACTGGTCGAGAGAGTATTCAGCGTGAGTGCGAACGCCCGCAACCGTCTTGACATGGTAATCGCGTGCGCCGCCCACATGCAGCACCATATCGGCCAAATGATCTACCTCACTTACGAACTAAAGAAGCAGACGAGCCTGTCCGCGTAGAAATCGGTTTGGCATAGCAACCTGAAACGACTTGTTCAGCACCTAAACTGGGTTATGTCTAACGGCAAATCACGCTCAATTCTGGCTCTTGCAGGTTTTGGATTGGCGACGGCAGGCGCGGCTTGGTACGGAAGCCGCTACAGCAGACCGGAGAGCCGTACAACCTGGTACCGGCAGCTCGACAAACCGAGCTTCGCGCCCCCCGAGGAGATGTATCCGGTTGTTTGGACGACCCTGTATGCCTTGATGGCATGGTCGGGATGGCGCATCTGGAGCGCGGCACCGTCCCGTGAGCGGAAGCGTGCGTTGCACCTTTGGGTTTCGCAACTCGCCACCAACGCCAAATGGGCAAAGCTTTTTTTCGGCGAGCATGGTCCAACGCTCGCCCTGGCTGACGCCATTGCACTCGAGGGTATGATTTTCTCCTATATCAGAGCGGCCCGAAAAGTCGATCGCGCGGCGGGCAATGCTTTCATCCCGTATGCCGCTTGGGTCGCTTTCGCGGCGGTGCTCAATTCGGAAATCGCCCGGCTCAATCCGCGGGAATCTTAAGAACTAAGAACGAAGTCCTTCCGAACATCTGTCCCTTTTCTTTTTTCTTCGGCGTTGTTGTGTGTGTTGAAATGATCAGGTGCAACTGAAAGCCGAGCTCGCGTCCGCGGTCAAGCGGCTTGCCGAAGAGAATGTTCCTTCGCCGCGCATGAACGCGGAACTTCTCTTGATGTTCACCCTCGGATGCGATCGTGCTTATTTATATGCACATCCGGAGCGCGACCTCAGATTCGACGAAACCGCTCGCTACGCCGATGTACTCTCGGAACGCTCTCGCGGTATTCCAGCGCAGTACATCACCGGCCACCAGGAATTTTGGGGAATGGATTTTATCGTCACGCCAGCTGTCTTGATCCCGCGCGCCGAGACCGAGCATGTCATCGAGACAGTTTTAGAATTGGTGAGGCAAAACATCTCGGCGCCAAACCATCTTCGAATCGCCGACGTAGGCACCGGCTCCGGCTGCATCGCGCAGGCACTCGCCAAGGAATTACCGCAGGCGCAACTTCATGCGATCGATGTATCCTCTGCTGCGCTTGAGATTGCTCGTGCCAACGCCTCTCGCCATGAACTGGAAGCACGCATCCACTTTCACCAAGGCGATCTGCTAACAGGATTCGAAAATAACATTTTCGACTTCATCGTTTCCAATCCGCCATATGTCGGCGAGTCGGAAGAGGATCAAGTTCAACTGGAAGTACGGAAGTTCGAACCGCGCAACGCTGTCTTTGCCGGCCCCACAGGAACAGAGATCATCGCTCGCCTGATTCCGCAGGCACGTGCCGCACTTCGCATTGGAGGCTGGCTGGTGATGGAGGTGAGTGGAACAATCGCGGCAGAAACTCAAAATCGGCTGACTGGATGGGCGGAGATCCGAATCGTTAAAGACCTTCAAGGCATTCCGCGAGTGATCGCAGCGCGAAGGAAAATTTAAGCGATTGCGTTCATCCGCGACGGGGAACGGAGCACTCCGCATGGTTACCGGGGCACAACAGCCGGCAATATCTCATCTACGTCGACAATATTCGTGGGATATTTACCGCTGTAACAGGCAGAACAATAGGAAGTTGTTTCTCCCTCGCCGCATGCTTTCTTGAGTCCCTCCAGAGAAAGATAAGCAAGAGAATCAACGCAAATATAGTCACGAATCTCCTCAACCGACTTATTAGCGGCGATCAGTTGTTTTTTCGAGGGCGTGTCCACCCCGTAGTAGCAAGGAGAAATGGTCGGCGGGCAGGAAATGCGCATGTGCACTTCTTTCGCGCCCGCGTTGCGAATCATGCGGACGATCTTCCTACTTGTTGTGCCGCGCACAATCGAATCGTCGATCAGCACCACGCGCTTCCCTTTGAGCAGTGACTGCACTGGATTCAGCTTCAACTTCACGCCAAAGTCGCGCACGCTCTGGCTCGGTTCTATAAATGTTCGTCCCACATAGTGATTGCGGATTAAACCAAAACGAAATGGAAGCCCGCTTTCTGCCGCGTAACCCACGGCTGCGGTAACTCCCGAATCCGGTACCGGGACCACAAGATCGGCGTCCACCGGCGCTTCCCGGGCCAATTGTCTCCCCAACTCTTCGCGGCTGGTCTGCACCGCGCGGCCAAATACGATGCTATCCGGACGCGAAAAATAGACGTGCTCGAAAATGCAACTAGACTGCGGCGCGGCAGTCGAATAAAAACGCGAACTGATTCCCTCCGGCCCAACCACGACCAACTCGCCCGGCTTTACGTCGCGCTCATAAGTCGCACCGATCAGATCGAAAGCACATGTCTCCGAGGCAAAGACAATCGTGTCTCGTTTCTGGCCTTCCAGCGCGGGAATGCGACCCATGGCCAGGGGGCGGAAGCCGCGGGGATCACGTACCGCGATGATCCGGTCCGGGCTCATCACAACCAGCGAAAACGCGCCTTCCACGCGCCGTAACGCATCCGCGATTGCCTCCGGTAATGTATGCTCGCGCGAAAGTGCGATCAGATGGACGATCACTTCCGTGTCGCTATTCGTCTGAAAAATCGACCCCTGGCGTTCGAGCCGGCTTCTGACATCCGCGGCGTTCACCAGGTTGCCGTTGTGCGCCACCCCGATCCATCCCTTGTTCGATTGCACGAGAATCGGTTGCGCGTTCAGCAAGGCCGAATCACCCGCGGTTGAGTAGCGAGTGTGACCGATGGCCAGCGTACCGCGTATCTTCGCCAGCACATCCTCAGTAAAAATATCGGCAACAAGGCCCATCGCCTTGTACACTCGCGAACTCACACCATCGGATGTAACAATCCCCGCCGACTCCTGCCCGCGATGCTGTAACGCATGCAGACCCAGGTAAGCGAGCTTTTCCGCTTCAGCATGAGCGAAGATCGCTACGACTCCGCACTCATCGTGGAATTTGTCAGAAATCTGCATTTAGCAATTGGCCCTTCGCCACTAACTTGACCCCATGTCTTCAGTCCGCCGCCACTAGCTCCGGATCCGTTCGCAAACTCGACTCCAGGGCAAATTCGTAAGCTTGGCTTAGCTCAGAAACAGCGGCAGATATCACCACTTGCCCATCGATCGAAATCTCAAGCTGACCCAGAATCGTTTCTCCCAGCACATCCGCGACGATTCCATGTTCCTCCGCCAACTGTTGGACTCGCGCTACATTGCCCGGGTCGCAAGAGACGACAACGCGGCTTGCGTCTTCTCCAAAAAGCACAAACTCCGCAGGAAGATTGTTAGACGCCAGATTCACCCGCGCACCCACGCCCTTAAGAAAAGACTTTTCCGCCAACGCGACTGCCAACCCACCATCGGAACAGTCATGAACAGATTCCACAAACCCGTGCTGAATTAACTCGATGACAATCTTCTGCAAGGCAGCTTCTTTTTCCAGCTCGAGTTCGGGAGGATATCCCCACAACGCGCCCAGAATTTCTCTTGCGTATTCCGACGACCCGAACTCACTCTCCACATCGGTGATATCGGCGGCCTCACCGCCGCGCAACAGCATGATACTGCGTCCGGGAGAAGCAAAATCCATCTTTGCAGATTTGTGCACGTCGTCGAGAATCCCTACGACGCCGAGCACCGGCGTGGGATAAATGCCCTCGCCCAGTGTCTCGTTATAGAAACTCACATTGCCGCCGGTGATGGGAATCTCCAATTCCTCGCATACCTTCGTGATGCCATCGATGGTCTGCGAGAACTGCCACATGATGTGCGGCTTTTCCGGATTGCCGAAATTCAGACAATTGGTTGCACCCACGGGAGTCGCGCCCGAACACGCCACCTTGCGTGCGGCTTCGGCAACGGCGTGCATCGCTCCCAACCTCGGATCGAGATAACACCAGCGCCCATTTCCATCCAGTGCCATCGAAAGGCCGCGCTGGGAACCTTTGATGCGAATTACACCAGCATCGCCCGCACCGGGTGCTTCTACCGTATTGGTCTGCACCATGTGATCGTATTGCTGCCACACCCAGCGCTTCCCGCAGATATTTGAACTGGCAAGCAGCCGCTTCAGATTTTCCGTGAAGTCACCTCTGCCATTGAGTCGAATACTCGCAGGCATCTCGCGCGGCACCGGCGGTTCCCAGCGAGCAAGTGGACGCTTGTATACCGGCGCATCGTCGGTGAGCGCCTGATTCGGAATCCCTGCAACAACTTCGCCATGCTGAAGCACGCGCAGCGTGTTATCGTTCGTGACCTTGCCAACTTCCACTGCATCCAGCCCCCACTTTTCAAAGACGCGGAAAACTTCCTGCTCACGGCCTTTTTGCGCGACCAGCAACATGCGCTCCTGTGACTCACTCAACATGATTTCGTAGGGAGTCATCCCGGTTTCGCGCTGTGGTACGCGGTCCAGTTCAATCTCGATGCCAACACCGCCGCGCGCACCCATTTCGCAGGTCGAGCAGGTAAGTCCGGCGGCACCCATATCCTGAATGCCGACGATCGCTCCGGTCTTCATCGCCTCCAGGCACGCTTCAAGCAATAGCTTTTCAAGAAACGGATCGCCGACCTGCACGTTGGGGCGCTTCGCCTCCGAGGCCTCGCTAAACTCCTCGCTCGCCATGGTTGCACCGTGAATGCCATCGCGTCCGGTTTTGGCGCCAACGTAGATGACTGGATTTCCTTCACCGGCGGCGCGTGCGTAGAATATCTCGTCTTTCCGAACCAGGCCCATGGCGAAGGCGTTCACTAGCGGATTGCCGGAGTAACAGGACTCGAATTTCGTCTCGCCGCCGAGGTTAGGCACGCCAAAACAATTACCGTAAGAAGCAACCCCACTAACTACGCCTTCGAGGATGGAGTGATTTCGATGAATATCTTTCTGCGCAGTCTGTGCGGCCTTGTCGCCCGCGCTCGCACGAATTGGGCCAAAACGCAGTGAGTCCATCACGGCAACCGGTCGGGCGCCCATGGTGAAGATGTCGCGCAGAATTCCGCCCACGCCGGTGGTCGCGCCTTGAAACGGCTCAATAAACGACGGGTGGTTGTGCGACTCGATCTTGAAGGCACAGGCCCAGCCATCTCCGATGTCGATGATGCCGGCATTCTCTCCCGGACCTTGTAGCACCCGTTTGCTCCGTGTTGGCAGGCGTTTCAAATGTACGCGCGACGATTTGTAAGAACAGTGCTCGCTCCACATCACGCTGAAGATGCCAAGTTCGGTGAGGGTAGGCTCGCGCTGCCCCAACAACTGCTTGATCTTTTCGTATTCTTCGGAAGTGAGGCCGTGCCGCCGGATGATGTCCGGAGAAAAGGCAGAAGTCATGGACGTGATCATGGGGAAGCTCTATTGTCGCATTTGCGGCGACGGCTGGGTAGGGCCGTGATCAGCATTTGTTGGGAGCCGTGATTTTTTCAGGGTAGCTCCGTTTCCGGTAAGATGCCAGCCAGATGAAATCCATTATCGTCGGAACCGCCGGACACATCGACCACGGTAAAACCGCTCTGGTCAAGGCTTTGACCGGGATTGATGCCGACCGGCTGGAAGAAGAAAAGCGGCGTGGCATCACCATCGACCTGGGCTTTGCACACATGGAACTACCTTCGACAAATGGCAAAACGTTACGGTTGGGCTTTGTTGACGTTCCCGGTCATGAACGTTTTGTGCGCAATATGCTGGCAGGTGTGGGTGGTATTGATCTGGTGTTCCTGGTGATTGCCGCGAACGAGGGAATCAAACCGCAGACGCGAGAGCACTTTGACATTCTGCAATTGCTGGGGGTGCGGCGTGGCATTACCGTTTTGACAAAATCCGATGCAGTTGATGCCGAGACCCTCGAGGTCGTGCGGCTGGAAGTGCAGGAATTTTTGCGAGGGACATTTCTGGATCATCCAAACCCCATACTCGCGGTGAGTGCCTTGACGGGAGCTGGGCTGGACGAGTTGAAACGCGCAATCGTTTCCGCAGCTGGCTACGTGCGGCAACGAGATGCCGATGCGATTCCCCGGTTGCCGATTGACCGCGTGTTTACCATGAAGGGATTCGGAACAGTCGTCACCGGAACTCTGATAGCCGGAACGATTCGCCGCGAAGATGAATTGAGAATTTTTCCAACCGGAGAAAGCGTACGAGTGCGCGGCGTGCAGGTGCATGGGCAAACGACAAATGCAGCCGTCGCTGGTCAGCGGACGGCGCTGAACCTGGCGGGGCCGAGCACGGAAGATTTGGCGCGGGGCATGACCCTGGCGCCTCCAACGGCATTTGAGACTACACGGCAAGCAGATGTCGCACTGCGCCTGCTGGGTTCTGCGGCACGATCTTTGAAAAATCGAACGCGTGTGCATTTTCACTCATACACCATGGAAAACGTTGCGGAGGTTTTGCTCCACGGAACGAAGCAGATCGCTCCGGGAGAACAAGCTTTGGCACGCCTCAAACTGCCGCAAGCAGCGCTGCTTCTGCCCGGAGATCGATTTATCCTGCGACAGTTCTCGCCGCTGGTGACAATCGGAGGTGGAACCGTGTTGGACGCCGCGCCGATTCCGCGCATGACAGGACACGGCGATTTCCTGAAAGCGCTGAGGACCGAGGACATCGATACAATTCTGGAAGCACGGGTCACCCGACGGCAACGTGCCGGAATTTCGATCGGGCGACTCGTCGTCGAAACCGGCCACCCGGAGCCTGCGCTCGCGGCAAGCCTGAATCAACTATTGAGGAGGGCAACGATAATGCGCGCCGGAGAGAGATTTCTGGGTGCCGCAGCCTTCGAAGCGCTGAAGTTGCAGACTGTCGCCGGAATCACAAACTTCCATCGGAAAAATCCTTTAGTTGCTGGAATCGGCAAAGAGGAGTCGCGCGCGCAGGCAGACGCATCGCCGGAGGTTTTCGAGGCGGTTACAGCTCTACTTGTCAGGGAGAACATGATTGAAGTGGTTGGCGATCAGATACGACTGCGTGGCCATGGCGTAGTAATGAAAGATGAGGAAGCCGAGTCCAAAAAGAAGATCGAGGATGCGTTTGCATCCGCGGGTTTACAAGTTCCAGCACTGCATGACGTAATTGCCGGTCTGAAAATCGACAAGCTGAGAGCGCAGAAAATTGTCACTCTGCTGCTGCGAGATAAAGTGCTGACTAAGGTTTCCGATGAACTGGCTTTCCATCGCGGCGCCCTCGAGGAGCTGCGCCGTCGGATGGCTGCTTACAAAGTGAAGTCGGCAACCATTGACGTTGCCAAGTTCAAAGAGTTGACGGGAGTGAGCCGCAAGTATGCAATTCCGCTACTGGAGTATCTGGATCGCGAGCGAGTTACCAAGCGCGTGGGGGATGTAAGGACCATTTTGTGATTGGATCACTGAGCGATTGTGCGAGTGCAATTTGAAAGAATTTCAATCGCTCAGTCACGCAATGACCCAATTACTCAATGCTCTTAGATTTTCTCTTCGGGGAATTCCAGCTCCAATCCCAGCGGGTCCGTCAGACGGTTGGTGAGGTTGGCAAGGCCCGCGAGCATGTGCAAATCGACAATCTCGGGATCGGAGAATTGTTTCTTGAGTTCATCGAAATCTGTTTCATTGATCTCGTGGGGAGCGCGTGTCAACTTTTCAACGTAGACCAGCGCAGTTCGCTCCTTCTCACTGTAACGCGAATAATTTCCTGCTTTCAGTGCTTCCCAGTCGTCGGCAGTAAGGCCGGCGCGTTTCGACGACGCAACGTGGTGTTGCGCACAATAGCGACACCCGTTGATGAATGAGACGCGGAGATAAATAAGCTCGTACAACTTGCGATCGAGTGAGCGTCCCACCGTGGCGTAAAAACTTAGAAAATTCTTAAGCATCTCCGGACGGTGAGCCAACGCTCTTTGCACATTGCCAGGCTTGCCGCGGAGCGTTTTGTCGTAGATCTCGCGCACTTCCGGAGATGCGCCTTCGGTGGTGATCAAGCTGATACGAGCCATCAATTCCTCCAAGATGAGAGCAGAGTTTACTCATCATAGATGAAACCGTGAATTCGACGCGACACATGGTTCGCTTGATCTGGGAGAACATCGATTTGCGTCGCTGGAGGAAAAGGCGGAGATGCCGATCTGTCATCAAGGGTGATCCCATTGAGACACCATGCAATTGTCATAGTCCTGGTCTGCTCGGTGCTTGGGCCAGCGAGCGCGCAGAACGCTAGCGACACGAAGGGCCGATCTACCGTACTCGCGCTGGAACACGCCTGGGACCAGGCGCTGGGCAGCGGGGACATCAAAGCGCTCGCCGCGATCTTTGACGACTCTCTGGTTTATATCGATTACGACGGCAAGCTATTAACGAAATCTGATTACCTGGCCCGCGTTAGATCAAATGCTACTCACCTTCAGCAGGTCGTGTCGGAGGAAATGAGCGTGCAAATGTTCGGACATACCGCCATCGTGGTAGGGACTTACCACGTAAGAGGCGCGGAGAGTGGCAAGCCGTACTTAAAACATGGACGCTATACCGACACCTGGATATTGAACGGCGGGAATTGGATATGCGTTGCTGCCGCAACAACGCCAATTCTGCGGTGATTGCCCTGAACCCAGGCTTTTTTCTTACCGTGCGCGCAAAGTAGGGACCAACAATGTGGCGTATATTCTCCGTTTTTCTCTTGCTGCTATTTGTGCGACCTCAACTCAACGCTCAGATTGTGAGCAACTCCGACGAACACCGTAGAATCCTGGCACTGGAAAATGCGTGGAACCAGGCGGAGCAGCAAAAAGACAGTGTCGCACTTAAGATGCTGCTGGGTCCGGAGCTGGTCTATATCGACTATGATGGCAAGCAAATGAGCAGGGCTGAGTACTTGGCCGGCGTGGCATCAGCTTCCGTGCATCCTGAACGAATCGTGGACGAGTCGATGAATGCGCACATTTACGGTGCGGTGGCAGTAGTGCACGGGGTGTGCCGAGAGAGTGGCGCAAAAAATGGGAAACCCTATTCGGTCCGGATGCGCTTTACCGACACATAGCTCCGCCGCGGCGAGAAGTGGATATGTGTAGCCAGCCAATCGACATTGATCGACCGATAGAAAACTTTCTCCAAACGCACCGATGGCCGCTAATATCTCTCGGCCTGCGAGGTCTTTTCTCTTCCTGCTACCATCAAGAATGTAAGATTTCATGCTATTTCCAGGACACTCTTTAAGACAAATCGTACGGAGAGCGATGCCCAAGGTAAAGATTATCGGCGCAGGTCTGGCTGGAACGGAAGCGGCCTGGCAGTGTGCGCAGCGGGACGTAGAAGTGGAGTTGTTCGAAATGCGGCCTGTGCACTCGACTCCGGCACACCAGACGGCGGATTTTGCGGAGCTGGTCTGTTCGAATTCTCTGAAATCGGATTCCGAGAATACCGCACCATGGCTGCTGAAAGAAGAGATGCGGCGGGCCGGCTCGCTGCTGCTCCAAATAGCGCGTGCATGTGCGGTTCCGGCGGGTCATGCGTTGGCTGTCGATCGAGTAACATTTGCAACAAAAGTAACGGAGGCGATTTCGCGCGAGCCAAAAATTACGCTGAAGCGCGAAGAAGTGTCGCGCATCGAGGAGGCTGGTGAGCACCTCACCATCGTCGCCACCGGGCCACTGACTTCTGACCGACTAGTCGCTGAAATTGGACGGCTGAGCTCGAAGCCGGATGGAACGGAACCGGGCGCAAATCTTCCCCGTAACCATGCGGAATCACAGATTGCGCATTTGTATTTTTACGATTCGATCAGCCCGATTGTGGAGGCGGATTCGATCGAAATGTCGAGGGTGTACATGGCGGCACGATATGACAAGGGATCGGCGGACTACATTAACTGCCCGATGAGCTGCGAAGAATATGATGCTTTCTACGATGCGCTCCTGGCGGCGCAATCGGTTGAGGAGCGTAATTGGGAGAAGCTGAACTACTTCGAGAGTTGCTTGCCGATTGAGGAGATCGCGCGGCGTGGACGCGATACGTTGCGCTTCGGCCCAATGAAACCCGTGGGGCTGAAAGATCCTCGTACGGGACGTATGCCCTATGCCGTGGTGCAATTGCGGCAGGAAAATCTGCGCGCGGATTCCTACAATCTGGTGGGCTTCCAAAACCATCTCAAGTTCGGGGAACAGGCGCGGGTGCTGCGCATGATTCCAGGGTTGGAGAATGCTCGGTTTCTGCGCTATGGCCAGATTCATCGAAATACATATATCAACGGCCCTGCATTGCTACGGGAGACGCTGCAGATGAAAGCGCATCCGCAGGTTTTGTTTGCTGGCCAGATTTGCGGAGTGGAAGGCTACGTGGAGTCCATTGCAACCGGGCTAATGGCGGGGACGCACGCCGCCGCTTTAGCGCAAGGAGTGGAACCGGCGCGTCCGCCGCGCGCATCCGCGTTCGGATCGCTGACTCATTACGTTGCACATGCAGATGCCAAAAATTTCCAGCCTGCGAATATCACATTCGATCTCTTGCCAGCGCTGGAGAAAAAGGTTCGCGACCGCAAGGAGCGCCATCGCATGCAGTGCGAATTAGCTCTTCGCGAGTTCGACCTGTGGATGGAACGCGGGAATAACGACCGCCGGGAAGAAGAACGAGAACACGAAGATGTTGCGAGCAGAAGTTGAGATTCGTCGCGCGGATTCGCAAGACGCATCCGCGATTTCCGAAGTGCTGCACGAGGCATTCATAGAGTTCAAAGCTCTTTACTCAGATGGGGGCTTCGCCGCGACGACTCCCAACGCGGGGCAGATTCTATCGCGCATGCAAGAAGGCCCGGTGTGGCTGGCTCTGCGCGACGGCAGGGTGCTCGGAACAGTAGCAACTCTTGTAGAAGGCCAAGCGGCCCACCTTCGAGGCATGGCGGTCCTGCCGTCAGCGCGCGGATCCGGCCTCGGAGCCTCTCTTCTGCGGCAGGCAGAAACTTGGGCCCGCGAAAAGGGATGCACACGGATATTTCTAAGCACAACTCCCTTTCTCCACTCGGCAATTCATTTGTATGAAAGGCATGGGTTTCGGCGCGGAGAGCAAGGTCCGCACGAGTTGTTTGGAA
>JBAUVJ010000181.1:0-27616 GCA_049583165.1 Candidatus Sulfotelmatobacter sp. | reverse complement strand
ATCTAGACCGCGCGGGGACGGTGGTGCACGTCGAGCACAACCTCCAACCCTGGCGTTTCTCCCCCATCCGAATGCAGGCCGCTTCCGTCCTGGAACTTCCCGGACACACGCTGGCCAGAACTGATACCGAGTTGGGCGACACGATTGAAATCAAATTGAAGGAGACTCACTGACTTTACCGCCCCTCAAAGTTGATCTGCTTTGAAGGGGCGCGGCTTCAGCCGCGCCCCAAGTAAAGACAATTAGGAAGAACTTTAGTATGTGGAGGAGAACCGAGTCCTCGTTGGAAAAGACGAGGAATCGCATCACCAAATTCCAGCCCGAAGGGCGGAATGTGAAAGCCCGGCACGGAAGTGCCGGGTGAGAAAGAAAAAACCAGAACGAGTCCCGTAGGGACGGAACGACCCAAATTAACCCATTGCCCAACACTCTCCAACTCGACCATGTAAAAGTGGTCTACCTCCACGACGCTCCCCGGCTCCTGGTCGACTGGACCCCCCGCTGGGAGGAATTCACCACCTCCATCGGCCCCGCCTTCGCGCGCTCCGGCCCCCGTCTCGCGGGAGAAGCTCCCATCGGCATTCTTTCCTACCGTGGCCTGGCTGGCGCTTTTTTGCTGCAAACATTTCTGATCTTCGTCTTCATGGTTCTTCCCACCGAGATCGCCCATCTGCGCCCCTATGCCGCACCGAGCCTCCAGCCTGACGAAGTTATCTACTATTCCGCCGACGAACTCCCGCGCACCGCGGATTTAGGTGGAGCCCAGTCCGGAGCCACTGGCCGCGCGGGAGGCCAGCAGGCCCATCACCGCACCCAGACCATCAAAGTCGCGCGTGGCGCTTCTCTCGCCCAGAAAGTCGTCGACGCTCCCAATCTCAAGCTTCCGTCTTCGAATAGCGCCGTCGCCAATCTTCTCGCCTTCAAATCTGTTCCCGGACCGCCTCCGTCCGAAGGCCTGCACTCAAACTTCGCCGCTCCAAGTCTTTCCTCCAGCGTCATCGCTCCCGCACCCGCCAACGTCGCCCGCGACCAATCGCGCAGCGCGCCGTCTCTAAGCGCGTCGATCGTCGCCCCCGCGCCCAACATTACCTCCGAACACACGCTCTACGCGCCCAGGCTCGATCCCAGCATCATCGCTCCAGCTCCCAACATCGCTCGCGACCGCACCCGAGCCACGCCATCCTTAAACTCGACCGTGATCGCGCCCGCATCCACCCGCGTCTCCGCCGATCAGTCGCGCTCCGCTCCATCTCTCAACGGCAGCGTGATCGCCCCCGCACCATCTGTCGCGACCCGCGAAGTCTCTCGTTCGCCGGTGCGGATGAATAATATTGCCGTCGTGCCACCGCCCGTTTCCGCTCCCGAACGTGATTCCGCGCGCACCGCCAGACTTAACCTGCCCGCGCCCTCCGTCATCGCGCCTCCGCCCTCCGCCGATTCTCCCCATGACCTCCGCCGCCTGGAAAGCGGCAGCATCCGCTCTTCGGCGCCCAACGTGATTCCTCCGCCGCCCACGCAAGCCGCCAACGGATCCATTCTCAGCAGCCTCGTCGGCAAAATTTTCGGCACCCAGGATGTCGTTCCGCCTCCGCCCAACGTCTCCGACTCCGCCGTCGCGGGAACTTCGCGTAATTCCTCGGGAGGCGCAGGCAATTCTCTCGCCGCGAATGTCATTCCGCCTCCGCCATCCGTCGGCGGCTCCGGTCCCACTCGCAACGGTTCGCCCTCCGGACGATCCCAGGGCACGCAGCTCGGCGCATCCTCAGTCATCCCACCGCCACCTTCTGTCGGTGGCGGTGGCTCTGCCTCAAACTCTCGAAATTCCGTCGGCTCGGGCAACGGCGGCCTTCTCGCCAGCAACGTCATTCCGCCTCCACCATCAGCCAACTCTGGTTCAGGACTTTCCGGCTCAGGCACAGGTAGACGCGGCGCAGGCCTCGGTGGCCCCGGTGACATCGGCGAGCCACTCGCCCCACCCAAAGGCACTGGCGGAAATACTGACAACTCCGGAGTAGTCTTATCCACCAACCCTGGCACTCAACACGGACTTCCCGGCAATGGTGGAAAAGGCTCGCTCGCCATGTCTCCATCCGGCGGCGATGAGCCAGGCCTCGGCGGCTCAGGCACAGGTTCCAGCATCGGCAATGGAAAAGGTCCCGGCAGCGGTCTCGCCGGAGAGAACTCTGGCGCGGGAAAATCCGGCGCAGGACGCGGTTCTGATCCCAACGCGCGCGCAGGAATCTCTCCCACTCCCGGCCCCGGCGGCGCTGGCACCGCGCCCACCGGATCACCCGCGGCCGCTGGCGTGGACGTTCGCGGCGGCAGCACTACAACAACGGTCGTCACGCTGCCCAGCTTCGACTCCGGGAACAGCAACGCCCCCAACCTGCCCGGCCGTTCGTCGGTAAAAAAAGACGAAGGCCCCGCCATCACCATCGTAGCCACTTCTCGCTCCGGCGGAGCATTCGATTTCTACGGCAAGCTCCCCGGCGATAACTACACCGTCTACGTCGATACCAGAATCGGCACCGTCGTCATGCAGTTCGCCGAAGTCGACCCTGCCGCGCACTCCGGCGCCGGAGCCCTCGTTGGTCCCGAGGGCCTTCGCACCGATCTGCCCCTCAATATCCCGCGCGCTCGCTTCGTGGTCAAGTGCAGGCTCGACTCCTCTGGCAATCTAAGAAATCTGCAAGTCCTCGAACCCGGCCCCGCCACCATGACTGCAAAAATCATGGCCGCCCTCCCCGGCTGGAAATTCCGCCCCGCTACCCGCGGCGCCCAACCCGTCGAAGTCAACGCCATCCTCGGCTTCAACATCGACACCAACGACCGCTACTAAGTGGAAGAGCGGCGCTTCAGCGCCGCGTAAAGCTCCAAAATGATTCGGGGCTTTAGCTCCACAATGAAGATGAATCTCAAGAGAACTCCCCTACTGCCCCATATCCACAAACACCGCCACCCAATCCTCGTTGCCCACAACCGGGAAAGTATGCCCCTTCCCCTTCAAATCGTCGGCCTCAATGATTTTCCCAGGCTCTGCGTAAAGCTTTTGCCCTCCCGCCACTTCAATCTCCGCCCGCCCACTGATCGGGATTACCCACCGGTGGACGTCCGCATTGCGCCAACTGTGAAAGTACCCAGGAGCCGTCCGCACCAGGTAAGAACTGGAGGGCTTCACTCTTTCTGACTCTTCCAGAGTTGCCGGCGCCCCAGCGACGGGAGAAAATTTCATCTCGACCTGCTCCGCATGAGTCAGCCCATCATCCCCCGTGTAGAGCCGCGTGGCCGTCACCGCTGAACCTTGCTGCGCCATGACCACGCTATCCACGCGGCGGCCGCGCCACATCAGAACAACAAAACCAGCAATCGCAAAAACAACCAAACGTCCGGTGATAGATCTCATAAATCTGGACCTCATAACTCTTGACCTCATGAATCCTCCTCGCCCCTACAACCGCAACCGCGCCCTCAACGCATAGGCCTTCCGGAACCAGCCCCGCTCCCGCCTCCGCTGATACCCAGGCATCGTCGCCCGCTTGTCGATAATCTTCTCCACCCACTGCCGCGCCGCATCCACTCGGCCCTGCGATTGCAAAAACACCGCGTAGTTGTAGTAGGTTTCCGAACTCGTGGAAATTCTCGTCGCCTCCGGAAAAAGCTTCGCCGCCTTTTCCGCCTGTCCCGTCTGCGCATAGGCATGCGCCAGCAACCCTATCGCGCGATGGAAGTCGTAGCTCGGGTCGGCCTGCACCGCGCGCTCCAAATCCGGCACCGCCGACGCAAAGTCCTCCATCCCAACTTCCGCCACTCCCCGCCGGTAAAACGGATCCATCGAATCCGACCGCTGCGAAATCGACCGGTCATAACATCCCCGCGCCCGCGCAAAATCCCCATCATCTAAATACAGCAATCCCAACTCTTCATAATTTCCGGCCGATGGATTATCCAGGATCGCCCGCTCCAGCTCATGGATCCGCCGCCGCCGTGGAAACGCCTGAAATGACCCGCGCAGCAACCCCGCGTCTGGAATCATTTCCGCCACAATGTAGACGGCGGCTCCAATCCATCCCAGGAACAAGATGATAAAAATCCAGTAAGTATCCGGCCGCCGGCGAATAAAATGCACAATCGCCACCGCCTGGAGCAGAAATCCCCACCCATGCAAGAAAAAGAAAAGTGCGCCCATCGAATGCGCAATATATCACGCCACAATCCTGTTACCTCCTCTGGCGCCCTAGGCAAACGCTGTAGGGCCGCCTACGCGAATCGCAGTACAGCATTTCCAGCGCGGTTCTGCCATGCTAAGAACGTGGCGGTGATCCCCCCAGACGAGCGCGTGCGCCAATTGTGTGCCTTAGTGTCCACGGCCGAGGGCCCGGAGCTGGAGCGCGCAATGGCCGAACTGCGTATCGCCATTCGTACCTTGGTCGGCAACGCTCACAATGTCTCCACCTACAACCTGATCAACTTCCCCGCCGCCCTCGAAAAAAGAAAAAAAGAAGAAGAACAAAAAGCAGCCAACCGAAAAAAAGCCTGAAGGGATCCCTCGCTTGCACTATCAGGACAAAGGGTGCCCCACGTCTCGCCGCATTTGCGAGACGTGGGATTCCGCGCCGATTGTGCAACGGATTTCCCCGACAGAATCTCCGCCCCAGCCACCTATGTCACAATAAACAAGTGAATCAAGACCCAACTCTGCTGGCGCCAGACCCCGCAACCGCAATGCGCTTGCCAATCCGCCTCATCGCCACCGACATCGACGGCACCCTGCTCAATCCCCAATTCCGAATCTCCCCCGACGATCTCGCCGCGCTCCGCCGCGCTCACGCCGCCGGCATCGAGATCGTGCTCGTCACCGGACGCCGCCACACCTTCGCGCTCCCCATCGCCCAGCAAATCGGCTTTGATCTCTGGCTCATCAGCTCCAACGGCGCCGTCACCCGCTCCCTCACCGGAGAAACCTTTCACCGCGACCTCATGCCTCGTCAAACTTGCCGCGACCTATGCACCGCCATGCGGGCTTTTCGCAGCCACACCGTCCTTACTTTCGATAAGGAAACCAAAGGCGCCATCGTCGTCGAGAACCTCGACGTGCTGAACCTCAGCATCCGTCGCTGGCTGGGAAAAAACACCCAATACATCGACTTTGTCGTGCCCATCGAAAATGCTCTCGTCACCGACCCTGTGCAAGCTATGTTCTGCGGCTCCACGGCGCGCATGGTCGAGGCCCTGCGCGCTCTCGAAGCCACCGGCATGGAGGAGGACAACCGCATCACCGTCCTCCGCACCGAATACCCCGACCGGAACCTCTCTATGATTGATATCCTCAACTCTGGCTGCTCCAAAGGCCACGCCCTGGAACGCTGGGCATCCCATCGCGGCTATGCTCGCGCGGAGGTCATGGCCATCGGTGACAATCATAACGATATCGAAATGCTTGAGTTCGCCGGCCATCCGGTTATCATGGGGAATGCCTGCGAGGAGCTCCGCGCCCGGGGCTGGAAACTAACCCTGGGCAACGACCACTGCGGCGTCGCCGCCGCCCTGGCAGACATTGTTACCGGCTAGGACTAGCATGTATAAACTGCTGCTCGCGCAGAACACTGTGCTTCTTGATTGTTGGTTTGGAAGTTAGTTCTTGATTTCGGTTTTGGGTGAACCCTGGTTCTCAGTTTTTTGGGTGGCGCAGCGCTTCAGCGCTGCGAAAAAGCCCCCAACGCATAAGCGGCTTTAGCCGGTGGGATAAGTACTCTTAAGATTGTTGGAATGAAAACATCCCTCCAACTCGGACTCTGGGCTCTCCTGCTGATTACCCTGAATTCCATTCCCTGCCCAGCCGCCGACTCCGCCGTCCTTCGCAACGGATTCTCCATCCGCCACGAGCGCCGCAAAATCATGGGCGATATCACCCGCCTCTACATAGACGGCGATCAATCCAACTTCATCGACATCCCCACCTCCGAAATCGATCACTTCGAAGCCATCCCCAACACTCCCGCTCCCGCCCCGACAGCAGCAACTAATGCCACTCGCCCCCAGCCGCAACCCTCCGCCGCAACCGCCGCGCGTCCCTTCGATTTGAATCAGGCCGTGCACGATGCCAGCGGCACGTACCAACTCGATCCCGATCTCGTCACCAGCGTCATCCGCGCCGAAAGCGGTTTCAACGTGCGCGCCGTCTCTCCCAAAGGCGCTCAGGGATTGATGCAGCTCATGCCCCAAACCGCTTCGCAACTCGGCGTCCGCAACGCCTTCGATCCGCAAGCCAACGTCGAAGCCGGCACCCGCTATCTCCGCGAACTCCTCGAGCGCTACAACTTCGATCTCATCAAAGCCCTCGCCGCCTACAACGCCGGCCCGCAGCGCATCGACCAATACCACGGCGTTCCGCCCTACTACGAAACCAAAGCCTACGTCGCCCGCATCGTACGCGACTTCAACAAAAAGAAACTCGCCGACAAGTCCGCCACCGCCGCCCTCGCCAAGAAAAATCCCCCCAAGCCCGCCTCTTCGAAAACCCCAATCAGGCCCCGTCCATCGCCCTCTCTCGCCAATAATTAGAAGGTTTCACCGCAATCACTCTAATCTTTCGTGCGAATTTCGCGATCTTCGGATACCATTCTGGACAATTTAGATTTGTCTGCCGAGATGATGGCGCAGATCATCCCGGTTTGCGGTTCTTAACTTTGAGGGGGACAGACGATGAAGGCACTGGCTTCGCTACAGCCATTTCTCGTGTTCGCGACATTCACTTTCCTGGGTTTCACGATTGCATGCGGAGGAGGCTCCGGAACCAGTGACCCGGCACCCCATACATATATCCAGCCTACAGCCAACCCTCTCGTCGCTCAATTTATTGTTGACAGCCCCTGTCCCGGTCAGGCCATGGTCGAATTCGGCCCCGACACTTCCTATGGCAGAACCACTCCTTGGTATGCCGTCGCGCCCATGTTCTCCAACGCCCGGACCCTCCAGCAAACAAAAATTCTGGTCGCAGGCATGCGGGCCTCCACCACCTATCACATGCGCTCTCAAATTCAGTGTACGGGCGGCAATGCTTCCGCAACTCCCGACCTGACTTTTACCACCGGCCCACTTCCCTCCTTGCCCTTTCCAACTCTCACCGTCACCCGTCCCAGCCCCTCCACTACTTCTCGCGAAAACCCAGGGATTGAAATGATTGATGTCATCGCGCCCGGTACGCCTGCCTATTTCACCGACCGTGACGCCAATCCCATCTGGTATTACGACGTAGGAGCAGGTAATTATGCCTTTCCATTCAAGTTTCTTCCAAATGGCCATATCCTGGTCAGTATTCTTGCGCCGACCGATTCCACTCTGCGCGAAATAGATCTGATCGGAAATACGATTGGTGGAATCAATGTCGGAGCCCTCAACACAAAGTTGGAAGCCGCCGGATACAATTTCAAAATCACCTCCTTTCATCACGACATTCTTCCGCTTGCTAATGGTCACATCATCGCTCTCGCCCAACACTATGAACCCTTCACCAACCTTCCAGGGTACCCGGGCACAATCTCAGTCGCGGGCGATGTTTTAATCGACTTGGACCAGAACTGGGATCCAGTCTGGGTTTGGGATACCTTCGATCACCTGGATATAAACCGCCACCTGAACGGCCTGCCCGATTGGACTCACGGCAACGCTCTCGTCTACTCTCCCGCCGACGGTAACATCCTCTTTTCCATGCGTCATCAGTCGTGGGTTATCAAAATTGATTACAACAACGGCGCTGGCACGGGGAACATAATCTGGAAGCTCGGCTACCAGGGCGACTTCGCTTTTACTCAAGACGGCATCCCTAGCGACGATCCCAGTCTCTGGTTTTCTTTCCAGCATTTCCCCACGCTCGTTAGCCAGAACGGCTCGCAAACTACTCTGGCCATCTGGGACAACGGAGATAACCGTGTCCTCAATGAGGATGGCGAGCTCTGCCTTCAGGCGCCGCCCGGTGGCGCTACTCCTTCCTGTTATTCTCGAGCCACCTTGTTTCAACTTGACGAGAGCGCAATGGTTGCCAATCTGCTCTGGGCCGATCCGCTCGTATACTTTGGAGTTTGGGGAGGAAGTATCAATCAGTTAGGCAATGACAACGTCGAATTTGATTTGAATGCACCATTAGTACCCCCCAATGCCGGTGTCGCGTCAGAAGTCCAGGAAGTCACCCAGACCTCTACTCCGCAGATCGTCTGGAAAATGGATATCACGCCGCTCACCGCTACCGCCTATCGCGCCTATCGCGTCCCCAGCCTCTACCCCGGCGTGAGTTGGCAGTATTAACCTCGGCAGCGGCTCACTTCGCATCTGAGCCGCGCCCTTAAACTCTCACTCTCCACTTGACCTCGCGTGCTCCAACTGCTGTCCGTAAAGTCAAAACAAATCTCGTAAAGCTAACGCAGCCAACCGCTCCGCCCTTTCATTTCCAAATAACTACCGCCCGGCACTCACTAACCCTCACGGCACGGTTCCGGGTTGACAGGTGCTTTAACACTAGTTTACTCTATGCATGATCGAAATATGCCTATGCCCTCCTCCACAAAAATTGCACACCGCGACTTGTTTCCCGGGGCGCTCGAAATGATGATCCTGCAGTCGCTGCGCCGCCAGCCCATGCACGGCTACGCGCTGGTGCAGCACATCAAGCAGCAATCCAATGACCTGTTACAGGTGGAAGAAGGCTCGCTCTATCCCGCTTTGCAACGCATGCTCAAGGAAAGCCTGGTCAAGGCCGATTGGGAAATATCTGCGACCAACCGCAGAGTTCGCACGTACCGGATCACTCCAGCCGGCATCAAGCATTTGCAACGCGAGGTCTCACGCTTCGAACAGATGCTGGACGGAATCGCACTCGTGCTTTCTCCTGCCAAGTCTTAGGGTCTAGCCATGAACTTGTTCAGGCAACTTTTCGCGCGCCGCCAGATCTATGACGATCTCACCGAGGAGATTCACGCCCATCTCAGCGAGAAGGTCGAAGAGTTAGTTGCCGCAGGCATGCCGCGCAAGGAAGCTGAGTACCAGGCACGGCGTGAGTTCGGCAATGCAGTTCTTATCGAAGAGCGCAGCCGCGAGGTGTGGATGTGGCCTACGCTCGAATCGATTCTCGCCGACGTAAAGTTTGCCTTGCGTCAGCTGCGCAAGTCCCCCGGGTTCACCGTGACGGCTGTGCTCACCCTGACTCTCGGAATCGGCATCAATACCGCGATCTTCAGCGTCGTCCACCACATATTGCTGGAGCCATTGCCATTTCCGCGGTCCAGCCGGCTGCAAGCCGTATGGGCGCGCTCTGATTCACAGGGAAGTCCTCGCATTGCCGCTTCCGGACCGGATTTCCTGGACTATCAAGATCAAAGCACATCGTTTTCACATATCGTGTCGGTCCTCCCGGACTTCACCTACACCTGGACAGGCGAGGGTGAACCGAGGCTGGTCGAGTGCACCGCTATCTCGGAGGGCTTCTTCGCGATGCTGGGCGTCCGTCCATACCTGGGCCGCTTCTACACCCCCAGCGAGTACTCGAACCTCGAGAATGACACAATTCTGGTGTCCTATCGTTTCTGGAAGCATGAACTGGGCAGCGATCCCCATGTCATAGGCCGCATCATTCATCTTCAAGGTGATGCCATGCCTATCATTGGTGTCGTACCACCCCTGCCTGACCTGTTTCCTGAAACCGATGTCTGGCCCGAACACAACACGCGCCCCAGTTGGGAATTTGGCAAGTGGCGCAGCAACAAATTTCTTACCGTCATTGGCCGACTCAAAGACGGAGTAACACCCGCGATGGCACAGGCGGAGTTAACTGGAATTCTGCGCCGCGCTCCGGGCGAGCCACCGGATGTTCAAGTGCGACTGACGCCGCTGAAAGATGACTTGGTCGGGAGCGTGCGCACCCAGCTGCGAATTATTATGTTCTCCGTCGCTCTTGTGCTGATCGTGGCGTGCATCAATCTTGCTGCTCTACTTTTGGCCAGGGCCGCCCGGCGCAGTGGAGAAATGGCGTTGAGGTTAAGCTTGGGAGCGGCTCACAAGCGCTTGCGGCAGCAGTTGATCGTGGAAGGTTTCGTGCTTACCTTATTGGCCTGCTCGCCGGGCATCTTCGTCGCATGGTTGGCTCTCCATTTCCTTCCCTATGTTCCCGGGTTAGACCTTCCTCGACTCGATGGTGTCCATTTGAACGGAACCACACTGCTCGTCACCGGCGCAGTTGCCGCCGCCACCACACTCTTTTTCGGCTGGGCGCCATCCCTGACATTTTCAGCTCTCAACCTCGCTTCCTCAATGCGCACGGGACGGACCGACACGGGCAAGTCGCATCAACGGTCTTTTTCCGGCCTCGTCATCGCCGAGATTGCCTGCTCGGTGGTCTTATCCATTTGCGCTGGCTTGCTGCTGCATAGCTACTGGCGCTTACAGCGCGTCGATCCCGGATTCGAACCCGACCGCATGCTGAAGGCATATTTGCGCACAAACTACTACACTCCTGAGGGACGCCCTTTTTGGAGAGATGTTCTTCAAGGCGTAGCCACCCTTCCCGGTGTGCGTGCTGCGGCTCTGGCAGACTGCAGACCCGGTCAAAGCGCCGCCTTTGCCACCCTCATATTCAGCGACCGTCCCAATGACCCCAATCATGCGCCGCCCGCGCAGGGCTGCTGGATGAGCTCTAATTTCTTTCGGGTAAGCGGAACTCCTCTAATGCAGGGTCGCTTGTTCACGCCCGGTGACGACGCCGATTCTGCGCCCGTGGTCATCATCAACGAGCAAGCCGCGCGCAAATACTGGCCGGGAGAAAATCCCATCGGCAAGAGAATCGCCATTAACTACACCGGACCCGGCAGAACAAACAAATCGTCTTCGCGTATGCGCGAAATAGTTGGCGTTGTGCGAGGAATGAAATATGGACCGCTTGAATTACCGATCGCGCCGGCAGTCTACATGCCCTATCTGCAGGACGAGACCAGTCATGATATGGCGACCATGAGGATATACGTCCGTAGCGTGGGAAACCCCATTGCATTGGAAAGCAGTATCCGCGCCCGGATTCACGCTGTAGCGCCCGACCAGCCCATTGATGATATGCAAACCATGCAGGATGTTGTCTCCCAGTCGATGGCTCCGCGACGATACAGTCTTTCTCTGCTCGGATCTTTCGCAGCCCTGGCTCTGCTACTCTCCGCAATCGGTATTTACGGTATCGTCTCCTACACCACTCTGCAAAGAACCCGGGAATTTGGTATCCGCATCGCCGTGGGTGCGACCCGCGGCAGCGTCATGTCGCATATATTCCGGCGGGGCCTGGCGCTTACTGGCACCGGAGCGCTTCTCGGCATCGGTGTGGCCGTGCTGCTGACCCGCATACTGTCACAACTTCTATTCGAGGTCAGCCCCCTCGATACGCTGAGCTTTGCCTTCGCCGTCGCCCTGCTCGCTTTCATCTCAGTCGCAGCCTGTCTACTTCCTGCATGGCGCGCATCCCATCTCGATCCCATCCGCGCGTTGCGGACTGAATAACGGCCTGAATAACGGCCTGATCCAATCTCCCGGCGGATGCCACTGCCGGAAGCGTGCGCTACAGTCTGAAAATTCATCCCAACCTGCTGGTCAAAACGATCCGCCTAGGGGCCAGGCGAAGGGGTAATGAGACCAGGCAGTGGCCATCTGCTCGTGTGGCATGAACTAGAAACTGGAGGGCGACGACGGATATTGAGCTACTCTGAGATCACACTTCAATCAAGCGGGGTAGAGCGGCATGATTCCACTTCTGTTAACGCGATTCTTGCAGCTGTTTTGCCGCCACCAATTTTCGTGGCCACACACTGGAGCCCAGGGCCAGGATTATCAAGTCTGTCTTGTCTGCGGCGCCACCTACGAATTCGATTGCACAACCATGTGCCGAACCGGGCGGCTGGTGGCAACCGCACGGTCGGGCGTCCTTAAGCAATAGTTTTCGGCGATGGTAGACTGCCCACCCAAGCCCCCCTCGATGACATACGCTCTTGGAGCGCCCGTGACTGCAATGACCCTTCCGGATTTGCGAAATCACCGGGAATTCGTGGTAGAATTCCGACCGAGGTCGCTGCTTATGTATCTCCGGCTCGCTTTTTGGACAGGGACGATGGCGTACATTTCCTTCCTGTTTGCCCGCTTTGGCCCAAGCAACGGTCATTTATCGCTGGGCGCCCTGCTCACTGCGGCATTTTTCGGAGGCTTGTTGGGCTTCGCCCTCGGGGCCATGTTCGCCAACCGGGTCAGGCGTAAGTACAGTCTGAGCCGCTAGCCCCCGCACAAACCGCTCTTCCTGGCGGTCTCGCCGTCGCAATTACACATCTGATCTGAGCCAGCCCATGGGCTAAGTGTGCGATTTCGAGACACTGTTCCCCGAAACCGGATATCTGCGCTTACACCCCGATAGTAAGGGCACCATGATCAGTGAGTTATCGCCCGAGATTTGGAAGCCTGTGTGCTAAAGAGAAGTAGGAGCTGATCGACGTTCTTCCAGCCGAAGACCGTCGACTCTGCGCCGCAGGAAAAATAAAGTATGACCCCGGAAATGGCATTTGAGTGTTTACTTTTTTCACCCGATCCCACTGTCTTTAACACAATGGATCGGTTGCTTCAGAATTTCTCCATCGCGACGAATATCTGCCCGACTCCTTCGAATGCTGCCGATCTGCTGGCAGACGGTGGCACGGATCTCGTCGTGATCGATCTCGAAGCTGACAGATCTTCGGAATTCCTGCGGCAAATTTGGGAATCCCACGTGCGGCAAAAGCCCACGGTTCTTGCCATCTCAACCGTCGATCGTCTTGTGCCCGGTGTGCACGTAGTTCTCTGCAAGCCGGTAACCCTTGAATCTGGAGCGAAGTCTCTGCGAGCCGCGTATTCCAGGATGGTGCGCGACTATCGGAAGCACACTCGGTTCGCCGTGATGACGCCGGTTGTGGCTACTGATGAAAGCGACCGCATATTCGAAGTGACGGTCACCAACATTGGCGAAGGAGGAGTGGGCCTCACCTGCAAGGAGAAATTGCAAATTGGCAGTGTCTTGTCCTTTCGGATGCGGCTGCCGGGGCTAAAGAACGAAATCTCCATCCAAGGGCGTGTTCTGTGGAATCGAGAGTATGGCGCAGCCGGCTGCGAATTTGCCCGGATTCCGCCCTTCGACATTCAACTTCTGCACGCTTGGCTCGAAAGCCGGTACCGGATCAAGAAGCCGCTGATTCCACTCTAGACTACAAATCACAAACGTGAATTCTCTGCAATCATGGCACGGACGTGACGGCACTTCGCACTCCGGAGCTATTTACGCAGGCCTGCGATAAATCTAGGCTGTGGTTGAACAGTGCCGTTAACAAAATAAAGAGAGGCTGTTCGGGCTGTTCAAGCTAAATCAGAACTTGCGTCCCATGACCGAACCTCTGGGACGCTTTTTTCTTGCGCCTCCATAAAACATCTCGATCAGGTTCTAGCGCAAGAATAAAACGCCTCCTCCCACTTCGCTCACTCTCCCGTTCTCCTTTGCTTGACGCGCGCTTTCTTGGGCCTCGCCTGCGATTTTTTCCGCGCCCCCTGGCACCTTACCGATTCGGGGATCCCTGCTGACGATAAGCTCGCAAGCATGAAGTGCCGCCTCCTCGAAATCCGGCGCATCGGCCGGAAGAACTTGCCAGCCCGTGACTTTCTTCCCGAGTACCTTGATGGATCGCATGTTCGGGAACTCACGGCGCAGACTCTCGTGGTGCTCAATTGTGGTGGCGAGCCACACTCCGTTGTCTACTGTCGTGTCGGGCTTGTCACGCAAGACCAAAACAATTTTCTCTTGAACATAAATCGCGAGACAGCCGAACAGAGGACGAGTCCTGGGCGACAGCGAGGCAACCGCCTCGAGCACAAACTCATGCGGCACGACCTTGCGCTGCTGCACGGCAAAGAGCGGGTCGTCTAGCGGCAGGGAGTTCATACTACGACGAGGTTTTGCCATCGCACCTTATGATGCCACAACTTCCGCGAGGCACCAGCATGGGCGGACTACTCCTTAGCCGGCCGCGAAGATCGCGTGACAAACCTGGGATTGCTCACAACTTAGCTCCACAATCGTGGCCCCAGTCCGCTATCTGCGCCTGCTGGCTGCTGAGTCAGTCTTCGTCCAGATATTCTTTGGGAACATCATCCTCGGGAACTTCGTGCGTGTGCACTTCTTCCCCCTCGGCCCTATCGGCGTTCTCCACGCCCAACACTGCATCGGCCTCGAACGCATTCCCTTCTTCGAGCAACTCGTCGACACTCTCCGAATCAGCTCCCTCAGCTCGCGACAACCCCTGCAAATCTCCCGATTGCTCTCCAGAAAGCGCTCGTGCGCGCCTCGAATCCGGATATATCTGATCCACAGTTCGGCTAGCCCTTTGGACCGGTTTCTTTAGGGTTTTCCTTTTGTTGGCGGCGGCTGTTTTTTTGATAACCTTCTTTTTCAGATTTGCCTTTTTGCGAGAGGACTTTTTCGGCCTCGCCTTTTTCTGAGTTGTTTTTTTCTTCGCCGCCCTCTTCTTCGCCCGCTTTTTGCCCGTTTTCTTATTCATCCCTCTCCTTTATCTCTCCGCGTTTTCTCCTCGCGGATGGCCATCGACCTGGCTTTCTTTTTGATTTTGCCTTGCTGCCTAGGCGCAGTCTACCATTTGGCTCGCAATACGAGCGCCTTCAGAATCGACAACTCTTGAGGATATTTTTAGCAGACGCGCGCCCGGTTACGAGGCGCCTTTCACAAATGAGAGGCTGGTCGCGGGCATGGAGACAGTCACGTCTGCCCCAATCGATCGTCGTGCATGGAAATTCTTAAGCTTGAATATGAGCGCGGGAGTAACTTCCTGCCCCTTGGACACAAGCAGCACTTTGTCGGGGGTTCGAACTTCCTGCTGCACGATCATGCCCGGCACCAGGTCGTCAATTCGCCTTTTTCGTACTTCGCCCTCTTCGGCATTCGGATCCAACAATACGAGCGCTTCGAAAAATTCCGGACTGAAGTCCTTGTTT
Organism: Candidatus Sulfotelmatobacter sp.; assembly: GCA_049583165.1. Lineage (GTDB taxonomy): Bacteria > Acidobacteriota > Terriglobia > Terriglobales > Acidobacteriaceae > Sulfotelmatobacter. The sequence goes on along the minus strand of JBAUVJ010000181.1, from coordinate 12,571 downwards.
TGCCGAGATAGCGAATGCACCGCCTCAATTCGTGAACTCCCTTTATGGATGAGTCTTTCGTAGGCTAAGGTCAGGCGCAGTATCTCGGCACCCCGCTGGATGTCCGCGGCCTGAGTGTCCCCCGGCGCGGCTTCGGAAAGAAGTTGGTTTTGATGCTCGACCATCCACGCGATTGGTTCGAGGCGTGGAATTTTCGAAAGCAGATCATAAGCTACCCGAGGATGTGCGTCATACTGCCCTTGCTCGTTCGTGGAGAGCTTCTCCCCCGCGTACACCGCATCAATGGTCTCCGGTGGAAGGGTGACACAGCCCAACTGCGACAACATGGCCGCAACCTCGTATTGCCACGGATTTCCCAGCTTCATGAAGGTTACGACATGGTGGATGTAGCGGCGTGCGCGTTCCGCACGGCTGAAGGCCGCCGGATTGACCAGGCTGAGCACTTCAGTCAGCACTTGAATGGCGCCGCTCAAAGTTTGTTCCAGGAGTTGCTTTTCCGCCGTAACCAGCCGGTATTGCAACAGGGCTGCGGTCAGGGTTTTGGCCATCACTTCCTTGCTGCACGGTTTGTTGAGAAAACGGAAAATGCTGCCTTCGTTAATGGCATTGATGGCGGTTGCAATGTCGGCGTTTCCTGTCAGCATGACGCGAATGGTATCTGGCCATTGGGCCTTAATGGCGCATAAGAGCTGGATACCGTCCATTTCTGGCATGCGCATATCTGAAATCATGACCGCGTACGGCCCATTCTCAGCCGAAAGTCTTAGGGCTTCCCGCCCGCCCAACGCGGTTTCCAACTGAAACTCGCGGCTCAGACTGCGTCGGTAACCGTCAAGAATATTGGGATCATCGTCGACCAGCAGGATTTTCTCGGCCATGGTTACCTTTCGTATGTCCTTCGCGGTGCCGTGTCGGCACAGCAAAGTTTACTTCGCTCGTCGGCGCCGTGCTCACGGAGCAACGAGAGCCTTCCTTAGATACACCAAAATCATCGGCAAAGCGGCGTCGATGGATCAGTGACTCAGGACATATTCCTCCAAAATGCAGCCAAGCGCCTCTGCACTGGGTTTAAGCAAACTGCGTTTCGGGCCGATGTTCTTGCGACAGAGACTCTCTCGTCGAGGCTGACGCATGAACGGAACGATTCCGATTTTGGGAAGCTACGACTATCGACTGGTCGGCCTTTCGGTCGTAATCGCGATTGTTGCATCCTATGCCGCATTGGATCTCGCCGGACGCGTAACTGCAAATCAAGGCCGGGCTCGTCTCGGATGGCTGCTGGGCGGCGCATTCGCCATGGGCAGCGGAATTTGGGCGATGCACTACACAGGAATGCTCGCCTTCCGCCTGCCAATACAGGTTTACTACCACGCTCCCACCGTGGCGTTTTCGCTGTTAGCCGCAGTCCTTGCTTCCCTCGTCGCGTTGTATGTGGTTAGTCGTGAGCCTATGACACCGCTGCATGTTGCCGCGGGCAGCCTATTTATGGGCATTGGCATAGCCACCATGCACTACACCGGGATGGCTGCGATGCGCATGGCAGCGATGCACTCTTACCACCGAGGCCTGTGGACTTTGTCGGTCATTCTTGCAGTCATCATCTCCCTTGTCGGCCTTCAACTCATTTTTTTTTCCCGGGACGAGAACCGCGGAGGAATGACGAAATTCGCCATCGCCATCATCCTGGGATTGGCCATTCCCGTGATGCACTACACGGGGATGGCAGCAGTCAGCTTCGCTCGCGGTGGCCCATCGCCAGATTTGTCTTACTCCGTCGACATCTCGGCGCTGGCAAATTCCGCGATCATCGTCGTAATTTTTGTCATCCTGGCTTTTGTAGTCATCACTTCCCTCGTAGACCGCCGGCTCTCCGCTCAACAATCCAAACTGAACGATGAGCGCAACATCCTTCGTACCTTGATCGACAACATTCCCGACTTCATGTTCGTAAAGGACACTCAGGGAAAGTTCCTCATTACAAATGCCTACACGGCCCGGATATTGGGAGCGAACAGCGTTGAAGAACTGCTCGGTAAGACCGTCTTTGACTTGTTCCCCAACGAGCTTGCCGCAGGTTACGCTGCCGATGATCAAGAGGTGATGCGCTCTGGACGCCCCTTGTTCAATAGGGAGGAAAACGGCGTAGATCGCGAGGGCAACACGACCCATCTTCTGACGACGAAAGTTCCTCTCCGGGCGGCGAATGGAGCAGTCTCGGGAATTGCCGGTGTGGCACGCGACATCAGTAATCGAAAGCGCGGTGAAGATGCGCTGCGGGCGGCGCATCAGCGGGCGGAAGTCTTCATTAACGCCGTGCCGTCGATTCTTATCGGTGTGGACCGCGAGTCACGGATTACGCGCTGGAACTCGGCAGCCGCAGCCTCGTTCGGCTTGTCTGAAACCGATGTAGTTGGAAAGCAGCTCGCCGATTGCGGCGTCAAATGGCAGCAGGCTGGCATGTCGACCGAAATCCGCTCCTGGTGTTCTGAGCAAACATCGCGCCGATGCGACCGGATTCCGTTCGAAATGAACGGGGAGACGCGTTTGCTGGGGCTGACCATTACGTCGATTAACGTTGCCGATGAAAACCTGACTGAACTGCTGGTCATAGGTTCGGACATCACCGATAGAACCGCGCTGGAAGATCAACTCCGCCAGGCGCTGAAACTGGAATCCGTGGGCCAGCTTGCGGCCGGGATCGCGCACGAAATTAACACACCGACGCAGTATATCGGGGACAACGTCCGATTCCTCAAAGAAGCGTTTCAGGACCTGAAGAATCTCCTTGTCCAATACGAGCGATTGCTGCCGGCCGCAAAAGGCAATGCAATGTCCTCCGAAACCGTTCAGGCAGTGGCAACGGAAGTGGAACAGATCGACGCGGCCTATCTTCTTGAGGAGATTCCCAAGGCCATCGAACAGACGCTGGAAGGCATCAATCGAGTCTCCACTCTGGTGAGTGCCATGAAAGAGTTCTCGCATCCAGGCACAAAAGAAAAAATATTGCTGGACCTGAATCACGCAATTCAAAGCACGATTACCGTCGCGCGGAATGAATGGAAGTACGTGGCTGACATGGAAACCGACTTCGATCCTGCCCTGCCTCTTATTTCTTGCCAGCCGGGAGAATTCAATCAAGTGATTCTGAATCTGATCGTCAACGCGGCGCACGCCATTGCCGATGCGGTTGCAAAGGGAGGCTCGGAGAAAGGAACGATCCGGATACGGACTCGCAATTGCCGGGAGTGCGCCGAAATCCGGATTCAAGACTCCGGAACGGGAATCCCAGAAAAAGTGCGCCCCCGAATCTTCGACCCATTCTTTACTACCAAGGAAATCGGCAAAGGAACCGGGCAGGGCCTCGCGATTGCTCGTTCGGTGGTGGTTGACAAACATAACGGCACCATTCACTTCGAAACCGAGGAGGGCAAAGGCACAACATTTATCATCCGCCTTCCCCACGAAGCCAGGCCTCTTGCCACGAAAGCGGTGTCCGCGTGAAACGCATTTTATTTGTAGACGACGAAAGCAAAATTCTCGATGGTATTCGCCGCATGCTGCATGCGGATCGCAAACATTGGGATATGCAGTTTGCGGTCGGCGGCGACGCGGCATTGCAGGCGTGCGAGGCAGCCAGCTTTGACGTGGTCATTTCCGACATGAAGATGCCGGGAATGGATGGCGCCACTCTACTGACTCATATCCGGGACCGTTTCCCGAGCGCGGCTCGAATCATCCTCTCGGGATATTCCGAAATCACGTTGACCACCCGCGCGGTTCCGGTGGCGCATCGTTACCTTGCCAAACCCTGCAACGCCGCTGAACTTCACGCCACCATCGAGAGGGTGTGCGCCTTGCAGGACATCATGCGCACTCCAGAGATCCAACAAATCGTTGGCACGATCGGCGAACTTCCGTCCCTTTCGACTTCGTACGCCGCCTTGGCTCGGGCGGTGCAATCTCCGGAAGCTTCGATCGAGGGAGTGGCAAAGATTATTGAGCAGGATGTCGCAATGTCCGCAAAAGTCCTGCAACTGGTCAACAGTTCTTTTTTTGGCTTGGCACGGGCCTTTACCAGCGCGCACAGCGCGGTGGGATATTTGGGGATGGAAACAGTGAAGAACCTGGCGCTGACCTCCGAAGCTTTCAGACTTTTTGTTCCCGACTCGCGTATTCCTAAAGGAATCTGCGAATCGATGCAACAGCATGCGCAGCGCACAGCCGCCATCGCCGCCATTCTCCCCGTCGACTCAAAAACTAAGGACGTTACCGTCTTAGCTGCACTTCTCCATGACATCGGACGGCTCGTCCTTGCCTCCAAGATGCCTGATAAGTTCTGCGCAATCCTTTCCGCGGCCAGCGAGCGCCAGCTCCGGGTCTTCGAAGCGGAAGAACTTATCCTCGGAACTTCACACGCAGAGATCGGTGCCTACCTGCTTGGCCTCTGGGGCATTCCAAACCTTGCAATTGAGGCCATCGCCCACCACCACCACCCCACTCGTATCCCCCACTCAGGCTTTGATAGTTCAACGGCGGTCTATGTGGCTGACTTGTTATCTCACGAGGATTCCAAAAGCTACGAACTGCGAGAGTCAGACCGCATCTGTCTAGAGGCGCTGGGAGTTCTGCCTCAGCTTGCCAAGTTCCGCGAGCTTGTGCAACAGATTCACGACTGAAACCAGTATGAGCCTCGTACAGAAAACGTTGATCATCGTGCTGCTCACCGTCGCAGCACTGATGGCTGTGCTGTACGAGGTCGACAGGTACCTGCTGCTGCGCAGCTATCTGGAACTCGAGCAGGTGCAAACCCGGGGTGCAATGACACGCACAGAATCCGCACTGGACAATGCGATCGCTGATTTGACCAAAACAGCCAACGATTACGCCGCATGGGACCGAAGTTATGATTTCATGAAAAATCCCATGCCAAGCTATATCGAACAGGAGTTTGGAAATGACACCCTGCAAGGATTGAAAGTCAACTTCATTCTGTTGAGCGATCTCTCGGGGAAGATCGTCTTCCTCAAAGGTTATGACCAGCTGCACAACGCTGAGGTCAACGTGCCTGAAGAGTTGCGAACATTGCTCACTTCCGACGACTGGGCCCGGCGCGAGCGGACTGAATTTTCTGCCGCGCGTGGAATTGTGCTGCTCGCGAATGGACCGGCGCTGATTGCGGCCTGCCCCATCCTGACCAGTCAACGGCAGGGACCGATCCGGGGAGTGTTGGTGATGGTACGCAATCTTGACCCGGACGTGGTGGCAAGTTTGAAAGAGGCTACTCTCTCGTCGCTGCTTATGACGCCCGCATCCGATCCTGAGCTGCCGCCGGACTTCAAATATGCCGGCGGTCCACTTGAATCGGGTCAGGTGTCCACGTACGTGCGTCCGCTGAGTAAGGCCTCGGTCGCCGGTTACGCCCTCCTGAAAGACATCCATCGCCGGCCTGCCCTTTGGGTGCGGGTAGAGATGCCCCGAGCGGTCTATCAACGGGGAGTCACCAGCCTTCAATATTTACTTGTAGCCCTGAGCATTGCCAGCTTGGTGTTCGCGTTCACCACCATGTCCCTGCTGCGCCAAATCGTCCTGGCGCCTCTGACCCGTCTTAGCTCGGAGGTGGGACGAATTCGCCAACAGAAAAACCTTTCAGAGCGTATTGCAGTGGAAGGCGGCGACGAAATCGCCCAACTCGGCAAGGCGATCAATCACATGTTAAACACATTGCAGACAAGCGCTGGACTGGAGCAGATCAATGATGCTCTCCGCAAGGAGGTGCAGGAGCGCATGCGCATGCAGGAAGCTTTGCAATCCAGCAACGAGCATTTCCAGCAGCTCTTCGCCACCATTCCTATTCCCGTTTGGTTGCGCGAGCGTTCCAATGGACGCTTCCTGGAGGTGAATGATGCCGCCGTGAGGCATTACGGATATAGCCGGGAAGAGTTCCTGCAAATGAAGATCGCGGATATTTTGGCGCCAGAGCAATCTCCAGAGTCGGGTATACAGCACGCTACGGAAAACCACGGTGTCCCCTTGAAGCAAAAACACAGGCTCCGGGGAGGGCAGATTATTGACGTGGAGGTGAACGCCCATTTGGTTGATCTCACGGGGCTGCCCACTCTCTTGGTCGCCGCGCAGGATGTAACCGAACGCAACCGGATGGAAGTGGAGCTACTCCACGGCCAGAAACTCCAGGCCGTAGGTGGTTTGGCCGCCGGCGTGGCGCACGAAATTAATACACCCATTCAGTTCATTGGTGACAACGTTCGTTTCTTGCGCGATGCCTTTTCGGATGTGGCAGCGCTGCTTGGAAAATACGATGCCCTGTACGCCGGTATCCGAAGCGCGGGAGTGAGCGAGGTTTTGCTGGCCGCGGTGCAAGAGGCCTGTCAGAAATCCGATCTGGAATTTTTGACTCGGGAAGTTCCCCTGGCTTTGGAGCAGACGCTCGACGGTGTCAACCGCGTTGCCACCATCGTACAAGCCTTGAAAAGTTTCTCCCACCTCGACAAGGGTCGGGAAAAGAAGGCGGCAGATCTCAACTCTGCGATTCAAAGCACCATCGTGGTGGCTCGTAACGAACTGAAATACGTTGCCGACGTGGAGATGAACCTAGCCAAGCTGCCCCTCATCACTTGTCATCTGGGCGACCTGAACCAGGTCTTTCTAAACCTGCTGTTGAACGCGGCCCACTCCATCGGCGACGTCGTGGAGGGAACCAGCAACAAAGGACGGATATGCGTGGAGACACATATCGAAACCGCATCTGACGGCGACTGGGCTGTAGTGGCAATCAGCGACACCGGAAAGGGCATTCCAGAGGAAGTTCAAGGTCGTATTTTTGAACCGTTTTTTACTACCAAGCAGGTAGGCAAAGGCAGCGGACAAGGATTAGCTCTGGCTCGTGCGATTGTCGTGGACAAGCATGGCGGGAGCCTGACTTTTGAGACGGAATTGGGCAAGGGGGCAACCTTCTATGTCCGGATTCCTGTGAATGGAACCGGAACCACCATGTCGGCTGCGACCGCGACCGCGAAATAACCAGCGTTACGCGCGAAGACCGCTTCACGCTGTAGCGACCTTCATCTCTTCGCCTCGAAGACCGGACCTCAATTGGACCCCACGAAAGTGCCAGGGGCTCGAAGACCAATCGCCAGGATGGGTCATTACCCTGTGTTACTACCATCTATTACCTCCCATTACCCTCTCGCGATTGTGCGGTTTAGCAGCGATGCGTAATCTTCAGGACATGGCCCACGGTACTCATAAAAACCTGAGATCGAACAGGCGAATCGCACCGAAGCCACCCCTTGGAGGAACGTATATGAAAGCAATTATTATCAGTTTTCTTACCGTAATCACGCTGGTTACCATCTCACTCGGTGCCGAGCTTCCGGAGGCGCCCAGCAGCGTCATCCGCATGAGCCCGGCGATGCTCGAAGTTGCCGCGCCGGCTAAAGTGGCACGCATTCCGGAAGCCAATCCCATCGACAAGAAATTCATCGCCCTGGCCTTCATTTCTACCAGCAGCACCTTCGCCGACTCCTACACCACACTGTTTGCCCGGCAGAACTGGCTGGCCGGAAAGACAGGCGTTTGCAATGAAGAAGTCGAGTCCGCTTATCTGTATGGAACTCACCCCACGGTCGGGCGCACCTATGCGGTCGCTGCAGTGAAGAGCGCAGGATCCGTATTCGCCGCTTATTACCTGCGCAAACACCACAGCAGGTTCTGGTCTTTGCCGCTGATCGCGAACTCCGCCATCAGCCTGCAAGGCGTTACGCAGAACATGAGAGCGTGCAACTAAGGGAACGGGGCAGGACACTTCTTGAACGTAGGGTTAAGAGTTAGAGATAACAGTGCCAGAGATTACCGAAGTGCCTGCAATCGTGTTGGTGCAGCCCCGGAGGTGGTCCGGGGTTGGGTCGGGGCGCAATAGAGGTTGAATCCGGAGCACTGTAGAGACCGGGACCACAATAAAAACCCAGCATCGACAGCAAGAGCAGCTGCCTCGCATAGCCGATCGCTAGCCATAACAAACCCTGATAAGCCAAACCCTCGCAGCAGCATTAAAACTGCATACAGCGAGCTACTGTATTGGATGGCTAGCGGTGCACTTTGAGAGGAAGTTTCGTGTCAGGGCACTCCCTGGGCGTGCCGTAGGGGGACCGAGCGTAACGCCGGCTTTAGCCCCTGCGGTCTTGCCTGCGAGTGCAACTTCTACTGCAACTATAAATATCCAACCAAAAGAAAACACGGCGGATAAACCAACTTTGCCATTGTGGCTTACTAAAGGTCTACGACTTCAGTGTGCGCAAAATACCTTGTCCTCTGGGGAGTCAGGGCATCAACATCTAAGAAAGTTTTAATACGGAGTGTCTGGCCATGATTCTTTTATCCCCCAGGAAGAGGGTCCGTTATTTTGCAGCACACACTGAGGATGGTTGCCTTGTCGGTTGTCCCCACGAACATCGAACAGTGATTTCCGCGGTTCAGTGCATCTCGTGGCCGGGTGGCTACGTGATCGCCATCGAAAAAAAGGGATGGCGCGAAATGAATGCTATCGAAGAGACAGAATTCCAGCGCGCCATGTATGGAAGCACCGAGACGGAAAACAGCAATCAGACCTTGGGACTGACTCCTGCGTCAAACAGACTTGTGCAACAAGAGCTATTTCCGCGTAAGTAACATTGGTCCGCGTCCATTTTCGGCTCACGTCTAGATCGCCTCTTCATCAAATGTCATTTCCAGAGCGATAAGAGGAAAGTGGCTGTAATTCTTGCGGATCCATTTCTTTCCCGCGGTTCCGATGAAGATGACATCAATCCACAAAGATTCTCCCCAACTTCAACGACGGCGTCAGGATGCAAGTTGCCGCACTCAACATTTAATGCAAAACATCAAGTGCGGCAACTAGCGAGCCAGTCTCTGAAGTCCTACTGAACCACGAGGGTCAGGTGCATCGAGTGCTGCAAGCTACCCGAAGCGCCTGTAACCGTTACGGTGTAGGTCCCAGCAGTAGTCTGAGTTTGGTTTTGGTTCTGGTTCGGCGGTGCGATACCAGTTCCTCCAGCGCACCCGGTCATGGCGATCAGGACCACAACCAGAAGAGCCAGCACAGCAAGCACTCGCAGTTTTCTCTTGTCGCAGCGCGGCGCAGCCAGGATCATCCCAAATAAGCCAAGCCCTTGCAGCGGCATCCAAATCGCAAACAGTGAGCCGCTGTGTGACGAATGAACTGGAAGCGCAGCGGTCGCGGATGCTCCCGTGGTAATCGACAATGTGGCAGAAGCGGCGTTCGCTCCCGGAGTCACTGTGCTTGGTGAAAAGCCACAAGACGCTTGCGCTGGCAGTCCACTGCAAGTGAGTTTCACGGCATTGGCGAACGATCCGCCAACCGGCGAGACCGTCAGCTTATAACTTGCCGCAGCGCCGCTGTCGATGGTGTCGCTGCCTGGCGAACTCGCCAGGCTGAAATCCGATCCGCTTCCGCTGAGGCTCACGGTTTGAGAACTGGTCAGTGCGCTGTCAGTAATAGTCAGGCTCCCGCTGCGCGATCCTGAGACCGTCGGCGTGAAAGTGACATTGATGGTGCAGCTGGCGTTCGCAGCCAGCGTGGCGGGACAGTTATTAACTTGCGCAAAGTCCCCCGAGACTTGGAGCGTGCCAACATTCAACGTCAGAGCGCCGGTGTTCGTCAGGCTCACTGACTGCGTCGTACTGGAAGTTCCAACCTGCTGGCCGGTAAAAGCCAGACTGGTGGGACTTACGACAGCGATTGCAAGAGGGGTCGCCGAACCAGTCCCGGTCAGGTTCACGCTTTGCGGGCTGGCCTGAGCGTTGTTGCTGATGGTCAGACTTCCGCTGCGGACTCCGGATGCAGTCGGCGTGAAAGTGACATTGATTGCGCAACTAGCGCTGGCAGCCAACGTGAATGAGCAGTTGTTGGTTTCGGCGAAGTCACCGGTAGTTTGCACTGTGCCAATGCTCATCGCCACATTCCCGGTATTCGTCAGGCTCACAGCCTGCGCCGCGCTGGAGTTCCCAACCTGCTGCGCAGAAAACGTCAAGCTTGTCGGAGCGAGGGAGGCAATAGCCCCCGAACCGACTCCGCTTAAATTAATGACGTGGGGAGAACCGGCTGCGGCATCCACAATCAGGATTGATCCGGTGCGCGTGCCCGCCGTTGTCGGAGTAAATGTCACAGACAATGTGCAGTTCGCAGCCGCCGGTACGCTCGCTCCACAGTTATCGGTTTCCGCAAAGTCGCCGCTGGCTGTGATCGATGAAATTGCCAACGATGCACTGCCCATGTTGCGGAGCAACGTCGTTTGCGCCTGGCTGCTTGTAGACACAGCCTGGGAAGCAAATTGAAGCAGATTAGGACTCAAGGCCACGGCTGCGGCTGAGCTCGTCCCGATCTTGACCAGGAAGGCATCCGTTCCGCCTCCAAGATTGTTTTGGAAAGATCCTTGGGTCAGCGGAAGGTCGGTTGAATCGGTGGAACCGGTAACGTAGATGCTGCCGCTGGAATCAAGAGCCATGCCCGCGGGATATTCATCTGTGCTCCCACCAAAGTACGTAGCAAAAATCTCCGTAGTTGCCAACGGATCAATCTCCGCAATTAACAGATCGCTTCCGTTTGTATAAGCCTCGATGCCATTTACGATATTAAACGAGCTGTTGGGAGTGGACGACGCCACGTAAGCATCGTTGCTTGCATCAAGCACAATTGCCGCTGGGTTGGCCCCGTTGTTGACCCCAAGAAAAGTCGAATAGAGCAACGTCGCGCCTGTCGGATCGAACTTGGTAATGTACGCGTAGCTGCAATTGTATCCGGAAACACTGGGGTCGCAGATGCTGGTGGATGTAACTGGAAAAGTCCCGTCGCTGAGAGCCACGCCGGTGACATAGGCTGACCCGGAGCTATCCACTGCAATGGCATTAATATTTGTCAGGCTGCCGCTGGACTCGTAGAAGTATGTCGAGTAGTCAAGAGATCCCGCGCCGCTGAATTTGCTTACGAATCCGACTATCGGATTCTGTTGCGGCGTTGAATCCGTGGTTTGGTATGCGCCTGTCGTTGTTGGGAAATTGTAAGTATTCGTGATGCCGCCTGCATATGCATTGCCGGTACTATCGATCGCGATGCCGTTGATTCCGCTGTAAGGCTGAGGCCAGCAAGGCGTTCCCCCACAGTTGAGTGCGACATTGGTATTTCCAGCCAGGTAAGTTGAATAAACCAGGGATGACCCATCCGGGCTGAACTTAGTCAAAAAACCATAGTTGCCAGCCATTCCTCCCTGGTTCGTCGACACTGTGGATTGATAAGCATTGGCTGTCGGAAAATTGGTGGACGTGGTAGTCCCTGCAACGAACATGTCATTCGAACTATCCAGCGCAATGCTGGCCGGCTGATCCGAACCACTTCCTCCAAGGTAGGTGGAATAAAGCAACGAAGAACCGTCCGCAGAAACTTTGGTCAAGAACACGTTGTATGATCCCGGGTATGTTCCTTGATAAGGATTCACCGTGGGAAAATTGCTCGATGTGGTGCTGCCCGTCAAATAGACTTCATTGGAACTACCCAGCACCAGCGCAAAGCCATAGTCGTAGCCATTCCCCCCAAGATAATCCGCGTACACGAGATTCGATCCAGTTGCATCAAGCTTCGCTATAAAGACATGGGTCGAGCCGGCAGGCACTGACCCTGGATTCGCCAGCGGAAAATCGGTCGAGTCCGTGTAGCCAGTAACGTAGGCACTGCCCGTGCTATCCACGGCAATACCCTCGGGTTGGTCGTCGCCGCTTCCGCCCAGATAGGTCGAATAAACCAGCACAGGATCAATCACAAGCGGCTTACTCGAATCGTACTGCGCCACATGGAACGCGATGTGCGTAGCATCATTCATCACATAAGCGCCCGGCAATGGCACCCGCTGCCCTTGCGATTCCTGGTAGATCGCAGGCGTCTGGAAGTGTAGTTCACCGCTATTCGTTTGCAGAACGAGATTCCCAGCCGTATCCAGTTCAATCTGGTTGGCGCCGCCGATTTCGAATTGGATCTGCCCAGGATCTGCTCCCGCAGAGATGGCAAAGTCGTACTCCAGTTGCTGATGGTTTCCGTAATAAAGGAGATCGATTCCGGGATAGACATTCTTGTAACGGACTCGGCCATAGGTCGGAACATTCCTTTGCCATTTCGTGGAATCATTTCCGATAAAGTAATTGACTCGGCCGGGTTGCAACTCTTCCCCCACAACGGCGGGATTCGCAGTTGCTCCCACCAACTTGAACTGAAGCTTGGTATTCGCTGCCTGTCCGGATTTGCTCGAGGCAGTCACGCTGCTCGACGCTTGCGCCGGAAATGGTTGGTCCGCGTGCAAAGAAAGAACGATCCCGTTGGCGGTGAGAAAAGCTGTGTACCCCTTGCCGCGCGAGAGAAACTTGACTTGGGGATTGGTTTGGCCGTGGTTCGCCTCAAAAGTCATCGGTAGCGAGGAAAAATTTGCGTTCGCCCGCGGACTCTGCGTCATCGGCGCTATGGGCGCCACTTGTGGGGAGGTTTGCTGCC
>JBAUVJ010000180.1:0-5909 GCA_049583165.1 Candidatus Sulfotelmatobacter sp. | reverse complement strand
ACGATGATCTCCGCACAGACCACAGAGGCATTTTGGAATTCGGTGGCGCATGTGAAACCGCTGTCGGTGGGACTCAATTGTTCTCTCGGGCCCGATTTGATGTATCCGTTCCTGAGCGATCTTTCGGAAAAAGCAAATGTCGCGATTTCGTGCTACCCGAATGCCGGCTTACCAAATCCTTTGTCGCCGACGGGATTCGATTTACAGCCGGCGGACATGGCCCGTCATCTCGGAGATTTCGCGCGCGCTGGGCTGATCAACATTGCCGGCGGTTGTTGCGGCAACACGCCCGAGCACATTGCGGCGATCGCCAAAGCGCTCGAAGGTTTGCCTCCGCGAGAGTTGAGGGTACCGCGTTGACATTGGATATACGGCAGAACGTAGCTGATGCCGGGGCCGATGCAGAGGTCACGGAGATGCGATCTCTTCGTCTATCGGGATCACAGCCATTCACCCAGCAGTCCGGCGTCTACATCATGATCGGTGAGCGGACGAACGTGGCTGGTTCGCCAAAGTTCGCGAAGTTGATCAAGCAAGGAAAATATGAAGAGGCGGTAAGTATTGCCCGGCAGCAAGTGGAGAACGGGGCCAACGTTCTCGACATCTGCATGGACGAGGGCATGATCGACGGCGTCACGGCGATGACTCGGTTTCTGCAATTGCTGGCGAGCGAACCCGAAGTTGCCAAAGTCCCGTTCATGATCGACTCCTCGAAGTGGGAGGTCATTGAGTCTGGGCTGAAATGTCTACAGGGCAAGGGAATCGTGAACTCGATTTCCCTGAAAGAAGGCGAAGAGAAATTTCGCCGGAACGCCGCGACCGTTCACAAGTATGGCGCGGCTGTGGTTGTGATGGCCTTCGACGAGAAGGGACAGGCTGCGAGCTACGACGAGAAGATCCGGATCTGTGAACGCGCCTATCGGATTCTGGTCGACCAGGTTGAGTTTCCGCCCGAAGACATCATCTTCGATCCGAACATCCTCACCGTTGCCACGGGCATGGAGGAACACAACAACTACGCGGTTGACTACATCCACGCCACGCGCTGGATCAAGGCTAACCTGCCGCACGCAAAGGTGAGCGGCGGCGTCTCGAATATCTCATTTAGTTTTCGCGGCAACAACAAAGTTCGCGAGGCCATGCACTCGGCATTTCTTTATCACGCCATCGCGGCGGGCATGGATATGGGCATCGTGAATGCGGGGATGCTCGAGGTATACGAAGAGATCGAGCCCGAGCTGAAGGTGCTGGTCGAAGACGTGTTACTGAATCGCCGTCCTGACGCAACGGAGCGACTGGTAGAGTTCGGCGAAACGCTCAAGAATGTCGGCATAGAGGTAAGCGAAAAGAAGGCTGAAGAGTGGCGCCACGGCACGGTCGAGGAGCGTCTTTCTCACGCGCTGGTCAAAGGTATCGATGCTTACATCGAGATCGACGCTGAGGAAGCTCGCCTGAAGTTGGGCCGGCCTCTACTAGTCATCGAAGGTCCGTTGATGGCCGGCATGAGCGTGGTAGGGGATCTGTTCGGCGCCGGCAAGATGTTCTTGCCGCAAGTAGTGAAGTCCGCCCGGGTAATGAAAAAAGCGGTCGCGCACCTGACGCCGTTCATGGAGATTGAGAAAGCGTCGATGATCGCTGCCGGCGGGGTGGCTAAGGCGCAGGGGAAAATTCTGCTGGCAACGGTCAAGGGCGACGTCCACGATATCGGCAAGAATATTGTCGGTGTGGTCCTGGCCTGCAACAACTACGACGTAATCGACATGGGTGTGATGGTCGCATGTGAAAAGATTCTCGAACGTGCCAAGGCGGAGAAGGTGGATGTGATCGGCCTTAGCGGCCTGATCACTCCATCTCTCGACGAGATGGTGCACGTGGCGCGCGAGATGGAGCGCCAGGGTTTCAAGTTGCCGCTGCTGATCGGCGGCGCAACCACAAGCCGCGCACATACGGCAGTCAAGATTGCGCCGCACTACAGCGAGCCTGTGGTTCACGTCCTGGACGCCAGCCGGGCCGTGCCTGCTACGACCAGCCTTCTTAGTGATGATGGCAAATTGGCATTCGTGATGAAGTATCGCGCTGAATACGAAGCGATCCGCAAAGCTCACTCAACGCCGCAACAGACTACTGTGTCTCTTGCGGCCGCCCGCACCAGACGAACTCCGATCGCGTGGCGTGCCGAAGATTTGCCCGAACCGGCGTTCACTGGTGTGCGAGTCTTGAATAACTTTCCCTTGGCGACGCTGCGCGACTTCATTGACTGGACGCCGTTCTTCCACACCTGGGAGCTAAAAGGCATCTACCCTCGCATTTTTGAGGACGAGCGGCAAGGTGCGCAGGCACGTCAGCTTTTCACGGAAGCCAATGCATTGCTGGATACCATCATTGAGAAAAGGCTGATCACGGCCCGTGGGGTGTATGGATTTTTCCCCGCCAACGCCGTGGGCGACGACGTTGAGTTGTATACGGATTGCACGCGCGGGAAAGTGCTCGAGCGATTTCATTTTCTCCGTCAGCAATCAAACCGGGAAGGCAGCGAACCGTGCCGGTCGCTCTCCGATTTCGTCGCGCCGAAAGAAACTGGCCTGCGCGACCACATCGGCGCTTTCGCGGTGACCAGTGGCATCGGTCTGAAGGAATTATGTGATCGGTTCAAGGCGGAGAATGACGACTACAACGCGATCATGGCGGAGGCCATTGCGGATCGACTGGCGGAAGCTTTTGCGGAGTGCCTGCACAAGCGGGTGCGGGAGGAATGGGGTTACGGCTGCGCGGAGGAACTGAGCAGCGAAGATCTCATCCATGAGAAGTATCGGGGAATCAGGCCGGCCGCGGGTTACCCGGCGTGTCCGGATCACACCGAGAAAGGTCCGCTCTGGCAGTTGCTCGATGTGCAGAAAAATACTGGGATGCTGATTACCGAGTCGTTCGCGATGTGGCCTGGGTCCAGCGTGAGCGGGCTGTACTTTGCCCACCCGGAATCACGCTATTTTGGCCTGGGCAAGATCGACCGCGATCAGGTCGCCGATTACCGCCAACGCAAGGGAATGAGCGTGGCGGAGGTCGAACGATGGCTGGGTCCGAACCTTAACTACGACCCCGCGGAATAGCATCTTGAGTTATAGCTCGAGTAGTGCTCCTTACTTATTGACTTAATCTGTGCTCTTTCTTCATCACTTTTTTCCTCTTTTTCTGAAACGTTCTTATCCTAATTGCCACTATTTGATTAAGACGAAATCTCTCAGGTGAGTTGCTGGCAACAATTCACCTCCGCACAAAATAGCGTAGCCTGCTTGGGGGACCTATGGTCACTCTTTATAGTGTGGCCGCACTGTTGCCAAGGGTTACAACTTGCCAGTGTCTTGGTGTTTTTCCTGAAGCTTGGTCGATTTTCGTAACGAAACATCAACCTGACAAAAAACGGTCGGCGATTCGTGTAACAGGAGCCAACCAAGTTCGCTGCCCACTTCGCAGATACACATGCTGCCCCGTAAAGCGGATTGCAGCAATTCATTCGCACATTGGGGGTCGCTAGAAAATGCGACTAGCTTTGAGCTAGCACGCATCGTATCGTTCCCTAACTCGCGGATTTTCACAAAGACTCGGGATGAGCCCGAAAGCTCAATGTCCGCAAAGATAATGTAGTGCAGTTGCCAGTCGCCCTCATGGACTTCATGCTGCCCGTGGAGAATCATGGCCCGCTCTGGTTAACGACGGCATGCATTCGGCCGGAGAAATATCCATGCGCACCAACTCAGCCTCAGTCGTCATGGAGCAACCCGTGGAGAGCGGCGGGGATGTTATGAATGAAGTCATCCGCACGCTCACGGGATTAATCGAGATTGTATGTCGCGAACGGGGGAGGATTGACGCTACTGGAAACCCCGCGGAACAAGTGTTGGTGGATACTGAGGTAGATGGCGCCCGCTACCTTCTCGTGCGCATGCGCCGGCTGGGGTGCAATCGCATTCAACTCAGCCCACGCGAGCAGGAGATCGTGCGCATGGTGGCCAAGGGACACCCGAACAAAGTAATCGCAGATGTGCTCAATATCAGTTCCTGGACCGTGTGCACGCATTTGCGGCGTATATTCGCCAAGTTGGGAGTGGGCTCGCGAGCGGCCATGGTGGCTCAACTTCTGGAGTTGGGAGTGCTCGCGTCGGAGCTTCGCATTCCCTCAGATTCACGGTAAACGATTCTGAAATTGAGCCCAAGTAGTGCTCACATTCAGGAACAGTTTCTCGCACTATGGGCATATCCTGCCCCTCTCGACCCGCCATGCTGGACTTCACTTCAGCTCTCTATTTGGGGTTGCGTCATCCTAGTTGGTCGCTGAGGCCATGGCCCCAATTCACCAAGGGAGTTCCGGCAGCGCTGGCTACGCCGGTGGGCGCCGAGCAGGTGGCACAACGATTGGCATCGCTTCAGGGATGCGAGCGCGGTTCGCTGGGCACCTCGACGTTTCATTTGTTCTGGGATCTGTTCGGAATGCTCGGCCACCACCCCGTAACAATCTACGTGGACGCAGGAGCGTACCCGATCGCGCGCTGGGGAATCGAACGAGCTGCGGCATGCGGTGTCCGAGTTCGCGAGTTCGCCCATCATGATGTGGACGCGCTGCGCCGCCTGCTCAAGCAGGACCGAGGAAGCCGGTTGCGGCCGCTGCTCGTAACTGACAGCTTTTGTCCAGATATCGGGAGGCCGGCCCCATTGTCCGATTACTTGGCCAGCGTGCGCGCAAGTGGTGGACGCCTAATTTTGGATGATACCCAGGCGTTGGGAATTTTCGGTCATTCCGCTGGGCCCGGCGCACCTTATGGCCGGGGAGGAGGAGGTATGCTTTCAAACGCCGAAATTAGTGCCCCGGATGTACTGGTGATCAGCTCACTGGCAAAGGCATTCGGCGCGCCGGTTGCAGTGTTGAGTGGAAGCAGGGCGGCGGTAAAAGAATTTGAGGCGAAAAGCGAGACCCGTGTGCACTGTAGTCCACCGTCGCTGGCGGCAATTCGAGCCGCCGAGCACTCTCTTTGTATCAATGACCAGCGTGGAGATCGCCTGCGTCTGCGCCTGGCTGCTTTGGTCGCGCGCTTTCGTCGCAACGCGGAGAAAGCCGGCTTTCGATTCACGGGCGGGCTGTTTCCGGTACAAACACTAACTTCCTTGTCCAAGGCCGATACGGTCCGCTTTCACGAGCGGTTGCTTCATCACGGTATTCGCACCGTTCTGCGCCGTCCCTTGCGGAGTCGCAGTCTCCGCATCAGTTTCGTGATTACGGCACGGCATACTCCGGAAGCAATCGACCGCGCGGTAGTTGTTCTCACAGAGATTTAAGCCAGCCGGACCTCGGTCGCTCAGATGTAGTTGCTGTAGGAAGTCGGCTCGCTAGCGCCAGATACCAGATGCTGGTTGAGATCGCGTTGTAAAAGTTAGGTAGGTAAAATTTCTCATTGGGAGCGTGGATATGGTCTCCGGGAAGACCGAAACCCATGAGCACCGCCGGAATCCCAAGTACTTTCTGAAAAGTGTTTACGACGGGGATCGAGCCACCGGAGCGCAGAAAGACCGGCAGCGCTCCGAAACCTTGCTTGTAGGCGGATGCCGCCGCTCGCACCGCAGGATGGCCGCGAGCGATCAGGGCAGGTTCGATAGCCGAAGACATGCGAACTGAGGAACGCACCGCCGGTGGGGTGATGCGCTCGATGTGGTCGCGAAATAGTTGCGCTATTTTTCGTGGATCCTGGTTCGGTACCAGACGAAAACTAAGCTTGGCAACAGCTCGCGCCGGGATGATGCTCTTAGCCCCCGCGCCCTGGTGCCCGCCTCCAATGCCATTGATGGTCAGCGCGGGCCGAATTGTGGTGCGTTCATATAGGCTGAAGCCCGACTCCCCCCATCCGCGCGCAACTCTTGCT
>JBAUVJ010000179.1:0-11186 GCA_049583165.1 Candidatus Sulfotelmatobacter sp. | reverse complement strand
ATTGACTTACTCCGTCGCCGAAGAGTTGCGCGCCCATAACATTCGCGTCAGCGTCCTCTGCCCCGGCTCAACCAATACGGAATTAAGCCCCCATGCGGTAAAGGACGTCACGAAGATGCTGCAACCGGAGGACGTAGCGCATGCCGTGGAAATGCTGGTGACTCAGAGTCCACAATCGTTTGTGAGCGAGATTATTTTGCGGCCGACGCAGAAACCGTGAGGCAAGTAGCGTCGGGAATCGGAAAGTTGCGGGTCGGAAAGCTCCGCCTTATGGGTGGCGCAGTGCTTCGGCGCTGCGATTAGGTTGGCCTTCAGAGTCGGGGCTTTAGCCCCAAGGTGACGTCACTTCTTGAATAGATTCTCAAACGCCTGACGTGCATCATTCGGGCGCAACGTCGCGGGCGTGGAGGTTTCCTTCTCACGAGCGACGCGGAGCTCGTAGAAGGTGCAATCGTTGCGCACATCTTTTTTCTCGATGCGCTTCGGCACCGGCTGCATGCATTCGAATCGGCTTCCGGGATCGAAGTAATTACATTGCTTGCAGGAGTGCAATTCGAATCCGCACTTTGGGCAAAGCCCGGTTGGCGGCATTCCCGGCAGCACGGTGCCGCACTGCGAACATCGGGAGACGGCGCGAGTGCCGGGCATGTTCACCGTCTTCGGCCCGAAGCTGTAGTCTCTCTTTGCCGGAGGTGAAGCCGGCTTCTCCGCAGACTCCTTGCGCGGCCTATCATTCTTATCCCGATCCCTATCGCGATCCTGATATCCGTGCTGACGATATTTTGCTGCCACAGAAACCTCCCCAAGCAGGCTGGCGTATTGTCGCGCCAGTAAATAATTAGGACAAGTGGAATTAAGCGCGGCTCCGTTCTATGTCTTTTCAGCACGCGGTACTCGATACTCGCAACTCGGTAGTGGCTAGCCGCTTCGCTACAATAGAACCATGATTCACGAGATATTTCCCGTGGGGCCGCTCCGGTGCAACTGCTCGATCATTGGCGATGAAACCACGCGCGAAGCGATGGTGATCGACCCCGGCGATAACATTGAAGGCGTTCTCGCGCTCATCCGCAAGCATAACCTGCTCGTCAAGCAGATCGTGATTACGCACGCCCACATCGATCATGTCGGAGGTGCGATGAAGTTGCGCGCGGCCACGGGAGCGCCGATTCTGCTGAACGAGAACGACTATGCCTTGCTCAAAATGCTCGACGTGCAGGCCGCATGGATCGGTATGGCCGCGCCTGGAGCGGTCGAGATCGATCAAAGCGTGAACACCGGCGACACGGTCAAAGCTGGCGCGCATGCTGCCAGCGTTTTGCATACGCCGGGGCACACCGAAGGCAGCATCTGCCTTTACTTTCCGGCCGAAAAAACGCTGGTCGCCGGCGACACATTATTTGCTGGCTCCATCGGCCGCACCGACCTGCCCGGCGGATCGATGCAGAGGATCATGCGTTCGCTGCGCGACACCGTACTGGCTTTGCCGGATGAAACTGTGGTGGTGCCCGGCCACGGCCCGCTGACCACGATCGGCGAAGAGCGCGAGAGCAATCCGTTCCTGATCAAATGATAGGATTGCGGCTTCGCCTCCGTCCTAGCGCGGCTGGCGCCAACCGTGCGAACGTGGCCACCAGCGGCGCACATTCCGGCAATACTCTTCGTAGTCCGCGCCGAATTTCCGTCGCAACGTTGGCTCTTCATAAAAGAGCACAAACAAATGTACGCCCAATGCGACGGCCACTACGGCGGCAATCACCATCGGGTTGGCGCGCCCGAACACTATCCACAATCCGATCCAACCGACTGCGAAACCCACGTACATAGGGTTCCTGACGTAACGATACAAACCCACGACGACCAATCGTTGTGGCGGAGCAACTGGAGCAGGGGTGCCCCGGCCCGTCCAGCCAAAGTCCCAAATGCAGCGAACCGCCGCCGCGAACCCCAACGCCGACGGAATCGCGGCCAGCCACCGCCACTTTGCCACGCTCGCTCCCTCCACGCGGAGGCCGAGCCATTGCGGCAGCAACCAGATCCACAATGCGAAGAACGCTGTGCCCACTGCGAGAGAGGCTATTGCGGTTAGCCATCTGCTTTCGCCCGCGACCACCGGAATGCTACCAGAGTGTTGATCGGTCATAGAGCCTCCTGTCGCATCCATTATTCTCCTGTCGGTCAAGCACTAGCCGCGAAATCGACCATGAAATCAACCGTCGACGCTCTTTAGCAACCGCCTGATTGCCTCGGCAAAATCATCCCGCGGCGTGATCAAACTCAGCACCAGATAGCCGTCTCTCGGGAAATCATAAAAGTGACCTGGATGCACCAGCACAGATTTGCGGCGCAGCAGATCGACGGCCAAATCTTCGTCAGTCTGCGTGGCCGGAACGCGCAGGACGGCGTACCATCCGCCTTCCACGATCAAGCGCTCGCAGGCTTTTTGTCCTGCCAGCTGACGGTCGAGCTCATTCAGATTGCCTCGCACACGGTCGAGCAACTGGCGCTGAATGCTGTGCCGCTGATCCAGAAGTGCTGGCGTGGCCCACTGGATGGGCGCATTCATGGAGAGATAGGTATCGGCAATTACTTCGAGACGTGCCTGCGCTGCCTTTGCCAGTTCTGCGGGGCCGCTGGTGGCGATCCATGCGACCTTCATTTGCGGAAGCGCTGAGATTTTGGAGACGCCGCTTAAGCTGAAACTCAATACGTCTTGATTCGCCGCGATACTTTGATGGGTTGTTCCGTCCAGCGCATAATCCAGAAACACTTCATCCGCGATCAAGGCTAGTTCATGTTGCTGGCAAAAATCATTGAGCGACTTCAGCTCATGCGCATGTACGTAAGAACCGGTGGGATTATTGGGATGAACCACCACCACGCCTCTGGTGAGCGACGTTACCGCCTTCTGCAAAGACGGGAGATCGATCTGCCAGCCATGGTCGTAAATCAAGGGATACGGCACGAGCTTTACGTCCTGCAAGTCGGCGAGAAATTCGAAGAGCGGATAGCTGGGTTTCGGTACCAGCAGTTCGTCGCCAGGATTGCAAAGCAGGCGGAAGACAAAGGAATAACCTTCACTGGTGCTGGTGGTAAGGATAAGGTGCTCAGGATCGAAATTCTTAATTCCGTGCGCTGCTTGATAATAGTTTCCTACCGCCGCGCGCGCGCTCGCCAAGCCTTTCGGCTGCGGATCGTAATCCATCGCCTGGGCCGGCGCTAACGATTGAAGAATTTTCGGCTCATCGTAATGCAGTCCTGCGCGCGTGGGATTCGAAATTGTCAGATCCAGCACCGTTGCCCCGCTCGATCGCGCTTCGTCGAGCGCATCGGCCAAGCGATTGTGTGTGAGCTTCCAGTTAGTGCGGTCGGAGAACATCGTGACCGAGTCTAACAAACATCTTCAGTCGTTCTTGGGCGAAGAGCCCCGCGGCTCGATTCTCCCGGATGCGAGCATAGCTTTCGTCTACGGTTACAAATTCACGGTGAGAAATCTGCAGTTACAAATCTACGGCTGCAAATAAAAACCCAAGTCCTGCGGAGGGGTGAGAGTCTTGGTCGCATCGTATTGCCGGCGTGCCTCGCGGACGGCGACGATCTTTTTCTGAAACTCACGGGCAAGGTTGTCATAGCGCACCAGAACATTGTCGAGCCAGTAAGGGCTATATTCCCGCAGCCACGCTTCACGATACATTTCGCTCAGGCGGGTCGTGGCGTCGCGCAGGTCTTCCAGCCGCGCGTTGATGTCCGTGATCTCCGCAAGATCGTTGTCCACGCGGTCGGCGTCGGTTTGATTCTGGAAAGCGTCCCAGTAGAACTGGTTGATCTCCTGGGTGAACTGAGCCTTCATTCCGAGCGTATCCCAATGCCATGCGCCCAGGATCATGTCGGATAGTGTGGCCTGATTGGCATGCGCCTTTTCACCGTTACGATAGAGCGATTCCAGGGCGTGCTCGGCTCCCAAACGCATGTCCGTGGCAGCCGGCAGAAGTTTCTGCATAAGCTTGGCGCCTTCCGGCGTGAAGGGATCGGCCCAGAACAAATCATCCGTCTCGACCGCAATATGGTTTTTTTCCAGCGCCTGATTTCCGCGGTCAAGATTTTCCAGCACATCGCGAAAGGTGGTGTCGTCATCGCGATAGAAGGCCCAATCGTAATCGTTCTTAAACTGATCGATATCGCATTCGCCCGCCTGCCATCCCGCCGCCGCGCCGAAAACCAGTGCGGGCCAGGCCATTCCGTAGATCGACTCGCCGTCATCGTTCCATGTGGTATTGAGCAGGCCCATCGCGCCCAGCTTTTGACCGTCGCGCGTGAAATTGCGGATGTTCACATAGGCGTCGTCCAGATCGGGCCAGACCTGATTCCAATTGTTCGCCCCCGGAGCCACGATCACTTGTAGTCCGGCATCGCGATAGGGCTTAATGATGCTTTCGTAGCTCGGTTTCACGTCATAGTCCCATGGGACCGCGATCACGTCTTTCGGCAAGATGCTGAGCAGTTGTGGGTACTTCAGCGCGATGTCACCCCAGAACATGAGTTGTTTGTGATAGGGCTGAAGAATGGCGCTGACTCTCTGAATGTGATCGAGATAAACCCGGCCGAGGCCAACTTCTCCGACCCGCGCTGCCGTTTGTCCGTGGCCGAGTTCGAATGTTTCGTCGCCCCCGATATGCAGGAACGGTCCGGGAAAAAGTGGCACCAGGTCTGCATACATGCTTTTGATGATCTCGTAGGAGCGCTCTTTGGTCGGGGTGAGGACGTGACCGTGCGGCCGCTCCGCGACGTCAGCGTAGATTTCGTACTTCAGCATGTGATGAAGATGCCCGAAGGTTTGCTGCTCGGGAACAATCGTAACGTAAAGGCTCTTTGCGTAGAGCACGAGAGCCTTGATTTCCTGAGGAGTAAGCGCGGCTTCCTTTGGGCCAATGAGAGGCTGGCTGGCAAAATCGAATACGTGCTCCATGTAAAGAGCGAAGAGATTCACTTTGTACGCGGCCAGAGTGCGGATCTGGCGCTTCATGAAATCCTCCGTGGGGATGGGGCCGCGGCTAATGTCATCCTGCACGCCGCGCCACTCCATGCTGGGCCAGTCGCGGATCGAAACCGCTGGACAGAGAAGCTTTCCGTCATCCTGGTGCAGAAGTTGCCGCAAAGTCTGCACGCCGTAGAACAATCCCTGCCCGGTGTTGGCGGCAACGATCAAGTGCGTCTTATCCGCGAACAATAGGTAACCCTGGTCGCCGATCGAATCCGCATTCAGCGCCTTGGTCGCCAGAAATTCCTTCATCCTTTCGTCTTGGAGCCGAGCGAGAATAATTGTGCTGCGCGTTTGCTTGGCGTCAGGTTTCTCGCCGGTAATGCTGACCTTCAGCCCGGAGCGATCCTGAATTTCTTCCGCCAGAGTTTCGGCAGCGATGCGGTCTTCGTCCTGATGGCCGAATTCGACAAGGATTCTGGTGGTTGCCTTCACGTGGAAACTGCCGGCGTGGAGTTGCACTTCCTTGGGTTGAGGGATCAACTTAAGCGGACTATGCGACTCAGGAATCTGGGCGAAGGTCAGAAAATTCAGAAGCAGAATCGCTGGAAAAAACAGGACGGCTCTTTTCATTCGAGTCCTTGGGCAAAACGGTCTGCGCTTTATTCTAGCGACAACCTACGCTGCGCAGTCGTGGAAATCTCTTAAGACTTTCCAAACGCCTCTTTATTCACCACGTACGGCATTTTGGTGATGTCGCCGCCGTAATTCGATTCGAGGGCATCGATCAGGCCCTGCACGCAGCGTCCCGCCATGCCTTTGTTGGGATCGTCGTCCAGCCGAGTGATGCGCGCGGCACTGGCGAAGTGCGGCATCAGGCGGCAGCGGTCGGCAATCGACGGGTCGCGAAGAGGTGAGTCGGCCGGCAACGGCTCTTGTTCGTAAACATCCAGAGCCGCACCGCCAATCCAATTCTCGCGCAGGGCGCGAGCCAGGTCTGTTTCACTCACCACTGGCCCACGCGACGTATTCACCAGAAAGGCTGTGGGTTTCATCATCCGCAGAGTGCGCTCATTAAATAAATGATACGTAGGCGTGGAGCTTTCACCTTGACGTAAGAGAGGGACGTGAACGCTCACGAAATCGGCATCGCGCAGAGCTTCTTCAAACGGCACATACTTGATCCACGTTCTTTCTTTCGAAATGCCGCGCGCGTGGCGCAGGTCCATGGTTTCCTGAATGGCCTTGATGTAATCGTGATTCTCGTAAGCCGGGTCGTAGCACAACATATTCATGTCGAAACCAGCGCACTTCTTGATCATGGCCAGGCCAATGCGCCCGGTGCCGATGATGGCGACGGTTTTGCCCGTGACCTCATCGCCAAGAAACGGCAGGTAGGGATGCCAATATCCCCACTGGTTGTCGCGCGTGAGGTGTTCGGCGGTCCACATTTTGCGCGCCAGCATACCCAGCATCAGGAAGGCGAACTCGGCGGTGGCTTCGGTGAGAACATCGGCGGTGTTGGTGAACGGAATTTTGTAGCGGTTGGCATCGGCGCGATTGATGTTGTCAAAGCCGACGGCGAATTGGGCCACAACTTTCAGGGAGTTCTTACCGGATTCAAAGACTTCGGCATCAATTGGATCGCGAAGAGTGGTGATGAGGCCGTCGATAGCAGACTTCACCTTGTCGATGATCAGACTCTTCGGCGGGGCTTGCGGTTCGGGATAGACTTCGACTTCGTAGCCGCGATCGCGGAGTAGATTGATTGCTTCTCCGATGTCGCAGGTGGCAAAAACGCGGAATTTCTTGCGCATAGACCTCAGGGACGACACGAACTTTCGACCGAACCCCGGTACGGGGGGATCGGCAAGGATATCAAACGCAACCGGATGCGCGCATGTGGTGTCACATATTTGTGTGAAGACGAGACCGCAGTGCTTCCGCTATTTTGGGGCGGCAGAGGTTCGCAGTGAGGTCTCCACTGTAGATTCCAGTTCCACGTTTAGCGTTCTCTCCTCGCCGGACTCAAGGCTTATAACTGGGTGCGAAGGATCCGAGGGGTCGGTATAGAACCAGTTTTTGTAACCTTTCGCACTGATCTCGAGAATGCTTTCATCACCGGGGCTAATTGGCACTCTTACGCCAGAGGTCGTGTCCCGCCTAAAGTTGCCGGTACCCGAACAATAGCCGCCAGGCTCTCCCATCAGACTTATAAAAACTGAGTCCACAACCTTACCCGTAGCCTTGTCCGTTACATTGAGGATCAATTCTCCGGGCTTCGGACCCACGGTGAGAACGACATGGGCCACGGGAGCTTTGCTGCTCAGTATAACGGTCTGCGTCTTTCTATTTTTTTCTTCCTGCACATAACCCTGCATCGGCGCCTGCGCAGATACCTCGACTTTTCCAAACGGGAGTTGGGAGATTTCATAATTACCATTCTCGTCCGAAGGCCCGCCGCTGCAAGAATTGCTCTCGCCACGCGGTTGCGTAATCCGCGTGCAAAGCATTATTTGTCCCGTGATCGGCTCGCCCTCGTCGTTTGTAACGGTTGCCACAATACGCCCCGATAGCCGCTGGCTCGTTGGCTGGGATGACTCGTTGGTTTGTGCGTAAGTGGTCAACACGCTTAAAGTGAGAAATGCGACAATTGCGTAAGTGGGGCGCATAGAGCCTCCTTCAACTTCTTGCCCCAGATGTTACGACGAAACCTACGGCACATCAACAATTTCGTGTGTGCGACGCGGTGCCAAGCTGCCTCACGTCGCTCTTGGCTATTCAAACTTCCAGCGGGTTGACTTGCCTACGAAGTGCTTCTCCCACAGACCAAACACCACGCGCGGACGCACAGCGAAGACCGGTTCTTTCATGGAAAGGATGTCGTCTTTCATTCCCTTCATGTTGAACTTGTACTTGCGTTCGTACGTGGGGAGGAATTTGCGGCGGGCGGGAACGTCGGCAATTTCCGCGATGCCTTCCACGATGACTGCTTCATTTGCGTGCTCGGTGCAGACGATGCAGTTTTGGTTTTGCGCAAGATTGTGAGCTTTTCGCGACTTGCTGCCGGTGCTGAACAGGAAACGGCCATCCTGCCACAGGCCCCACACCACCATGGTGTGCGGGGAACCCTCGGGTTTGACGGTGGTGATCCAGTAGTTGTGAGATTTTTTCAGGCGCTGCTCGGCCCAGGCCCAGGGGAGCAATCCTTTTTCCCCGGCGGGCAAACCATAACCGGGCATGTGCGGACGGCTGGATTCAGGACTGCGGCCTGCCTTTGTTTTTTTCTTCGCGAGTGTCAATTTTCTAAATGCCTCCGAAGTTTGTTTCGAACGGAGACCGACCGGGAGATTAGAGATTCTGCTTTGTCCACCGGTCGACACGGTCGAGCGCCAGTTGTAAGTTTTCCAGAGAATTGGCCACGCTGAAGCGCAGGTAGCCTTCGCCGAATTCACCGAACGCCGTGCCGGAGAGCGCTGCCACTCCGGCTTGTTCGAGCAGAGCATCCGCCAGAGGTTTGGACTTCCATCCCGTCTTGGTGATATTGGGGAAGACGTAGAACGCGCCTTTGGGCATGCGGCAGGAAAAGCCCTTGATCTTGTTCAAGCCGACGACAAACATGTCCCGGCGGCGCTTGAACTGGGCGCACATGTCATCGACCGACGATTGGTCTCCCCGCAGGGCCTCGATGCCAGCCATCTGAGTAAAACTGGCAGTACACGAATTGGAGTTGGTCATCAGCCGCGTGATGTGCGCCGCCAGGTCCGGGCGCATCACGCCGTAACCCATGCGCCATCCGGTCATGGCGTAGGTCTTGGAGAAACCGTCCAGCAGAATGGTGCGCTCCTGCATGCCGGGCACCGACATGATGGAGAAGTGCTCGCCTTCAAAAAGAAGGCGGCTATAAATCTCGTCCGATAAGACCAGGATATTGCGGTCACCGATGATCCTGGCAACCTGCTCGACATCGCGTCGCTGCATCACACCGCCGGTAGGATTCTGCGGCGAATTCAGGATGATCAGCTTGGTGCGGTCGGTGATGAGAGAGGCAAGTTCATTTACGTCCAGAGAAAAATCGTGGTCTTCGCGGAGCTGGATGGGTACGGCCTTGCCGCCCACGTAATGAATCATCGACTCATAAATGGGGAAGCCAGGATTGGGGTAGATGACTTCATCCCCTTCATCAATAAGCGCCAGAATCGTAAAGAAAATAATTGGCTTACCGCCGGGCACAACTACCACTTCATCGGGAGAAACCTTGACTCCACGGGTGCGACTCACATAGTCGGCGATGGTCTGGCGCAATTCGGGAAGGCCGGCGGATGGACCGTAGTGCGTCCATCCTTTATGCAGGGCATCAACCCCCGCTTCGATCACATTTGCGGGAGTGTCGAAATCCGGCTCTCCGATTTCCAGGTGAACGATGTTTTTGCCTTGCCGCTCGAGCGCACGCGCCTTGTTCAGAACTTCAAAGGCGGTTTCGGTACCCAGCCGCGACATGCGGCGGGCAAGTTGCAATTCGTGCTGCGTGGTTTGTGCCATGACGACCAAAGCTCCTGAGCAGCCAAACCGCAAATTATACGCTCAGGGGGAAAGAGATCGCCCGGTGTCAGTCACTGTGCCGAGCTTTCGAAGGGATTACTCCGAAACGCTGTGTGCTTCATTTTGTGAACGCAGCACGCGGTCGACGGAGTAGGGAGCGCGATGGCGGGGCTCGTGGTAGTGGCGGACCTGCATCTCGCCGAGCAAGCCGATGGCGAGCAGATTCAAACCGCCGAGCAGAAGGCCGAGCGCGGCCATCATCAGCGGGCCGTGGGCTCCCATGACCGGAACGTGGCGAAGAAACTTCTCGGCTCCGAGCCAGGCTACCACACCGCTGCCGGCGAACATGCTGAGCAAGCCCAGCGTTCCAAAGAAGTGCAGCGGACGGGAAAGATAACGGAGCAGGAAGCGAATGGTGATGAGATCGAAGAAAACGCGGAAGGTGCGCGAGATTCCGTAGTGCGAAATGCCGCGCTCCCGATTGATGTTGCGGATGGGAACTTCGCAAATCGATGCGCCATACCACGACGCCAGCGCGGGGATAAAGCGATGCAGCTCGCCGTAGAGCGGAACCTGCTCGAGGATCTCGCGGCGGTAAGCTTTGAAGGTGGTACCGAAGTCGTGAATATCGACGCCGCTGAGTTTGGCCATCAGCCAGTTAGCCATGCGGGAGGGGATGCGGCGCATCCAGAAGTTATCGACACGCACCTTGCGCCAGCCGCTGACAATGTCGTAACCGGCGGCAATCTTCTCCAGAAAAATTGGAATGTCGGCGGGATCGTGTTGCAGGTCGCCATCCATCGCTATGATGTATTCCCCGCGCGCATGGTCGAACCCGGCAGCCAATCCGGCGGTCTGTCCGAAGTTGCGGCGAAGCTTGACCACGGTTACGCGGCTATCCACGGCGGCGATTTCGCGCAGCATGGCGAACGTGTGGTCGCTGGAGCCATCGTCCACCAGCACAATTTCGAAAGTCTCGCCAGCCGTCTCCATCACCGCTTTGAGGCGATCATAGAGATCGGTAACGTTCTCCTGCTCGTTGTGCAGAGGGACGACGATGGAATATTTGGGCACTGTGTTTTTATTATAGCGTGAACCGCGCGAGCCGCAGTCAATTTCTTCTGCCGGAGATGCGAATTCCGAGCGCCGCTAGTAACGAAAGGCTCAGCCTTGTTCCTTCATTTTCAGGCGTGACTTGTTCTCTTCCATGAAGGCCTTGATGTCGTTGGCCGCGCCCAGGAGCCGGTTCCACTGTTCGTAATAGAGCGTGACGGGGAAACGGCCCAGGCCGTATACGCTGACCCCGCCCTTCTCGCCCACCTTGAAAATAAGATCTCCGCTGCGCTTCTTGGTCTCAACTTCTTTTTCCAGCTGTGACAACTTGGCTTTGAGTTCTTCGTAAGTCGGTTCGGACATGCATTCCCTCGAGATAATGTTTTAAGCCATCTCTATAGTAACTGGTTCGCGTAAACTTGTTCGCGCCCTCTTCAGCCTCATATTGCTTCCTGTGCCGAAGGCTACGGGCGCTGGAATCAATGGGCAATGATTTGCCAAAGCGCCGGGGCGGAATTAGTATTTTCCGCGAAATAGCTTCTGATTGATGTCGGGCCAGAATTCTTTTAGCACGTTGAACACGCCGTCCAAGCCAACCTGCGTTCCCCAGCGT
>JBAUVJ010000178.1:0-3064 GCA_049583165.1 Candidatus Sulfotelmatobacter sp. | reverse complement strand
GGGTTCCATCATATGACTCTGACCCGGTTCGTCACCAAAAACGCCTTCCGCAACAAGCGCCGCAGCATTCTCACGGTCCTCAGCATCGCTTTTTCTTTGCTGCTGCTGACGCTCATGATGACGATCTGGCGGGCTTTCTATCTCGACGAAGGCAGCGCGGGATCCGCGGAAAGGCTGGTCGTGCGCCATCGCGTTTCTCTGACGTTCAGTTTGCCGGGCTTTTATCGCGAGAAAATCCGAGCGGTCCCCGGCGTCGTGGCGGCCGTGCCCGTTTCCTGGTTTGGCGGCATCTATAAAGATCAGAAGCCGGAGAATTTTTTCGCACAGTTCGGCACCGATCCTGAGGAATTCTTCAAAGTATTTCGCGACATCAAAATGCCCGAGGAACAACACAGCGCGTGGCTGCGCGACCGGCAAGGCGTGATCGTCGACGACTCGCTGGCAAAAAAATACGGCTGGAAGTTGGGTGACCGGATTGTCTTACAGGGCACAATTTATCCCGTCGACCTGGAACTCTATGTTCGCGGCATTTTCAGCTCCTACCCCGACAATAAGTCGGTCTACTTCAATACCAAGTATGTGGAAGAGGCCGTTTCTTTTTTCAAAGGGCAGGCTGGAACTTTTAGTATCCTCGCGGATTCACCAGGAGATGTGAGCCGCATCGCGAGCACGGTGGACGGTATGTTCCGCAACTCGCCACAGCCCACGAAAACGGAGAGCGAGAAGGCCTTCGGCCTGGAATTCGTTGCCATGCTGGGCAACGTGAAGGCTTTCATCCTGATGATTTGCTCCGCGGTGGTATTCGCAACGCTCTTGGTTTCCGCGAATACCATGGCCATGTCGATCCGCGAACGCACACGGGAAGTGGCTGTGCTCAAGACTCTGGGTTTCACTCGGCAAAGTGTGCTCGGCCTGTTTGTGAGCGAATCCGTGGCGCTGGCGGTAGCGGGCGGAGCAATTGGCGTAGGGCTGGCGTATTTATTGATTTATTCGGTGAGCAAATCGCCGTACATGAGCTTTTACCATATGAAGGTCACGCTCGCTATGTGGCCGGCAGCAATGTTCATTTCCGGATTGGTGGGACTGGTGAGTTCACTGGTTCCTTCGTATCACGCTTCGAACGTAAACATTGTGGACGGCCTGCGCCATATCGGTTGAAGGCCGGTTGAAAATTATGACGTTGAGCAGTTTTATCCTGCGCAATACATTTCGCAACAAGCGTCGCAGCCTGCTGACGATGCTCAGCATCAGCTTCTCGCTCCTGCTGTTGACCCTGATGATGTCGATCTGGCGCACGTTTTATATCGACGTGGGAGCGGCTGATTCGGCCAAGCGGGTGATTACTCGGGACCGCGTCTCGCTGGCGTTCTTACTCCCCGGCTATTACCGCGAGAAGATTCGAAGCATTCCCGGCGTGATTGCCGTCTCCCCCATGACTTGGTTCGGGGGAAAGTATAAGGATGACCGTCCGGAAAATTTTTTTGCGCAGATCGTTACCGACCCCGATGAATATCTGAAGGTTGCGTCCGACAAAATCATCCCGCCGGACCAGGTCGCGGACTGGCAGCACGATCGCGCGGGAGCCATCGTTGACGTGACGCTGGCTAACAAGTACGGATGGAAAATCGGCGACAAGATCACTCTGCTGGGAACAATATTTCCAGTAAATCCGGAGCTGACGATTCGCGGCATCTATCACCGCGACCCGCCGCAGAACGCGCTCTATTTCAATGCCAAGTATCTGGAAGAATCCGTGGACTGGTTCAAAGGGCGCGCGGGCTGGTACTCCACCCAAGTGGCATCGGCTGGAGATGTGGCGCAAGTCTCCAACGCAATCGACACCATGTTCCGCAACTCGCCGCAACGCACAAAAACCGAGAGCGAGAAAGCGTTCCAGCTTTCTTTTGTGGCCACGTTAGGCAACGTGAAAGCTTTTATTCTTGGCATCTGTGGTGCTGTGGTATTTGCCATCTTGCTGGTGTCAGCCAATACCATGGCGATGTCGGTGCGCAGCCGCACGCGCGAAGTGGCTGTACTGAAAACGCTGGGATTCACGCGCCAGCGTGTGCTTTCGTTGTTCGTGTTTGAGGCTGTGGCATTGGCTGTCTCTGGTGGCTTGCTGGGGATATTGGGCGCCGCGGGATTGATCCGGCTGTTGACCCATTCTTCGGTTGCGATCGGCATTCCCTTGGATATGAAAGTCACATTGCCGACGATAGCGCTGTCGTTGCTGGTGGCGGCCACGGTGGGATTTCTGAGTGGATATGTTCCCGCATACGGCGCTTCACGCACCAATATCGTAGAAGGGCTGCGCCACATAGGCTGAGTTCCGAGGCTGGGTCAGCAGGCGGGGTTATGAAACCGGGTTTCGAGTTTACATAAAAAGAGAATTTATGGCGATACCGATCAGCTATAACGTCCGCAATTTAAAGCTCCGCAAAGGTCTCACAATCATGACCGCGCTGGGCATCGCGCTCACCGTGACCACCGCAATCTTTCTGATGGCGCTGCTCGCAGGCTTGCAGAAGGCTTTCGTCTCCAGCGGCAATTCGCAGAACGTTCTCGTGCTGCGCAAAGGCTCGGAGGCGGAGCTTTCCGGCGGCTTCGATGCTTCTCTGTTTCCCACGTTGAAAGTTCTTCCCGGCATCGCCAAGGACAGCCACGGCGAACCCCTGGTCTCCGGCGAGTGGGTGGTCGTAATCGTTCTCCCGCGCAGGGACGGCACCGGTGAAGTGAACGTCACCGTGCGCGGCATGATGCCCGACGGTTTGGAAATGCGCGAGCTCCCGAGTGGCCCGAAAAATCAACCGGGTGTGAAGTTGGTGGAGGGCCGCTGGTTCCAGACAGGACAGCGCGAAGTCGTGGTGAGCAAATCGATTCGCTCGCGATTTTCCCACGCCAACATCGGCGACACTATGGAGTTCGGCAAGGGATCGTGGAAGGTTGTCGGCGTCTTTGATGCCGGCGGATCAGCCTACGAATCGGAGATATGGTGCGATGTGAATCAGATGGCGTCGGATTTTGATCGTCAGGGTGGTTATTCCTCCGCCTATCTGCACGCCAC
>JBAUVJ010000177.1:0-3717 GCA_049583165.1 Candidatus Sulfotelmatobacter sp. | reverse complement strand
GTTCTTCCTCGCGTTTCTGTTCCTACGAAGGAGCCGGGGCGCTTTGGGGTTTACGGCGGGCGGTATGTGCCGGAGACTTTGATGGCGGCACTCGATGAGTTGGAGCGGGAGTATGAGCGGGCGAAGCGGGATGAAAAATTTCAGAAGAGACTGGAGGAGTTGCTGCGGACTTATGCGGGGCGGCCTACGGCGTTGACGTTGGCGCGGCGGCTTACGCAGAAGTTGGGTGGGGCGAAGATTTATTTGAAGCGGGAAGATTTGCTGCACACCGGAGCGCACAAGATCAACAACTGTTTGGGACAAGGGCTGCTGGTCGAGCGCATGGGCAAGCGGCGGGTGATTGCGGAGACTGGCGCGGGGCAGCATGGAGTGGCCACGGCGACGGTGTGCGCGCTGCTGGGGTTTGAGTGCGTGGTGTACATGGGAACGGAGGACATGCGGCGGCAGGAGTTGAATGTGTTCCGCATGCGGTTGCTGGGGGCGGAGGTGCGCGGGGTGGAGTCGGGATCGCGGACGTTGAAGGATGCGATCAACGAAGCGATGCGTGATTGGGTGACGAATGTGCGGACGACGCATTATTTGTTGGGAAGCGTGCTGGGGGCGCATCCGTATCCGACGATGGTGAGAGATTTTCATCGCGTGATTGGGCGCGAGGCGCGGGCACAGATTTTGAAGGCGGAGGGAAAACTTCCGGCGGCGATAATGGCGTGCGTGGGCGGGGGATCGAATGCGATTGGGATTTTTTCCGAGTTTATAAAGGATAAGAAAGTTCGACTGGTTGGAGTAGAGGCGGGTGGGCGCGGCGAAGCTTTGGGTGAACATGCGGCGCGATTTCGGGGAGGGTTGCCGGGGGTTTTGCAGGGGACTTATTCGTACGTGCTTCAGGACGCGTTCGGTCAGATTGCGTTGACGCATTCGGTTTCGGCGGGGCTGGATTATCCGTCGATTGGGCCGGAACACGCAGCTTTGCGGGATTTGGGGCGGGCGGAGTATGTGGCGGCGTCGGATGCGGAGGCGCTGGAGGCAACGACTTTGCTGGCTCGGACAGAGGGGATTATTCCGGCGCTGGAGTCGGCGCACGCGGTGGCGGAGGTGGTGAAGCGCGCGCCGCGGATGAAGAAATCCGATGTGGTGATTGTGAATGTGTCGGGGCGCGGAGATAAGGATATTGGGATCATGCGGGAGAATTTGAAGCTGGGGTGAGAAGAAGACAAAACCTTTAACACAGAGGGCACAGAGGATCACGGGGTAAGTCTGTATTTTGATTATGCCTTTATCTTTTTATAAAAAGCCGGGGCTGGTTGTGTATGTGACGTGCGGCGATCCTGATCTCGCGACGACGCGCGAGATTGTGCTGGCTGCGATTGAGGCGGGAGCGGATGTGATTGAGTTGGGGGTGCCGTTCAGCGATCCGGTGGCGGATGGGCCGGTGATTCAGCGGGCGAGTGAGCGGGCGCTGAAGCATGGGACTTCTTTGGCGCAGGTGTTGACGCTGGCGGCAGAGGTACGGCAGCAAGCGCAGTCGACGGGGCTGGTGGTGTTTTCGTATTTGAATCCGATCCTGCGGATGGGAATGGAGAAATTTTGCAAGGTGGCGCGGCATGCGGGAGTGGATGGCGTGCTGGTGACCGATTTGCCGGTGGAAGAGGCGGGGGAATATTTGCAGGCGATGCGGAGCTGTGATCTGGCTCCAATATTTCTAGCGGCGCCGACCAGTCCGGATGAGCGGTTGAAGCGGATCGCGGAGGCGTCGCGCGGATTTGTTTATGCGGTGTCGCGAACAGGAGTGACGGGAGCGCGGCAGAAGTTGGCGGACGATGCGCGGAAGTTGGTGCGCCGATTGCGGCGTGTGACCAAGTTGCCGATTGCGGTGGGGTTTGGGATTTCGAGTGCGGAGCAGTTTGCGGAGGTTGGCGAATTCGCGGATGCGGTGGTGGTGGGCAGCGCGATTGTGGAGACGATTGAGAAGAATCAGGGACGGGAAGCGGCGGCGGTGGGGGAGTTTGTGGAGAGGCTTAGGGGTCGGAGTCGAATGGCGGTTTAGAAGAGCCCATGTCTCGCAAAGGAGGCGAGACCCTTCGACAAGCTCAGGGCAGGCTATGGGGCACCCGGCACTGTACCGAACATCCCTCTGACCAAAAGTCAAAATCCCCACACTAGCCGCAAAGAACGCGGCTAGTGTGGGCCACCTACTAATGTTACTCATGGTGCGCAGAAAACATGGATATCGCAGATTGGCGGAAGAAGATTGATGAGCTCGACCGGCGGCTGGTGGAGCTGTTGGGCGAGCGGGCGCAGGCGGCGATGGCGATTGGGCGGCTGAAGCGGAATACTAATTTACCGATTTACGAGCCGGAGCGGGAGCGGATTGTGTTTGCGCATGTGCAGGAAGTGAATCGCGGTCCGCTGCCGGGGCAGGATCTGGTGCGGATTTTCGAACGGATCATGGATGTGATGCGGAATATTCAGAAGGAAGAGATTTTGACGAAGGCGGAAGGTAAGAAGGGCGAGACCGAGTTTGATTCGGAAGTGAATGATTAAATCGATTTCAAGGTAAGGATTAGAAAATCCAACGTCTCACAAAAGAGGTGAGTCATGGGGCGCCCTGTGGGTACAGCAGGTTCCTCACCGGGGTTTCCTCCCTGTTCGGAATGACATCGGGAATGTGTCGAGCAGATTGAAAGAGCGAATTTTATGATTGTGGCGATGCAGGATATGGCAGATGAGACGCAGATTCAGCAGGTGATTGAGCACCTGGTGAAGATCGGGTTTGAGGTGCACCGGTCGACTGGGGCTCGGCAAACCGTGCTGGGCGCGGTGGGAGCGGGGATCGATTTTGACATCCGCAACCTGGAGCTGTTGCCGGGAGTGCAGGAGGTGCACCGCATCAGTTCTCCGTACAAGCTGGCGGGGAAAAGTTTTCGTCCCGAGGGGACGATTGTGAAGCTGGCGAATGGAATTAATGTCGGCGGGAACGAAGTGGTGGTGATTGCGGGGCCGTGCTCGGTGGAGACGCGGGAGCAGATTTTTTCTACGGCCGAGGCGGTCGCGAAGGCTGGAGCGCGCGTGCTGCGGGGTGGAGCGTTCAAGCCGAGGAGCTCTCCTTATTCTTTTCAGGGGCACGGGGAAGATGCGCTGAAGTTGCTGCGCGAGGCGGGGGAGAAATTCAAGCTGCTGGTGATCAGCGAGGTGATGGAGATCTCGCAGATTCCGATGATGCTGCCTTATGTGGATATTTTGCAGGTAGGGGCGCGCAACATGCAGAACTTCAATCTGCTGCGCGAACTGGGGAAGGTGCGCAAGCCGGTGCTGGTGAAGCGCGGCATTGCCGCGACCCTGGAAGAGTTGCTGCTTTCGGCGGAGTACATTATGGCGGGCGGAAATTATGACGTGATTTTGTGCGAGCGCGGGATACGGACGTTTGAGACGTACACGCGGAACACCATGGATATTTCTGCGATCCCGATCATTCATAAGTTATCGCATCTGCCGATGACGGCCGATCCTTCGCATGGAACCGGGAGGCGCGACAAGGTCGCGCCCATGGCGAGGGCGTCGGTGGCAGCGGGAGCGGATGCGCTGCTGATTGAGGTGCATTGCGATCCGAACAACGCGTGGTCGGATGGAGCGCAGTCGCTGTTTCCGGATCAGTTCGCGAAACTGATGGATGAGCTGAGGATGATTGCGCCGGCGGTGGGAAGAAGCATTGCGTAAGGC
>JBAUVJ010000176.1:0-12538 GCA_049583165.1 Candidatus Sulfotelmatobacter sp. | reverse complement strand
CGTGGAAACATGGGTGTTTGCGTCCGATGTTTCCACTCGCAGATCGGGCTTGCCGGAAATGTTATAGGTCTTC
The DNA here is from genome assembly GCA_049583165.1 of Candidatus Sulfotelmatobacter sp. Lineage (GTDB taxonomy): Bacteria > Acidobacteriota > Terriglobia > Terriglobales > Acidobacteriaceae > Sulfotelmatobacter. The sequence goes on along the minus strand of JBAUVJ010000176.1, from coordinate 12,465 downwards.
GACCATTGGTCGGCCCGCGCCGGCACTGTGGCCCACGCGCAGACAAAACTGCTCATCAGCAGAACCATGAACAACCCGCGCTCGACATTCATTCGGCTCATAAACATTCCTCCGCCAGGCAAGCACACCTCCGCTTAGCCTCTTAGACGTCATTACGCAAGATTCGTGAGTTTGGTTCCGTGGAAAGTCACGTCTGCCAATGGTACCGCCGTGCTGCGGCGTACAATGCTGACGTGGTGAATATGCAACATCGGAATGCAGCCGCTCACGGGGATCGCCCCCACTCCCGCCATACCACGGAAGTTTCCGGCCTGCTGCTGCTCGCCTTCCTGCTGCTCGTGGGCACGGTGATTCGCTACTGGCATGCCATTCACTGGAGCGTGCGCTGACCGTGGCCCCGGCGCGGCCTGAACCGCTGCTCGTGATTGTGCTCGGCCCAACGGCCAGCGGCAAGACAGCGCTTTCGCTGGCTCTTGCGCGGCACTTTCAGGGCGAAATCGTCAACTGCGATTCGGTCGCGATGTACCGCGAGATCGACATTGGAACCGCCAAGCCGACCCCCTCCGAACGGGCGCTCGCTCCCCATCATCTACTCGATACCGTTGCGCCGACGGATCATATTACTGCCGGGGAATATGCGCGCCACGCGCGGCAGGTGCTCGATGATATTAAATCCCGCAGCCATTTGCCGATCGTCGTGGGCGGTACGGGACTCTACTTACGCGCGCTGACCGAAGGGCTATTTCCCGGACCAAAACGCTCTGAAGAGCTACGCAAGCGGCTTCGTGAACGAACTGCCAGCCGTGGCCCGGATTATCTTCATCGCATTTTGCGGCGGCTCGACCGCGTGGCCGCGGAAAAGATTCACGCCAACGACACGCCCAAGGTCATCCGCGCCATAGAGGTTTGCCTGACCGCGCGCGAGAAGATGACCGCGCTCTGGCAAGAACGTGGGCGCGATCCTTTGCCAGGCTTCCGCATTTTGCGCCTCGGTCTTGATCCCGACCGTCAGGCTCTATATGAGCGAATCAACCACCGCGCGGAGAAAATGTTTAAAGAGGGATTAATCGAAGAGGCCCAGCATCTGCTGGAAAAATATGGGGACGATTTGGGCCCGCTATCTTCGCTCGGCTACAAGCAAGCTGCGCAATTTCTTCACGGAGAACTCTCCCGCGAGCAGGCGCTGCAGGCCGCTCAGCAAGCTCATCGCAACTACGCAAAGCGGCAGATGACCTGGTTTCGCCGCGAGCCGGAGCTTCAATGGCTGCGGGGCTTCGGCGACGACGAGCAGATTCAGCGGACGGCTGCGGCTTTGGTCTCTGATCTTGAGTCTGCCTCGTAATTTAGCCAAGGCCAAAATTTAATTTAAGACCGAAACCTCAGCCTTCCCTTCTGCTATCGTTTTCAGCATGATTCGCACACTCGCGCTCTTGCTCTTTGCCCTCACGCTTACCACGGTGGCATCCGCCAAAGAAAAATTTCAGCGCCCCGGACCGGTCAACCTTACCCACGACGGAGAGAAGTGGGCGCGGAAGACTCTGAGCAAGATGACGCTGGAAGAAAAAATCGGCCAGGTATTCATGATCTGGTGCCGCGCCAGCTTTCTCAACGTGGAAAATCCGGAATACCTGCAACTGCGCGAGTCCATGCAGAAATATCACGTGGGTTCGTTTGCGATGACGGTTCATGTGGATGGTCCATATCTTCTTCGCAGCGAGCCTTATGAGGCCGCTGAACTTCTCAACCGCCTGCAAAGCGATTCGAAGCTTCCTCTGCTCTTCGCCGCCGACTTTGAACGCGGGGTGTCGATGCGGTTGATGGGGACCACGATTTTCCCGCACGCCATGGCGTTCGGCGGAGATGGCAGCCTGGAGGATGCTGAAAACTTTGGGCGCATCACCGCTGAGGAGTCGCGCGCCATCGGCATTCACTGGAATTTTTTCCCCGACGCCGACGTCAATTCGAACCCGGCCAACCCCATCATCAATACCCGATCGTTCGGCGAAGATCCTAAGCAGGTCGGCGATCTCGTCTCGGCTTATATCAAAGGCGCGCACGAAGGTGGAATGCTGACCACGGTCAAGCATTTTCCCGGCCACGGCGATACAGCGACCGATTCTCATCTCGGAGTGGCCAGCGTTAACGTGGACCGCGCTCACCTCGATTCCATCGAGTTGCCGCCTTTCCGCCAAGCCATCGCCGCGGGCGTAGATTCCGTGATGGTCGCGCATGTTACGGTTCCGGCGCTCGATTCCGACCCCAACCACGTGGCCACGATTTCTCCGGCCATTGTTTCGGACCTGCTCGAAAAACAACTTGGCTTCAAAGGAATCGTCGTCACCGATGCGCTGGATATGGCTGGCCTGACTCATCTTTTTGCCAACAATATCGGTCGCGCGGCGGTTGAAGCTTTCAAGGCTGGCAATGACCTGCTGCTCATTCCCGCCGATTTTCCGGCTTCGTACAATGCCATGCTTCAGGCCGTGCAGTCAGGGGAAATTTCACGCGAGCGGCTCGATAGTTCCGTCCTTAAGATTTTGAAAACAAAGGCGTCCCTGGGCTTGCAGAAAGCACGCCTTGTGAACCTGGATGCCGTCGCCGATTTGGTGGGCAAGCCGGAAAATCTGGCCTATGGGCAGGAAGTGGCCGACAAGGCGATCACGCTGGTTCGTGACAATGGCAAGATTCTGCCACTTAAATCCGAGGGAACCGCGAAGGCTGGACTTCCGTATACCACACAGGAGGTGACTCATAACCGGACGGTGGCGGTGTTGTTCTCCGATGACGTCCGCACCGATTCTGGCCGCGCTTTTGGACGCGAGTTGCGCGCCCGCATTCCTGACGCGCATGTGATCTACGTGGACCCGCGCATTGCGGCTGGAATGAGCGACGAAGTACTGAAGGCGGTGGACGAGGCGGAGAATGTGATCGCCGTTGTCTATGTGGTCCCAAGCGCGGGAAAGATCGGGAACACGGTTGCGGTGCCGGGCGGCACGGGATCTCTACTGCAACAAGTGCTGGATCGTGCAGCGGCAAAAACGGCGGTGATTGCCATGGGGAATCCATACGTTGCAGCGGACTTCCCGAAGATCGAGACGTATATGTGCACTTTTTCCAATGCGAGCGTCTCCGAGATAGCCGCAGTCAGAGCTTTGTTCGGCGAAATCGCGATTCGCGGTCATCTTCCCGTGAGCATTCCTGCAATTGCGGCTCGCGGTACGGGAATCGAGCGGCCGGCTCAAGCGGCCAGTGGAGGTCCTCAGCATGCTCAGAAATAAATTCTTCGCTTGTGCGTCAGCCGCAGCCGGCGTTGCCGCACTTTTCCTTCTGCCGGCGTGCAGTGTGCACGTAGAAAAAGAGGGCAATGGGCAGGACAAGCAGGTGGATATCAAAACCCTGCTCGGCGGAATCCACGTCAGCCAACAAGCGGACGCTTCCGCGATCGGCCTGGCTGTGTATCCCGGTGCACGCTTGCGAGAAAAGGATTCTGACGGCAGCGATAAAAGCGCGAACGTAAATATCTCGGGCTTCGGATACGGTCTTAAAGTCGTCGCCATGGAATATGAGTCGAACGACTCGCCCGCCAAGATTGTGTCTTTCTATAAAGATCAGTTAAAGCGCTATGGCAACGTGCTGGAATGCCGGACGTCCAGTTTGCACCCGAATACAAGATTGGGATCGCACGACTCCAGTAATGATTCGAACGTGTTGACCTGCGACGGCGGCGACAATGGCAAGGACGTGGAGCTTAAAGCAGGCAGGAAAGACGATCAGCATATCGTGGCCGTGGAACCGGATGGCAAAGGGGCAAACTTCTCGTTGGTGTACGTGCGTGCCCACGGCAAGGAGGCGGAGATTTAGAGTTGCGTTTCAAGACTCGGAGGGAGGTAACCATGTATCGATCAATCATGCTTCGTTCGATCCTTGTACTGGCGCTCGGCCTTGCGATTGCAATCTCCAGCGTTGCCGCCCAGCCTCAGAAATCAGACAGCGATCAGGATAAGCATCTGGATATCCAAAGCAATGTCGGCGACCTGCACTTGGGCACCGATGCCGATGCGCGGAAAGCCGGCTTTCGACTTTATCCTGGCGCGCGCCTGCGACGCGACAAAGAGAACGGCGATGCGGCCAATCTCAGCCTCTTCACCGATGCCTTTGGAATCAAGCTGGTTGTGGCGAAATACGATTCTGACGACACCCCAGGGAAGGTCCTCGATTTTTACCGCGGCGACCTCAAGAAATACGGCAAGGTGATTGAGTGCCACACCCGCGAGCATGGCGGAGCGCACGCCGATTTCAACGATGATGATGATGACAAGAAGGGTTCCAAAGAGGTCAAGTGTGAAGGTGACAATTCCGGCCCGGTCACCGAGCTGAAAGTTGGAACCGAGAACAACCAGCACGTGGTCGCGGTTGAACCGAACAAAAGCAGCGGATCGACCTTTGAGCTGGTCTATGTTCACACTCGCGGCAAGCAAGGCGATATCTGAGTAAGCTCTCGTCCAGAGAGCGAGCCATTTTCTTGCGCCCGCGCCTCCCTGTGCGGTACTTTCAACGTGGTCGTGCTCTCGGGCCCAAATGGACCATCCCTGCTACAAGTGCGCGCACAGCGTTGAAGATGGCAAACCCTTCTGCTCGCAGTGTGGAGCACCGCAGATTCGCGTCATCCTGCCGGAGACAGTGCCTGCGATCACGGCGAATGTTTCGGCCGATGATCTCCCGATTTTTTCTTCAGATCCGCCTTCGGTTCCGCGTGCGTCCGCTCTTTTCTCCGGTATCGAATGGTCGACCGCAATACGGTCGTGCGCTATTGCCGCTCTGATCGCGGCTCTGGTCATGACCCTTGGCCTGATGGTTCCGCTGCTCGCCGTATTTGGCGCGGGATTTCTGGCAGTCACTTTCTACCATCGCCGGAACCCGGCCCGGAATGTAAGCGCGCGCTCTGGGGCGCAACTTGGCGCGGTGTGCGGCATCCTGTTTTTTGGCCTCTCGGCTATCTTCGAGACAATTGCCGTCGTGTTGTTTCACACCGGAGGCCAGATACGCCAGAAGATGCTGGAAGCGCTTCAGCAAGCAGCCGCGCGCTCGAATGATTCGCAAGTGCAAGCTGCGTTCGAGAGCCTGAAGACGCCGGAAGGTATGGCCTTGATGTTGGTTCTGGGGCTGGTGGTCCTGTTCCTGCTTTCGATTGCTGCCGGGGGCCTGGCAGGAGCTTTGACGGGCGCGTTCCTGGGGCGCCGCAACAAGCCTTAATCTTGGTTAGCGCGGGCCTTGCCGCAGGTCGCGTTGGCCGCGTATGATGCACGGTTTGCCTTCTTCTGCCATGAACAAACCCGCGCGCGGATCGCTTCTCGGCATCGAGCACCTTAAGGATGAAGAGATCCTGAGTTTGCTGAAACTGGCGCGCAGAATGAATCCGCTCAAGGCGCGGCCTCTGTTGCGGAACAAGCGCATTGTCCTGCTGTTTTACGAAGCTTCCACCCGCACCCGAACGTCCTTCGAGATCGCCGCCAAGTCGCTGGGCGCGATCACCACGCTGGTGCAATCTTCGGGATCGAGCATCGAGAAGGGCGAATCGTTACTCGACACGGGTTACACTCTGCGAGCGGTGGGCGCGGATGCCATCGTGATGCGGCATCCTTCGGCGGGTGCTCCTCACCTGATGGCGCAGCACCTCGACATTCCCGTCATCAACGCGGGCGACGGTATGCACGAGCATCCGTCGCAGGCGCTGCTCGACGCGTTTACGATTCTGAAGCACAAGAAATCGCTGAAAGGTTTGCAGATCGCGATTATCGGCGATATCTACCACAGCCGCGTGACCCGGTCGAACTGCCATTTGTTAAGCCGTTTTGGGGCGAAGATCACGCTGTGCGGCCCGCCGGAGTTCGTGCCCGATGTGGCGGCAACGCTCGTGCCCGGATTGCATGTGACCCGGCACATGGAAGAGGCGCTCCGCGGAGCCGATGTGATTATGCTCTTGCGCCTGCAAAAGGAACGTCTTGCCGGCCAGAAGATTCGTTTGCAGGATTACATTGCGCGTTATCAGATGACGGCGGCGCGCTTGAAGCTGGCCCGGCGCGATGCCATCGTGATGCATCCCGGGCCGATCATTCGAGGGCTTGAGCTGACCGGGGAAGTTGCGGACGGACCGCAATCGATGATCATCGACGAAGTCCGCAATGGAGTTCCGACGCGCATGGCAATTTTGGCGCGTGCATTGGGCAAGGCGAAGTAATACGGATCGACAAAGATTGTTGCGTCAGATGGAAAAGTGTAGGAACCGAATGCTGAGTGCTGAATGCTGAGTGCCAAGAATCAAAAGCGAGAGCGCGAGAGTTTGCTGATCAAGGGCGGTGATCTGATTGACCCCGCGGCGAAGATCAACGCGCCCATGGATATTCTGCTGCGCGACGGCCGGGTTGCTGAGGTCGCGCTCCCCAATAAAATTCGCGGAGAAGCCGATGAGAAGTTCGATGCGCGTGGATTGATCGTTGCCCCTGGGTTCATCGATCTGCACGTCCACCTGCGCGAGCCCGGGCAGAGCTACAAGGAAACCATTGCCACGGGCACAGCCGCAGCGGCGGCAGGAGGGTTTACTTCGGTCTGCACCATGCCGAATACCGCGCCCGTGGTCGACAACGCCGAGTGGGTCGCGTGGTTGCGGGATCCCGAGCGTGGAGCGGTGGTCAATGTTTTTCCTATTGCCGCTGCAACCCTGAACTCCCGCGGTGCGGCGCTTACGGATTTTGCCGCGTTGCAGCGAGCCGGTGCAGTAGCTGTGACGGATGACGGGAAGCCAATTCTCGACGATGAGATCATGCGCGCGGCTTTGCGGCTCGGCGCTGAACTCAACTTGCCCGTCGTGCAGCATGCCGAAGATACACGGCTCACGGAAAATGCTTCCATGCACGAAGGGCCGACCAGCTTTCGCCTTGGCCTCCGTGGCATGTCCGCGGCTGCGGAAGCGAATATTGTGGATCGCGATGTAACTCTCGCACAGCAGATTCGCGAATCGCGCATGCATGTCGCCCATCTTTCCACTGCGGATGCCCTGAAGGCGGTGCGCCGCGGCAAGCGTGCCAAAGCGCGCGTTACCTGTGAAGTTACGCCGCACCACTTCACTCTGCTCGACCGGGATGTCGGCGAGTACAACACAAATTTTAAGATGAACCCGCCGCTGCGCTCCGCATCCGACCGTGAGGCAATCCTGGTTGCGCTCGCCGACGGCACGGTGGACGCGATTGCCACTGACCACGCTCCGCACGCCACGCACGAAAAAGAGGTTGAATTCGACCGCGCGGCCTTCGGCATAACTGGCCTCGAAACTGCGCTCGCGCTCGCCATTACGAAGCTTCACCGCGAGCACAAGATTTCGCTGGCACGCATCGTGGAACTCTTCACCGCCGGCCCCGCGCGCGTCTTCGATCTCCGCGGCCGCGGGTCGCTGGCTCGCGGCAGCTTCGCCGATGTGACCATCTTCGATCCCAAGAAGCGGTGGACATACGAAACCTCAAAGTCGCAATCGCTATCGCACAACACGCCATTTGAGGGATGGCAGTTTACGGGGAAGGTTGTGGCGACGATTGTGAGCGGGAAGGTTGTGTACCGGACAGAATAAAGTCGCGGAAGAGACAAATACCGTCATGCCATCACCACCCATCCCCGATTTCCTGTACGGCACCGCATGGAAAGAAGATCGCACTCCGGCCCTCGTCGAACTAGCGCTGCGCGCGGGTTTCCGCGCCATCGATACTGCCAACCAGCGCCGTCATTACTTCGAGGCCGGAGTCGGTGAGGGATTAGCGGCTGCCTATCGTGCGGGAGTTGTCACCCGCGCCGATCTTTTTTTGCAAACCAAATTTACTTACCGGCCCGGACAAGATCACCGGCTCCCCTACGATCCCGCGGCCGGCCTTTCCGTTCAGGTCGCGCAATCCATGGCCAGCTCGCTCGAACATCTTGGCACCGATCACGTCGAGAGTTATGTGCTTCATGGTCCCTCTTCTGACTACAATTGGACCATGGCCGACGACAAAGTTTGGCAAGCGATGAGGAAGGAGCGCGATGCCGGCCGCACTGACCTGCTCGGGGTAAGCAATGTTTCTCTCGCACATCTCCAGCAGATGGCCACCGCCCACTCAGAAATGCCCACATTCGTGCAGAACCGCTGCTATGCTCGGCTAGGCTGGGATCGCGAAGTGCGCGAATTTTGCCGCGAGCGCAAAATCATCTATCAGGGATTCTCTCTTCTCACCGCCAACCTGGAGGCGCTCCATCATTCCGTGGTCACCAGCGTCGCCGCGCGCCACAACGCCACTCCGGCCCAGATAATCTTCGCATTCGCCCGCGCCGTCGGAATGCTGCCCCTGACCGGCACTTCCAGCGCAGAGCACATGAAGCAGGATCTGGAGGGCTCCTCCATAACGCTCGCGTCCGATTCGGTGCAGGCAATCGAAACTCTGGCCGGCTAACTTGCAGACGATGTCTACTTCAATCCGGTGACTACGTACGCTTGCGACAACGTCACGGAGTACACATACGCGTACGCGGTTCCATCGCTTGAGAACCGAAGCGAACCAACTCCCCTGGTTCCAGCCGCGGCTTCTTCTCCAAAGGTCTTCCACAACTCCATTTTTCCGCTCGCGACATTTACTTTGTAGACCTCTGCGGTCCGTTGGTTCGCTCGGCTGGATACCGCGTACACCGAACCCCCATCGGAGGACCATCCGACGATACTGTAGGGCAAGTTGAGCCCAGGGATGGGACGTAGATCTCCTCCCTCAATGGGCCAAATCCCCCACTTTCCATCCGGCCCCAACACTGCCGTACTCCTGCCATCCGGCGACGGGTGTATCCCTGCAATTCCTTCCGGAGTAATTGGTTTGGTGTCACCCGTATTCAGATCAATTAGGTAGTCCCGCGCTCCGTGCCCCACTTCAACCCCACTCGCCAGCAACCGTTTGCCGTCCGGCAACCAGATCAGCGATCGGTACGTAACCGCATCATGGGTGATCGTTTTCGTTTCACCCGCGCCCGTCGGCACAAGATTCAACTGTCCGCCTTTCGGAGGCTTCGTGACCACCCATTTTCCATCCGGCGAAATAGCCAGGCCATCTCCTTCGCCAATGCGCGATGGAGGCGAGCCGTCCGTGTCGCGCAAAAACACCGTATAGTTCGGTCCACCGGCATCGCCTGCTTCGGTAAACAAAACCTTGTGCCCGTCCCGGCTGATGTCACTCAGGATTGACCAGCCAAACCATCCCAGTTCGCGCTCCTCTTTTGCTCCTGGCGCCATACCGCGAATCCCAACCCTCTGCTCCTGCGTGACAGCAAGCACCGTCCCATTCCGCCGGTCTTCTAGCCACATTCCCCCGGGAACACTCGTGATCGTCCGCAACTTACCGGAAAGAGTTACGGCATGCGGTTCCTCGCCGCTTCCGCTGTTCGACGAGGTAAACCAGACCTCATCACCCGTTGGGGACCACAGTAGACCTTCCAACGACGACCAGCCTGAAGAAAGCTTCTTCTCTTTGTCGTCATCCTTATCTCTATCTCCGCCTTTTCCATCAGCGCTAATCACCGCGATCGAGCCTTCGTCATCGCCCTCGTTGTTTTCATGGTCGGCAAACGCAATCCACTTTCCATCCGGCGAAATCCTCGGATGACTGATCCAGTGGATGCTATCGAGCAGCACCGTCCCAATCGGATATTCCAGCCGCCAGTGACCGCTTTCCGGGACGTACCTCACCACCGCCATGCTCTCGCCGTTCGGCGCCCAATCGGCATCCTGCACGTTGTCCAAGACTTCTCGTGGCGTTCCTCCACTGAGCGGAACGCGAGCCAGCGTCCCGGCGCGCGCATAGCCGGCAAAAAAAAGCGTCCTTAGCCGCACTGCCAACTCCCCCGTCCTGGAGATCGAAAGCAGTTCCGCATCTTTCAATCCCAGGTCTCGCGAACCAGGATCATCCGTACGCGCCATATACAGTTGATCTTCCGTTCCATCCCACGACGCACTGTAAACAATGCTGCCATCGGGCGTGAAACGCGCATGCCCGATGGATCCCCTGCGAAAAGTAATCTTTTGGTATTCGGCAGCTGGCACCGCGCCACTGCCTCGCCCCAGCCACCACCCCAGACCGAACATCAGAAGCGCTACCGCGAGTCCGGCCCCGATGCCAACCGCCAAGCTGCCCCATCGCCGAGCACTCGCAACTGCCGGCACCCTGGCGCTGGTTCCCGATACTCCTGAAAGATGCTCCAGATCAAATGCGATATCTCTGGCGGAATGAAAACGCTGCTCAGGATTTTTTTCCAGGCAGTGCTGCACAATCCGTTCCAGCGCCGGAGAGACATTGCGATTGGTCTCGCTCAGATCCAAAGGTTCTTCCTTCAGAATCGCGCTCATCGTGTCCGCCGCCGTCTCTCCATGAAAAGCCCGTTTGCCGGAAATCATCTCGTAGAGAATTGCGCCAAAAGCGAAGATGTCGGAGCGCGCATCCACCGCAACCCCACGCACCTGCTCCGGAGACATATACCCCGCCGTGCCCATCACCACGCCCGCCTCCGTGGCATGCGTCATCGTAGGAAGCGAGGCGTGAACGCCGGGATCAGTCTGAGTCAGCTTGGCCAGGCCGAAATCCAGAATCTTGATTCGTCCATCTTTTGTGAGAAATAAATTCTCCGGCTTCAAGTCGCGATGGATAATTCCTTTTTCGTGAGCCGCGGCCAGTCCGTGCGCGATTTGCAGCGCGTAATCCAAAGTCTTGCGCACGGCAATCGCTCCGCTGCGCAGCCTATCCCGCAGCGTCTCGCCCTCCAGCAATTCGGAGACGACATAAGGCGAGCCTTCGTGCGTGCCAATGTCGAATACCGCAAGAATATTGGGATGGTTCAGAGCCGCTGTGGCTAGCGCTTCCTGTTCAAAACGCCGCAGCCGGTCGGCATCGAGGGAAAGAGCTTTGGGCAACACCTTGATCGCCACTTCGCGCTTCAGACGGGAATCGCGGGCGCGATACACCTCGCCCATCCCTCCCGCGCCCAGCAGGCTGACGATCTCGTAAGGCCCAAGCTTCGTGCCAGAGGTCAGATTCATAAGTGGCCGGATTATAAATCACACACCAAAGACACAAGGACAAAAGTCAAATGGAGGGTTACTTCGCCGCATCAAGCAGCGCGAGGGCGTCCATGGTGCTAAAGAATCTCGCGCCGAGAGCTTTCAGTTCAGCCACAGTTCGTTGGCTTTCTTCGGCCTTCAATGTTTCGATCGCATCTTGAACTACGGAGACACGACGGCCGCGATCCAATAATCCCTTCGCCGCGAAACGAACACAATATTCCGTGACCACGCCGAAGACGACGAATTCCACATCATCTCCGAATCGTTGCAGCAACTTCGCCGCGTGCCGGCTCTGAAAAATGTCGAGCGTCTGTTTTTCCAGAAGGATTTGTTGATATGCAAAAAGATCCCTCGGTAGCATCGCAGTGGCCTCATTCGGCACGGTTGCAACCTTATCTGCCAGCGCCTCAGGCACAAATGCGGAACCCTCGGTGCCCTTGATGCAATGGGGCGGAAACGTTTTGAACTCGGGATCGTCCTTCGGGTGGTAACAACCGTGCGAGACTAGAAACACTCGCCGCTCCCGCGCGGCGTCCGTGAGCCTTCGGAGGTTCGACAACAATCGTTCGGCTCCAGGGACGTAGAGCTTGCCGCCAGGCAGCATGAAGTCCGCCTGCGTGTCGACCTCCCAGAAAACAACATTGCGAGAAATCATCGCCTTAACCCGATCGTCGTGAACGCGCCGATGTTCCATTCGGAAGCGCTCCGCCGAATGTCAGCTCGCAAAGGCCCTCGACAAATTCGGGAGTCAAGCTGTCGTGTCGAATAAGAAAGCGCATGTAGATCGGGCCGTAGAGGGAATCGAGCAGCAGATCCATATTTACATTCTTCCGCAGTTCGCCCCGCGAAATTCCGCGGCGCAATGTGGCATAAGCTTCCTGCCGGCGCGGCATCATAAAGCGTTCGCGGAATGCGCTGATCACATTGCTGTCGCTCTGGCCGGCGGCAAGAATTGCGGAAACAATGCGCCCGCGAGGGCCACGAAAAACTTTCACTAGCTGTCGCATTTGCTGGCTCATGTCCGTGCGGACCGAGCCTGTGTCAGGGAAGTTGAGTTTGCGTTTCGTACTGCGGGCAAATGCATCCGCAATTAGCGCCGCCTTATCCGGCCACCATCGGTAGACGGTCGCCTTGCCAACGCCGGCATGGGCCGCCACCGCTTCAATCGTCAACTCGGAAAATCCTTTTTCGCCGAGAAGTTTCAATGTGCTGCCCAGGATGGCTACACGCGCCTGTTCACTCCGCGGACGCCCCGGAGATCGCTTCTTCCCTGGGTAATGGTACTTCCGTTCAGGAGGAGGCTTCTGGCGCATGGTGACACCCTACCATATAATCATGTCTAAGGG
>JBAUVJ010000175.1:0-1687 GCA_049583165.1 Candidatus Sulfotelmatobacter sp. | reverse complement strand
GTGGAGAACTTGCATCCAGAGCCAGACGCTGGCAGCGGCGGATGCTGCGAGAAGGAATAGAAACAACGTTCGCGCCGCGGGAAACGACAACTCCGCTGCAGGCAGGAATAAAAGATCGGTGAAGGCGGGATTGGGAAATGCACGGCGATCTTTAGGGTCACCGGAAAGATGCGGATCGAGAGGACGGCCGTAGAGGCCAATCTGGATTTCGCGGGTTACCTCGTCACTGTAAGGATCGCGCCGGCGTTCAAGGCGATCGCGTGAAGTCAGCCAGATCTCGTAGAGATCGTTGCCGAAGGAGTATCCCGCGTTCAGGTTATTGGCAGCGCGAACGGCCAACGCGCGCGGGATGAGCAACTCCTGATGGTAATAAACCATAGCCGCCGCGCCCAACAACGACAGGGCGAGAGCCAGATTGGCGAATATGGAAATCCGAGCGGATTGTGCACTGGCCATGATTGCCGTCAGGCGCGACGCGTTAGCCAGACGTGAACAGGTGTCCCAGTTTTTCTTTTTTCGTCTTTAGATACTCTTCCGCGTGATTGCTGGGCGTAACTTCGCAGGGGACGCGCTCGGCCACGTGAACTCCAGCGTGCTCCAGGGCCTTGACTTTGTCGGGATTGTTGGAGAGCAGGCGTACCTCCGTGACTCCCAGCGCCTTCAGAATTTCTGCCGGAAGCGCGAATTCACGATGATCGGCCTTGAATCCCAGACGCTCGTTGGCCTCGACCGTATCAAGACCTGAATCCTGCAATGCATAAGCCTGGAGTTTGGGCATCAGGCCAATGCCGCGTCCTTCCTGCTGCTCGTAGATCAGAATGCCCGCGCCCGCTTCGGCAATCATGCTCAGCGCAAGTTCAAGTTGCTGGCCGCAATCGCAACGCAGCGAATGGAAGACGTCGCCGGTTAGACACTGCGAATGCACTCGGACCAGTGGCGGCTTCGATTTCACATCGCCCATCACCAGCGCGACCGCCTCTTCTGTGCGGTGGCCTTGACCGTTGCCGGCGCCCGAATACTCGCCGCGAAATCCATGGATGCGGAACTGTCCCCAACGGGTAGGGAAGTCCGCCGACGCCATCTGCTTTACCGTCACGCTGCTCACACTTCCATTATATGGGACCATCGGCGCGTACGAGTGACGCGCTACTGTCAAGAAATTGTCATCTGGATCGATGTGCGTAGGACTCGCAAAGGTTCGATTTTTAAGATTTTTCTTCATAAACCTACGCTTGCGTACAAAGATTTTGCCGAAAGCTCGCACAAAATGTGCGGCATCAAAAGTTTCGTATTTCCAAAATAGACGCTGCCTTGAAGGCGTGGAGGAAATACCTGCATGGCCACCGCCCGAAGTTGAGAGAAAACAGCTTGCTCACATCGGAGGTTTTCCTTTCACAGCTTGGCCTTGGCCTCCGCTTCACGGGCAAGAAGATAATTCTCAATCTCGGTCCGGCCCACGTGATGCGCCCAACCGGAGGGTCTGGCGTGCCAGAGGACGTCTTCGATGTCGACCCGCGCGCCGCGCTCGACGAGTAGCTGCACGAGTTCGATGGGGCTATATCCGGCGGCCTGATGCAGCGGTGTCGCGTGCGAATGCCCACCAACCGGGTGGAAGCGATTTGGGTTTTCTCCCGCGTCGAGCAGGAGGCGAACGATATCGATCCGGCTGTATTGCGTCGCCATGGCC
>JBAUVJ010000174.1:0-7760 GCA_049583165.1 Candidatus Sulfotelmatobacter sp. | reverse complement strand
CGCCCGGAATGCGCAGGATGACGTTGAGATCAGGTTCGGCCGGTACTGAAAATTCGCTCGCCGCCGCCCGAAATGCCGCAATGTAAGCGCTCACCAGCGGACGATTCAGCGCCAAAGTTTCGCCGCCGCCGCGATCCACACTCAGCGTCACCTCCACGTGCCCACGAGCAATTTTTTCTTTCAGCAGCCTGCGGAGTTGCATCTCGATCAAATCCGCGCCCGAAGGCAAACGAAAGTGCAGATCGAGAAACCGATGATTCACCGATTTCAAAGAAAGAGAAAAGGCCAAGCGCCCATTACCCGGGTTTGACCCAGACAGGCTCGATCCGGACAAATTCGATCCAGAAAGGTTCGAGCCAGCGATTTCATTTGCCTGGCTCACGACTTCGCCTTTGGCTTGCGCAAAACCCGTCATGGAACGGAGAGGCATAAAATGATTTCCCAAAATTATTTCGGCAAACGTTAGTTCGGTCGCACTGGCTCCAGCTTTTGCTCGAGATCGGCGAATTGCAATTCGTACAATCGCCGGTACGTACCCAGCTTCGTCATCAAATCTTCATGAGAACCAATATCGGCAATTGCGCCGTTTTCGATCACCACAATGCGATCGGCGCGGCGCACGGTCGAGAGCCGGTGCGCGATCACGAACACGGTACGTCCGATCATTAGATTGTGCAGCGCCGATTGCACCAGTGCCTCCGATTCGCTGTCCAGCGCCGAGGTTGCCTCGTCCAGAATCAGAATGGGCGCGTTCTTCAGGATGGCGCGGGCAATCGCAATGCGCTGCCGTTCGCCGCCGGAAAGGCGCACACCGCGCTCCCCAATCACTTCATCGTAGCCCGCCGGCAGCGCCCGAATGAAATCATGCGCCAGCGCGGCTCGACCCGCCGCCTCCACTTCTTTCATGGCCACGTGCGGTTGGCCGTAAGCAATATTGTTGCGAACCGTGTCGTTGAACAGAACCGTTTCCTGCGTCACAATTCCTACCTGCTCCCGCAGCGACGAGAGACTGACATCGCGAACATCGCTCCCATCGATGAGTAAGCGCCCCTGCGTAACGTCAAAGAACCGCGGAATCAGATGAACCAGAGTGCTCTTGCCCGAGCCGCTGGATCCGACAATCGCGATAACTTCGCCGCGGCGAACCTCCACGTTGATATCATGCAACACGCCAGCGCCAGCTCCTTCGCTGCCGTAGGTGAAGCTGACATGATCGAATTGGACGCTGCGCGAAAAAGCCGGCAGCCGTTTAGCGCGCGGTTTTTCGCGAACATCATCTTCGATGTCCATGAACTTGAAGATCTCACTGGACGCGCCCAACGCCTGCTGAAAATTGTTATTGAACTGGGCAAACTTGCGGACCGGGTTGTAGAGACTGAACACGGCCGTAATAAAAGCCACGAAAATGCCGGGAATCATCGCACCGTGCTTGACCTCCTCGCGCCCCAGAATTAGCAGTAGAGCGATCCCAACGGCGCCGAAAATATCCATGAGCGGTGAACTGATCGCCGTCGCGGCAACCGAACGCAGGTTCGCCCGAAACAGCCGGCCCGCCGCGCCGCGAAAGCGCGAAATCTCCCATTTCTCGCTATTGAATGCCTTCACGATGCGGTTTCCCGTAATCGTTTCGTGCAAAATATTTTGGATCTCGGCTAGCTTGTCCTGGCCTTGCCGCGTCGTGCTGCGCACTCGGAAGCCGATCTTTCGTGACGAATAGACAATCACGGGAACGAAAAGCAGCAGCACCCAGGCAAGCCTTCCACCCAGCACTACCACCACCCCGGCCACGGATAAAAAGGTAAAAAATTGCTGGAGAAATTCCGCCAGCACGGTGGACATGGCGTACTGCACCCGCTCAATGTCGTTAACAATGGTCGAGAGAAGTGTTCCCGTGGTGTGTTTGGAAAAAAATGCCGCCGACCGCCGCATGATTGCGTTGTAGAGATCGTCGCGCAGGTCCGTGATCATGCCGAAACCGGCGTGGTTCACCAGGTACGTGCCGGTGTAGTCGAAAATCCCTTTCAAGATGGTGGAGCCGATCAGAGCGACCGCAACCATCGTCCACGCGTTTGTGAAGCGGGAAGGCACCAGTTGCTGCAAATAAATTACGTGGTGAGTGACGGGAATCGTGAACAGTTTTATGTCCTTCGATCCCGTCGAAGGATTCAAAACTCGGTCAAAGATAGGGCTAATTAATAAGAACTTGAAAGCGTCGAGCGCTCCCACAAACGCCATGAGCACCACGGAACACAGAATCTGCCACCAATACGGAAGCGCGTAGCGGATCAGCCGCGTCAGTTGCCGCATACGGCTCCGAGCCTTGCCCTGAGCTTGTCGAACGGGAGCCCGCGATGGCTTGCCGGCGATGGTAGAGGCATGGAATGCAAGCGCTTATTTTACTGCTCGGCTCGGGAATCCCCAAGTGGCGGGTTCAGTTTCGCACCACGCCGGAGCCTACTTCGGCATATCCCGATGCACAACCTTCATGCGATAGCCGGCTTTGTGCAAGCGCTTGCCCACTTCTTCGGCGATCATCACGGAGCGATGTTGGCCGCCGGTGCAGCCAAAACTGATCGTCAAATAGCTCTTGCCTTCGCGAACGTAGTGCGGCAGAAGATAAACCAGCAAATCGGAAATACGCCGGATGAATTCTTTGGTCTGCGGAAACGACCGGATGTACTTGGCAACTCGCGGATCGCGCCCCGTAAGCTGGCGGAATTCGGGCACGAAATGCGGGTTGGGGAGGAAGCGAACATCGAATACCAGATCCGCTTCTTCCGGCAAACCGTGGCGAAAGCCAAAACTCACACAGGAAACCAGAATGCTTTTTTCCGAGGCCTGTTCGCGAAAACGCTCGGTGATGTGCGCCCGTAGTTCGTGCACGTTGAACTTCGAGGTATCGATCACAATATCGGCCAAAGCCCGAATGCTCGCCAAATGCCGCCGCTCGGCCTTGAGTGACGCATTGACCGGAGCATCGGTGCCCAATGGATGTGGCCTTCGCGTCTCGCTGAACCGCCGCATCAGCACCGCGTCCGAAGCCTCAAGAAACGTAACCTTGGTCGGAATCATCCGTCGCACTGACTTTAGAATGCCGGGTAGTTGCTCCAGTTTCGAACCTTCGCGCACGTCCACCACCAGCGCGGTGCGGCGGATTTCGGTCGATTGCAGCGCCATCTCCGCAAAGCGTGGGATGAGGTCCACCGGAAGATTGTCGACGCAGTAATAGCCCAGGTCCTCGAAAGCCTTCAGCACGGAAGCTTTGCCCGATCCGCTCATCCCCGTGATGATCACTAGCTCCGCGGCATGTGGAGCACTACGCGCAACGGCCTTCGCCGTTTTTTTCTGTTTGCGCGCCGGGCTTTTATGTTTCGCGGACGCAGACGTTCTTCGGGGCGTCATGAAATGGATAGTAGCATCGAACCCGGCATTCACGGGAGATGCTTGCCATTTCTATTTGTCTAAGCCCGTCCGGAAATGTAAGCTAAATCGCCATGAAGAAGTTTCACGAACTCAGCGAACGCGAAGTGCTGGCCCTGGCGATTGCTCTGGAAGAAGAAGACGAGCGCGTGTATGCCGATTTTGCCGAAGGACTGCGGCAGGATTACCCGGCGTCGGCTGCCATGTTCGAAGGCATGCGAGAGGAAGAGTCAGGACACCGCCGGCGTTTGATCGAACTCTTTCAGCAAAAGTTTGGCGAACATATCCCGTTGATCCGCCGCCAGGATGTGCGCGGATTCGTTGAACGTCCGGCCCTTTGGCTGATTCGCCCTCTGCGCATCGAAGCGGTGCGCAAGGAAGCCAGCACCATGGAAGTGGAGACGCGCCGCTTTTATGAAAAAGCCGCGGCGCGCACTCAGGATGCCAGCATCCGCCAACTGCTCGACGATCTGATCAACGAAGAGCGCGAGCATGAAGAACGAGCTCAGGAACTGGACAAGCAAAACCTTCCCGACAGCGTGAAGGCTGACGAAGAGCGCGCGCAGCGCCGATTGTTCGTTTTGCAAATCGTTCAGCCGGGACTCGCGGGCTTAATGGATGGTTCAGTTTCCACGCTCGCGCCCGTCTTCGCCGCAGCGTTCGCCACCCATAGCTCCAATGATGCGTTTCTTGTCGGCCTCGCCGCCTCCGCCGGAGCGGGCATCAGCATGGGATTCGCCGAAGCGCTCTCCGATGATGGAAGCCTGACCGGGCGCGGACATCCCTGGGTGCGCGGCTTGATTTGCGGCGCCATGACCGCGCTGGGCGGCATCGGTCATACGCTGCCGTTTTTGCTTCAGGATTTTCGCGTCGCGCTGTGGGCCGCAGGCGCGGTGGTTCTCGTCGAATTAGGAATCATCACCTGGATTCGTCATCGCTACATGGATAGCCCGTGGATTTCCGCCGCGCTCCAGGTCGGCCTGGGCGGAGTGCTGGTCTTCATCACCGGCGCGCTGATCGGAAATTCGTGAAAGAAGCGGTTAGCAATTGGCAGTTAGCAGTTAGCAATTGGCGATTGGCGATTAGCGATTAGCAAGCGCTGACCCAAATGGGCCAAATGCTAACTGCTAATTGCCAATTGCTTGCCTTTACTGCTGCGTATCCAGTGGATGCATGCTCTTCTCGTAGAACTCATTCTGCAGCTTCAGGCTCACATCATCGGCTTTCACCGCACGAATCGTCTTGACCACCGCATCGATCCACCAATCCATCTGAAATTTGCCCAGCTCCTGCGTCGCCGCAGAACCATCACCAGAATAATGGTTGGGAAAACGCGCGTACCACCAGATCCCGGTATAAACATCTTCCGGTAAATTCTGTCGATGCTGGTCGGCTCCAGATTCGCTCCCGGCCCGGTCGATGTGCACCGTGTCAGGGCGCGAGATCATCATCTTCGAGGTTTCGCTTTCGCCGGCATGCATGTCGATCGAAGTCTTCTTCGCCGGCCCGCCCGAAGATGGCGTGCGCTGATCGAACACGTAGACCACATAATCGTGCGGCTTATTCAACTGGGTTTGCGCGAAGTAAGGAAGCAGGCTCTCGTTGCCGCCGTGGCCGTTGACGATAATCACTTTCTTACAGCCGTTGCGGGCCATCTCGTCGGTGGTTTCCTGCAACAACGCAAGTTGCATTTCGCGGCTGTAAGCCATGGTCCCGGGCTCATGGCGAGCCTCGGCGATTTGTCCAAAATAATATTCTGGGAAGACCACGGCATATTCCTTCTCAGCGGCATGAAGCGCGGCATAGCGCACGTCCAGCAGATCGGTGCCGAGCGGGAGATGCGGTCCATGTTTCTCGATAATGCCGAACGGCAACAAACAAGTTCCCTGCGAGCGATGGATGCCGTCGCGAAAATCGGCGGCGGTAAGCTCCTCCCAATGCACGGAGAGCTTGGCTGACGGTATGACCGTTTGCGCCTGCGCGAAATGAACCGCGCCCAGAGTCGTAAATATTACAAAGAGCAGGACAAAACTATTCGTGCATCGCGTGCGCGTCGTCATTGCATCTCTCCTTCGGCGGCAAATATTAGCACGCCGAATGCCGGTATTAAAACGTATCAATACGCAAAATACAATGGGCCGGACAAAATCGCCCGGCCCAGCGAACGAAACTCCTTGCTTCTATTTCAGGAAAACTTCCCGCAACAACTCCGAGCTGATGATTTCCCGAATTTCAGCGCGCTTCTCGGAAAGCTGTTGGCCCTGCGCCTTGCCTCCTAAAATCTTGTCTCGCACTGATTCGCCCTTCGCCGCCAAACCATCCATTGCGGCAAAATTCTTGTACTCGATGGCCACGCAAATGTCCCAATCCTCAGGACTAGTCTTGGTCTCTTTCAAAAACACCTTGTAGTCCACGATCATCCCCTGCTTCTTCTCTTCCTCAACGACTTGGTGGTCTGGCGCAGGCTGCTGAGATATTCATCCATGTGAGTAGGTTTCACGCGGATCAACTCAACGCGCCAGATCGGACCTTCAGTGTAGTTTTCCTGCGCGAACAACGCGGGCGCCAGCAACAACAACAGCACGACAAGCCCATAGAGCTTCTTCATAAGCATCTCCTCTTTTTGGGGTGAATTTACGGCGCGAGCATCATACGCTCAGTTGGCGGGATGAGAAAGCGGATCAGTGCTCCATCGCCGAAGCAATATCGTAAGTGCTAAACTTTCGCGTCGATCGATCACTGGGGGACTCATGTTCCGACTGGTACTGGCAGGACTTTCCTGGCTTGCATTGTTCACTGCATTGTTCACAACGACGGCACTGGCGCAAAGTCCTGACATCCCCGAACCCGGATCGGCTGAGGCGATCGCCGCCGCTACAACTGATCCGCATTTTATTTCGCCCTGGGTCTCCTCTGTTCCGCAATCGAATACCGTTCCTTCGCCGGAGAAATTTCTCGGACGCATCCTGGGCGCTCCCGGAGAATTGCTCGGAACCGAGAAAACATACGCCTATGCCCGTGCCTTGGCCGCTGCCAGCCCTCGAGTTCGCGTGTTCACCATTGGCCGTAGTGAAGAAGGCCGCGATATTTTGATGCTGGCCATCGCGGACGAGGCCGGCATCCGTGATCTCGATCGGCTGAAAGCCTCGACGGCCGCCTTGTCTGACCCACGTAGCACCGACCCGGCCGCCGCAGACAAACTCATCGCCAACGCCCGCCCTATCTATTACTTCAACGCTGCGCTGCACTCCGATGAGACCGGGTCGACCGAGGCCGTGCTCGAACTTGCCTATCGGCTTGCGGTATCCGAACAGCCGATGATTCGCCGGATTCGAGAGCGCCTCGTGGTTCTGATCAATCCTATTTCCAATCCCGACGGCCGCGACAAAATGGTGGACTGGTTCTATCGATATCTCAAGGGCAAGACGGACCGCAACACGTTGCCGCGCCAGTCGCCACCCTATTGGTCGAAATACACCTTCGTCGATATCAATCGCGACACGCACCAGCAGACGCATGAGACAACAAAAGCGGTCCATCGCATGTTTCATGAGTGGCATCCCACGGTGGTGCACGACCTGCACGAGGGTTCGCCGCTGATGATGACCTGGAACGGCACCGGCCCCTACAACCCAAATATTGATCCGATAACCTATACCGAATTCCTGGAACTCAGTTTTCATGAAGTAGAAGTAATGACGGCGATGGGCATGCCGGGAGTTTCCACGTGGAATTTTGGCGAAGCCTTCGCCCACCTTTATCTGGATTCCGTGGCTATGAATCACAACAGCATTGGGCGTGGCTATGAGACTTTCGGCAACGGCAGCGCGGAGACCGAGCAACGTTCGGTTTCGCAATCCGCCGCAACCATGGAGTGGTACCGTCCGCTGCCCGCGCCAAGGGAGGTGACCTGGTCGGCTCGTGACAATCTCAACTATCAGGAGACCGGTGCGCTGGCCGCCTTGGATGACACCGCAAGCCGCTCCAAAGAAATGTTGCACAACTTTTATAAGAAGGGATGGGATTCCTGGCAGAAAGGTCTGACGCTGCCGCCTTATGCGTTTTTGATTCCGGAAAATCAGGGAGACCGGGCGCGCGTAGCCCAAATGGTAGAGCGCCTCATGGGCCAGCACATCGAAGTTTCCCGCGCGCAGAATTCGATTCAGATTAAGGAAGGAAATTTTCCCGCCGGAACCTACGTGGTGCGCCTTGATCAGCCCTATCGCAACTACGCTGTGGATTTGCTGACGCCGCAACTCTATCCCAAGGATGGAGAAGCGCCTTACGATGACGTTTCCTGGGAGCTGCCGGCGCACTATCATTTGCAGGCGATTCCTACC
>JBAUVJ010000173.1:0-4840 GCA_049583165.1 Candidatus Sulfotelmatobacter sp. | reverse complement strand
TTCCAAATTTCGGTTGTATATTCGTGAATCGTGCGGTCACTGGAGAATTTTCCCGAGCTCGCAACGTTCAGGATCGCTTTTTGCGCCCACGCTTCCGGATCTCGGTAGAGTGCACCCAGGCTCTCCTGCGCTTGCACGTACGACTTTAGATCAGCCAGATGCATATAGCGGTCGCCGAACAATAAAAGCGTATCGCGCAATGGTTCGAAGATCCCGGGTTCATAGTGGCTAAAATAATTGGAAGAAATAAGGTCAATGGCAGCGCGAGTCTCGGGGTCGTGCTCATAGTGCCACATCGGGCTGTACCAGGAGCGGCTATTTTCGACCTGCTCCACGGTGAGGCCGAAAAGAAAGAGATTTTCTTCTCCGGCCTCTTCTGCCATTTCGATCGTTGCCCCATCCCTTGTTCCAACTGTGAGTGCGCCGTTCATCATGAACTTCATGTTGCTCGTTCCGCTGGCCTCATAGCCGGCGGTTGAAACCTGATTCGAAACATCGCTGGCTGGAATGAGCCTCTCCGCCAGTGTCACGTTGTACTCAGGCAGAAAGACGACTTTCATCCGGCCGCGCACCACTGGATCGTTGTCGATCGTGCCCGCAAGATTATTGATAAATTTGATGATAATCTTCGCCAGTTGGTAGGCTGGAGCCGCTTTCCCCGAGAAAAAAAACGTGCGCGGCTCCATCTCCAGGTTGGGGTTCTCCCGCAGCCGGTTGTAAATGACGATGATTCGCAGTGCATTCAGAAGTTGCCGCTTATATTCGTGAATGCGCTTGATGTGACTGTCAAAAATCGTGTCAGGATCGACGACTTGGCCAGACGTCGCCTTAAGCCAGTCGACGAAACGCACCTTCGCTTCGCGCTTCGCTGCCAGGAACGCCTGTCGAAAGGCGGAATCTCCGGCCAACGGTTTGAGATCCCGGAGCTGGCTCAGGTCACTGATCCACTTTTCGCCGATCGCTGTCGTAATCACATTCGCCAGGCTGGGATTCGACTCGAGCAGCCACCGGCGGGGCGTGACCCCGTTCGTCTTGTTATTGAAACGCTCGGGGAACATTTCAGCCAAATCCTTCACCGTCGTCGTACGCAACAGTCTGGAATGAACGGCCGCAACGCCGTTGGTACTGTGCGAACCGACAATGGCGAGGTTGGCCATGCGAATCTTGCGCGGATTGCCTTCCTCCACGAGGCTGATGCGCTCGACGCGTCCTTCATCCCTCGGGAAGCGCGTCCGGACTTCGTCGAGCAGGCGACGGTTCACTTCGTAGATGATCTCTAGGTGTCGGGGGAGAAGCACTTCAAACCACGCTACCGGCCACTTTTCGAGGGCCTCGGGCAGTAGGGTGTGATTCGTGTAGCCCAACGTCTTCCTTGTCAAATCCCAGGCCTCATCCCAACCCAGATGCGCATCGTCGAGCAGAATGCGCATCAGCTCGGCGACTGACATTGAAGGATGCGTATCGTTGAGCTGGATGGCGGCCTTCTCGGGTAGCTTTGCCCAATCGCTATTGTGCCGGAGAAACCGCCGTATAAGATCCGCCAGAGAACAAGCGACCAGAAAGTACTCCTGCACGAAGCGCAGCTGTTGCCCCGCACTCGTGGAGTCATCGGGATAAAGCACACGGGTTAAGGACTCGGCCTCAAGAGTCCCGCCCAGCGCGCCCACGAAATCTCCGGTACCAAATTCCTGAAAATTAAAGAAGTCTGCGGCTGACGCGGCCCATAGGCGGAGGGTGTTGATGGTTTTCCCTCCGTAGCCCACCACCGGACGGTCGTACGGGATGCCGAACAGAGTCGATGGACGATCCGGTATCAGCTCGACTCGCCCGTCCCGCAGCTTGAACGTGACATTCAGCTTGATATCCACTTTCTCGTGCTGACGGCAAATCTCCCACGGATCCTCGTCGCGCAGCCAGTTATCGGGATTCTCCTGCTGCCAGCCGTTCACAAACGACTGTCGAAACATGCCGTACTCGTAACGCAGACCGTAGCCCGTGCCAGGCAGTTCCATCGTGGCCATCGAGTCGAGGAAACACGCGGCAAGACGGCCCAGGCCACCATTTCCCAGTCCCGCATCCGGCTCCTGCTCAATCAACTCAGGCCAATCAATACCCTTTACTTTGGTGACTTCCTGCACGATGGGATCAAGCAAAAGGTTCGTGACGTTGTTTGCCAGTGACCGCCCTAGAAGAAATTCCATGGAGAGGTAGTAGATGCGCTTGGCATTTCGCTGCTCGTATGTTGTCTTGGTTTCCACCCAACGCTGCGCCAGAATGTCACGCACGCCGTGGGAGAATGCCTCAAAGCGCTCGCGGGCGCTGGCGACCTTCGGATCGATTGCCCTATCGAAAACCAAGTGCCGGTCATACAGCGCGTCTTCGGCACCAGCGAATGGGATTGCTCCCGTCCCGTACCTTTGGAGAAGTTTGCTCGTGTTCGCCGGCTTCGCCGTCAGGGGAAGAACTTTTGCGGAATCCGGGCGCGCCATAATTTTTGTGTTCATTTTTCCATCACATCAGAAGCGTCACGGCAATGCAATTAGACAATGGTATCGCCAATACTATCGTTCAATAGACTCGGGCTGCGAGTTCTGGCGTAATTATCGCGATCGTGGTTGGTTTGATCATTGGAGCGATTTGCCCAAACACGCTGGCGCAGGTCGCACCTGGAAATATTCCTGATATCGAGGTGGTCCAAGTCGAGCGAGAGGATCGCAGAACTTGGCTTAAAGTTAATATGTAACTCTTAAAAATCTTAGCAAGGAGCCTGAAAGTATGAGCAAAGAAGTCAATCTTGCAACCTTGGGGAAGTTTGCCGAAGCGGTGAATACGGGCAAATTCGACCTTTTCAAAGAGGCAGTTTCTATCAACAATGTTGATCACGATCCAGCACCCGGCCAGGCACAAGGGCCAGAAGGCTATCGTCTATTTTTCTCGAGATTACGTGACGCATTCCCAGATTTGAGTGTGACATTGGAAACCATGGTTGCAGACGATGAGTCCGTGGCAATCGCCTACACTCTAACCGGAACCCAAAGAGGCCCGCTGATGGGGATCGCCCCGACGGGTAGAAAGATGAAGATCCGCGGCATGCAGATATCAAAGTTCAAGGACGGCAAGATGGTAGAACGCTGGGGAAGTTCGGATGAGTTGGGCATGCTCCAGCAGTTGGGAGTGGCGGCGGCATCCTGAAGCGTGATCCATGTCTAAGAATTTCGGACCCACAAAAAGCCCGGGCGTCGCCCACGTCGACGGGATCGCCGCAGGCAAGTGGAGTTTCTCTGCTGCGACAGGCGTCACGAGCCCGGCTTCCCGAAGAACGCAACGGATGACAAGGCAGGTTGAAACTGCCTTTAAGCCACGTGGATTGCCGGACGCGACGGTCTGAGCTTACCAGCCATCCTCACTAGGTCGGCGAGAGAATTGGCCTTCATCTTCTGCATGACCTGTCCTCGATGTGCTTTAACCGTAATTTCACTGATGCCGAGCTCGCCACCAACTTGTTTATTCAGCAGCCCGAAAACCACTAACGCCATCACCTGCTGTTCTCGCGGAGTGAGTGAGGCGTAACGGTCCCGAAGTTCCTGCATCTCCGCGTCTTGCGCGAGGGCGAGACGGCTTCGTTGCAGGGCGTTTCGGATAGCGCTTACCAATGCCTCATAATCCAGCGGCTTGGTTAAGAATTCGACAGCGCCAGCCTTCATCGCTTGCACCGTCTTCGGCACATCGCCATGACCAGTGATGAAGATGATGGGCATGTCGATGTGTTCAACGGCGAGTTGCTTCTGCAGCTCGAGACCATTCAGGCCTGGGAGTGAAAGGTCCAGGACAAGACAGCTGGGAACAGGTTTTCTCGGGTAGTTGAGGAATTCCTGTGCGGCTGCGAATGTCTCCGGCTTCCAGTTCTCATTCCGGACCAACAGTTCCAGCGATTCACGCACTGAAACATCATCGTCAACAATGAACACGACGGGCATGGAACTCGACATGGGTGACGCCCCCACTTTATAACCCGGTGTGCGCGCGGAACCGCTTGTATTCGCCTGGAGACTAACGAGTGGAACCCTCATATCGCTTCCAGTGCCGTCTCGATGGCCGCAAGCAGCGCTGCGTCGCCGAATGGTTTGAACAGAAATCCCGCCGCGCCTTGCTTCAGCACTCGAGCACGAATAGTCTCATCTCTTTGACCGGTGATGAATATCACCGGGATCTTTTGTCCGCGACGCTTTAGCTCCTGGTGAAGTTCCGGTCCGCTCATGCCCGGCATAGCGATATCGGCGATCAGACAACTTGTCTCATCGATGGAACCGGATGAAAGAAATTCTTCCGCTGACGAAAAAACTCGAGTCGCAAAGCCGAACTCCCTAAGCAGGTCAGGCAGTGACTCGCGTACCGACTCGTCGTCGTCAACAACGGATAGAAGCGGACGTTCGTTTCCGCCCCCACCCTTAGGGGACTCCATGACAAAACAATGCGGCATTCCATGGGGGATGTCCATTACACTTTGGTGTTGTTTCTGCCCCAACCCATATTATGCCGCGTCCGTCGATCGATGAATCCGATTGACAGGGGTCTCGGCGTCAGCGAAACTCTCGGGCGTACAAGGGATAACAAACGAAAATGTAGATCCGGGCCCAACATTTGGCGCTGCCCAGAGGCGTCCCTGATGAGCCTCAATGATCGAGCGGCTGATGGAGAGTCCGACGCCCATACCGTCCGTTTTGGTTGTGTAGAACGCACCGAATAGCTGGTCGGCGGCCTGAGGCGTGAATCCGACTCCAGAATCTTTCACGCTCAGTCGGACCTGATTCCCTTCATCCCGCTCAGTCCTGATGAGCAA
>JBAUVJ010000172.1:0-26986 GCA_049583165.1 Candidatus Sulfotelmatobacter sp. | reverse complement strand
CCGTAGGCATGGCCAACAATCGAAACCCAATTGCGATTGTTGTTCCTTGCCATCGTGTAATCGCATCTGATGGCACACTCTGCGGCTACGGTGGCGGCCTCGACGTGAAGCGGAAATTGCTGGAACTGGAAGGCGCGCTGACGGGAGTATTTGCGGCTTAGCCGGCGCCATACAAATCGCTTGAACTCACCCGACAGCCACGCGTCCGGTCTTCGAAGGGCCGGCCTCTTCTACCTCGTCCTGCTGATGTTCTCCTACACCACGGGCGGCCCTTTCGGGCTCGAAGACATGGTCACAACTTCGGGCCCGGGAATGACGCTGATTTATCTGTTGGTGCTGCCGTTTTTCTGGTCCATCCCGGTTTCGCTGGTCTCTGCCGAACTCACTACCGCAATGCCTGTAGAAGGCGGCTTCTACCGTTGGACGCGCGCGGCCTTTGGAGACTTCTGGGGATTTCTTGCCGGATGGTGGAACTGGTCGGCGTCGTTTTTATTAGGCGGAGCCTATGCGGTCCTTTTCACTGACTACTTGTTCCCGGGAATCACAGGATGGAAGCACTACCTCACGTCTGTGGCTCTGATCGGCGTAATTACATGGATCAATGTGCGCGGAATTCAGATGGTGGGGAAGGTCGCGACTGCGCTTGAGATTTTCATCTTTGTGCCCGTGGTAACGATGATCGTGATGGGGCTCATGCGATGGCGCCATAATCCATTTCTTCCGTGGATTCCGCCGCATCAGCCCACGTTCAAGATTTTCGGGGTGGGACTGGCGCTTGGTTTATGGCTGTACTCGGGATACGAACAGCTCTCGACCGTGGCGGAGGAAGTTGAGAATCCGCAGCGCGCGTATCCGCGGGCGCTATCACTGGTTGTTCCGCTCTCGATCGGAGCATATTTCTTGCCCGCACTGGCCGGGTTGGCTTCGGCGGGAGAGTGGCAGAACTGGCATACCGGATATTTCACGGACGTGGCGAGAGTCATCGGAGGGACGTTCTTAGGTCACCCGTGGCTGGGCATTTGGATGACCGGGGCAGCGATGATCTGCAACGTCGCGCTGCTTAACAGTACTGTGCTCACGGCCACGCGCATGCCCTTCACTATGGCCGAAGACGGATACCTTCCCGCGGCGCTCACGCGCAAGCATTCGCGCTATGGCACGCCATGGGTAGCGATTCTGGTATCGGCGGCAATCTATGCACTGCTCGCGTGGCAGAGCCTTGGCCAACTCATCTCGGTGTACATCTGGCTGCGGTCGGCGACGACGGTGCTGACTGTGCTCTCGGCATGGAAGTTGCGACGGACGCGAACCGGAATGCCGCGCTCGTTTCTGATTCCAGGCGGGCAAGTGGGATTAATGTATGTGGTAGCGGCGCCGGTGATCATGGCGCTAGTAGCTCTGTTGGGAAGTGACCGATTCGCGGCAATCGGCGGAGGGATTGCGATGGCATTAGGGCCGGTTGTCTACATGGTTGTGCGCCACCGTGAACGACTAACTCGCCTTGCGGAATAGATAGTTATTCCGGTTATTTGGGAAGTCGTGCTGCCAGTAGCGCACAAACTCAAGACCCGCGTCTTTCGCCATGGCAACGAAGTCGGATGGCGCGGCGAAGAAAGAGACTGCCGTGCCCGGTCGTATGACGGCCGGTTTTCCACGAAGAGCCCACCAGAGCATTCTCCGCAGCATTCCGAACCAGGTTCTAAGGCCGCGTTCCCTGTATAGATAGGCAAGCAATTCCCGTCGAGTATTGAACTGAGGGGTGGGATCCGGCGGCTCCGCGAACGGAATTTCTCCTAAAAATATCCGCGCACCAGGCTTGGCAATGCGGTGGATTTCAGACAAACTCGCAGGAATCTTTCCCCTGGGAACCACCAGTAATACGTTGTTGCAGACGATCGCAGAGGCGCATTCATCGGGAAGAGGAAGTTGATCGGTGAACCCTTGTCTGGCTTCAAGGCCAAACCGGCGCAGCACCGCTACCTCTTCGTCCGTGGCTAGCAGTCCAACGGCGGTCCTGGTACCAACACGTTCCGCGATTCGCAACAACGTACCGTCGCCGCAGCCGATGTCTACGAGGTCATCGCCGGAGTCGAGTCCAACGGCCTCGGCAATCCGTTCGTGGATGAGCCGCGTAATTTGCTTTTTGTCCCTGCCCCGAAGAGCCAGATCGTGCGCGTCGCTGGCATGTTTGGCCGTGTCGCGACAGTACTCAACGTAATCGTCGGAGCGGGAAATCATTAGTTTGGATTCGAGGATGTGTGGATTCTAGCTTACCCAATCCAGAAACTTGTACCACATTCCCGCGAACGGGAGGAACCACGGCTTGCCATTGTACAAACCCAGCGGCGCGCCGGGAAACCGAATACCTACAAACGGATTGTCCGGCTTGTCACCGGCGATCAATTCCGCCATCTTCTGGCCTTGATACGTCGCCATGGCCACACCGTGTCCGGCATAGCCGATGGCGTAATACATGCCATCGATCTGACCTGCATGGGGCATTATGTCGAAGGCAAAATCGAGCGTGCCGCCCCAAACATATTCAACCTTGGCATCGCGCAGTTGAGGATAGACATCGATCATGCCGCGGCGCAAAATCTCGGCACTACGACGGATGGTCTGTGCATTCTCGGGAAAGAAAGCCGCGCGTCCGCCAAATAACATGCGGCGGTCGGGCGTCAGCCGATAGTAGTAGAGATAATTCTTTGAGTCGTAGATCATGCGGTTGCGCGGGCTGAGTTCGTGGGCAAGCGGCTGCGGTAGAACTTCCGTGGTGATGATGAACGAACCTATGGGAATGACCTTCTTTTGCAGCGCGGGAGTTGTCTTGCCGGTGTAGCCGCTGGTGCCGACAAAAACATCACGCGCCCACAAGCTGCCGCGCGCGGTGGTGATCCTCCAGCCGGACTCTCCCTGGCTCGATTCGCGCCAAAGACTCTCGACTCGCGCATTCTCGAAGATCCCAGCCCCCGCCTTCACTGCGGCTCTGGCCAATGCTGCGACATAGCGTGCGGGGTTGACGCCTGCGCTCATTTCATCGACCATGCCGCCGTAATAAATCGTCGATCCGATCTCCGCGTGCAACTCATCTTTTTGCACTACGCGAAGAGAATGATTGAATTCGCGAGCAATCACTTCGGCCTGACGGGCATAGTCATCGAAGTGCTTCTGCTTGCAGGCGACTTCAAGATGGCCGCAATGAGAGAAGTCACAATCGATGGCCTCTTCGCGGACGATTTGCTCGACACAGTCAATGGTTTCCAGCGATGCGGCATACATACGCTGTGTGAGTTCGCGGCCATACATGGAGATGAGTTGATTGACCCCCAGCTTCATGCCGGTCAGTACCATGCCACCGTTGCGCGAACTAGCTCCCCAGCCAACGGTTTGGCTTTCGAGTACGGCGACCTTCGCGCCGCGCCTGGCTAAGGTTCGCGCTGCTGAAAGTCCGGTAAAGCCGGCGCCGATAACGGCGACATCGACTCGGTCGGGCAGTGGGCAGATCTCTATCCTTGGAAATTCTGTGGTCGTGAGCCAGTAGTTGTATTCCTGAAGTTCCATGAATCGCGTTGAGCAATGGAAACCGGTCGAAACGACTCAGCATTCTAGCGTACTAACCTGGATTTGCAATTCTGGAGAGCTCGGATGGACATGTACTACCGGGTCTTTCGGCATCCGCGCCCATTACCCCATTCAACCTAGGTAACTTGCTGCGGTTACTGAGGTTGCCTAGTCTGGAATAGCATGCCCTTGCGCTGCCTTCTATTCTCGTCGGATGAAACGCTGGTCCAGCCGATCTGGCAGATACTCGCAGACCTCGGGATCGAAGGAGAATACTGCCCAAGCGCCGTGGACGCGGTGGAAAGGGTTACGACTCAACTGTTTCAGATCGTGATCACCGATTGGGATGACCAACCCGAAGCGGCATTCCTGCTAAAGACAGCGAGGGACTTGAAAGCAGCACACCGTCCGCTCGCCTTGGCAATCGTAAGTGACGATGCCCGTCTGCCGGAAGCATTGCAAGCCGGAGCCAACTCAGTTCTGTCGAAACCAATTCGACCCGAACAGGTGCGAGATACGATGAGCACGGCCTGTGAGTTGCTTCGGGCAAAGCTGCCATCGGTCCCGCCACAGCCTCCGGTGACGGCCGCGCTACCGCAGATCAAGGAACCGGTAGCCATGGCTGCGGCTGCGGCGGGTGCAGTTTCAACGCCACGTTCGGCAGTCGAATCCCATGCAAAGACTTTTCGCGCCGGAGAATTTCTGCAGTCGCCAAGCTCAGCCCCTGGCGCACAGTTCGACACGGAAACGGAATGTGATGTCCAGAAGTCTCTGGACAAAGCAGCAATGGCGGAGATGGACGCGCTGACAGAGCTTGAGCCGATGGCTTCATCGGTAGTGAAAAACCCCCAAGCGACCTCCGTTGAACCCCAGGAAGCCCTGACCGGTTGGTCGTCACTCCAAGCCCGGTTGACCAAATCCGCCCCGCCTGCTCCGGTGGAAGCTTCGCCGAAAAATGAATTGCTGGCTTATGGAGAAACTCCGTCTCATGGGGCACAAGCTGCGCCGCCTCAAGAAGACAAAGATCATGTGGCAAAGAGCTCAGAAGCGAAAGCTGGCCCCGAGGCCGCTCTCTTCGCCTACATCGAAGGAGAACCAAAGGAGCATGCAGTCCTGGCAGAACGAGTCCAGCCCTGGCGAGGCGAGCTTCTTCTGATGGGCGCACTGGGGTTTGGGTGTGTCGTTCTCGTAGCGGTGCCCAAAACCAGGTTGAGCTTGCGCACATTCTACCGCTCGGCTCTGCATGCTGGAGGAAACTGGCTCAACCCACAACCGGTCCCGGTACCTACGGTGACGCAGCACGAGAATTTTGGTCAGGCCGGGGACGAATACAAGCTTCCGGCGACTGCGAACATTCCGGACGCGACCACCGATCCATCGCAGATTCGGGTGGTTCCGGTGATTGACCCTACTGCAAAACCGACCAAGAATTCAGATGCCAGCGGCGGGCAAGCGTCCGCAACTGACGATGGCACTGCCGATCAGAAACAAAATGAACCGGGTGATAGCGGGCAGGCACAAGTTGCAGACAACGATGTCAAAGAACAGCCCACAGCCAACGCTGGAAATGTAGCGGGAAGTCCAGCAGCCGCGTCACCGGTCGGGATTGTCCCGCCAGCTCCGGCGCAACCAAATCCACCGTCGCCACAGGTGATCGCCCCGCAACAACCGGTGCGCCCAATTACACCGCCGATTCAGAGCTTTGCGCCGCCTGCGGTTTCGACTGGAAACAGTGCAGCTATTCCATCCAGCCTGAGATCGCAGACCGCCTCCATGACCCCGGACGCCAGTGGAGCCAAGCCGGTTGAAGCGGCGATGTCGTCGATTGAGCCGGTGAATCTGCCGGAATCCGCAGCGTGGAGTCTGCTGGCCCAGCCGGTTGATCCCGTGTATCCAGACGCCGCAAAAGCAGGCGGACAACGGGGTAGTGTTGTCCTACAGGTGTTGATCGGGCGCGACGGCACGGTGCAGGACGCAAAGTTCCTGCAAGGATCGTTAGTATTCGCCCGGGCGGCCATCGATGCGGTAAAGCAGTGGCGGTTTAAGCCCTATTCCTTGAATGGCCGAGCCGTGTCGGTTCAGACTTCGATCACCCTGAATTTCAAGCCGCCGTCTTAGAGGTTGGTAACCAAGCTGGGGCTGGATCGTCTCACCCTTGGCTGGGGCGGAGATTTGATGGAGTTACCGCTGGAGCGGGAACAAGGGCAGCCAGCAGTCAAAAAACGGCATCTACAAGATATAATGAGAATTGGGTTTGATCAGGAAGCGATTTCTTTTCGAAAAGAAGAATTTGATGTCCATGAAAACTAAAGCTGTGATTCTAGTTTCGTCCTTTGCCATGTTGCTTTTTGTGGTAGTGGGTTCGCTCGGCGGCGTTCACGCCTCATCGAATGATGGCGCCTACCGGCAGATGCAGGTCTATAGCGAGGTTCTCTCCCGCGTGCAAAGTGAGTACGTGGAAGACCCGAACATTCCCAAAGTCACGGACGGGGCATTGCACGGGATGGTTGAGTCGCTGGATGCGAACTCCAGCTATTTGACGCCTGCGGCCTACAAGGCCCTCAAAGCTCACAAGTCAGAAGCCAAGGGAGAAATCGGGGCAACGGTTTCGAAACGCTTTGGATACGCGGACGTAGTCTCCATGCTGCCGGGTTCGCCGGCGGACAAGGCGGGAATTGAGGACACGGATATCTTCGAATCGATTGAAGGCCAGAGCACGCGCGATATGTCGCTCCCTGAAATTCGCGACGCGCTCGCCGGGCCGCCGGGATCGACGGTAAATGTCTCGGTTGTGAGAGCGCGCAAAGCCGAGCCCCAGAAAATGGTGATCACCCGCGACATCGTAAGTATTCCGCCAGTCACGGATAAGATGCTCGAAGATGGCATCGGCTATATCAAAGTGGACGCTTTGACCAAAGGAAAAACGCAGGAAATTGCGACGAAGATCAAGTCGCTGGAAAAATCCGGAGCGAAGAAACTCGTCCTGGATTTGCGAAATGCGTCTGAGGGAGAAGAGAGCGAAGGCGTAGCTACCGCAAATCTTTTTCTGAACCACGGCACGATCACATATTTGCAGGGGCAGAAGTTTCCACGAGAGGCCTTCAATGCCGATCCGGCGAAGGCAATTACTTCACTCCCGGTTGCCGTGCTGGTGAACAAGGGAACGTCTGGCGCGGCCGAGGTGGTGGCAGCTGCGATTCTGGAGAATGCAAGAGGGGACGTGGTTGGCGACAAGACGTTCGGCGACGGATCGGTGCAGAAAACCATCGACCTCCCGGACGGCGGCGCACTGATTCTCTCGGTGGCGAAATACTATTCGCCTAGCGGCAAAGCAATTCAGGAAAACGCGGTAACGCCCAACGTTTTAGTCGCCGACGATACCGATAACGTGATCTCCGACGACGACGATCAAGAAACGACAACAACTCCGGACCAAGAGGCTAAACCGAAGAGCACGCAGGATGATCAGCTGCACAAGGCTGTCGAAGTGCTCAAGAGCCGGTCGAGCTAGTCGGGTCTTTTGTCGTGATACTGCAATCGCGCATTTAGGTGCGCGATTTCTTTTTGTGCCGCTCCTCGGTGCTCATGTAAGCGCGTCATGTGTGTGGATCTAGGCCTGCGACTACCGGAGCGATAGCGGCCCTGCTATTCTGAACGCATCTCGCCATGAAGTCGCTCTATGAAGATCTTCCTCCGGTGGAAATTGCCGGGCGGAAGTTTGTGGGCCGTGTGTTGTTTGGCCTGTTGGTGCTGGTTTCCGCCCTGGTGGGAGCGACCGCCGGATTGCTGTTGGTGTACACCACCGATTTGCCGCAAGTCGACGCTCTGGAAGCTTACCGGCCGAGTTCAATTACGGAACTGTACGACGATCATGGCCGCGTGATTGGATCGTTTGCGTTGCAACGCCGAGTAGTAGCCGGCTACGATGATTTTGCTCCGGTTCTGCGGGACGCATTGGTTTCCATCGAAGACAAAGATTTCTACCGGCATTCTGGAATTAATTTCTGGCGCATTGTCGGAGCAGCCTACCGCGACATTGAATCCGGAGGCAAAGTTCAGGGCGCGTCCACGCTGACCATGCAATTGGCGCGAAATCTTTTCCTTTCTCCCGACCGATCGTTCCACCGCAAAGTACAGGAGACGATGCTGGCCATTCAGATCGAGCGGCGATTCACCAAGCCCCAGATTTTCACGCTGTATGCCAATCAAATCTTTCTGGGACATGGCGTCTATGGTTTCGAGGCGGCGTCCGAATTCTACTTCAGCAAGCCGGCCAAAAACCTCACGCTCACTGAGGCCGCTCTCCTGGCCGGTCTGCCCAAAGGTCCAGGAATCTATTCACCCATCAACCATCCGGAGCGAGCGATGAAGCGGCGGAATTTGGTGATCAACGCCATGCTCGAGGATGGAAGGATCACGGCAGCGCAGGCAGCGGATGCTCGGTTGGCGCCGGTCGATTTGCATCTGCAACGCGACCCCAACTCTCTGGCGCCTTATTTTGTAGAGGAGATACGACGATATCTGGAGAACAAGTACGGCGCCGACCAGGTGCACGAAGGCGGCCTCAAAGTTTACACATCACTCGATGTAGATCTGCAAAAGTCGGCGAACCAGGCCGTGCTGGATGGTCTGGCAGCCTATGAACGCCGCCATGGGTGGAAGGGACATCTGGAAAATGTGATCGCAGAGGGAAACGCGATCGACAAATATGAACATCCGGATTGGGACGAGGAACCGGAAGTAAATGGATACATCTATGCGCTGGTGACTTCGTCCGGAGTCGGAGTGGCCACATTAAAGTTTGGCCGCTATTCTGCCGCAATCAGCCAGACCGACGTGGCCTGGACCCAGGGCAAGATCCAGAATTTGTTGCGAACCGGCGATCTCTGCTACGTAAAAATACTCTCGTTGAACACCAACGGCGCGGCGCGCGTGAGCCTGGAGCAGGATTCCGGCGCGCAGGGAGCGTTGGTTGCGATCGACAACACCACCGGCGGTATCAAGGCAATGGTGGGCGGACGAGACTTCAGCGAATCGAAATTCGACCGAGCGACCCAGTCATTGCGGCAAGTGGGATCTTCATTCAAACCCTACGTCTACACAACCGTCATCGATCAGGGCGGAAGCCCGGACGATACTATTCTGGATGAGCCAGTAACTTTCGAAACCGGCTCCGGGCCTTATTCGCCCCACAATTACGACGAAAAGTTTGAAGGAATCATTACCCTTCGTCGCGCTCTGGCGCAGTCGCGGAATATTCCAGCTCTGAAACTGGCGAGCAAAGTCGGCATCAAGAGCGTGATTGAGTACGCGGAGCGATTCGGAATTACGGCCAAGCTCCCACCCTATTTGCCGGTCGCTCTGGGGTCGGCGGAAATCACTCTGATGGAGCAAACTTCTGCGTATAGCGTGTTTCCCAATGACGGCGTGCGCGTCACGCCCCGCTACATCACCAAAGTGACCGACTACGAAGGACGGGTACTGGAGGAAGACTATCCCGAGGTAAAGGATGTGATCAGCGCGCGCACCGCACGAATCATGACATCGATGTTGCGCGAGGTAGTGCTGCACGGCACGGGGATCGCAGCAGCGAAAATGCCCTTCCCGGTCGCCGGAAAAACCGGCACCACCAACGATTTCACGGATGCCTGGTTTGTCGGATTCTCGCCGACGATGACATGCGGAGTCTGGGTTGGATTCGACGAAAAGAAAACCCTGGGCGCAAAAGAAACAGGAGCGCATGCGGCGCTACCGATCTGGATGAATTTCATGAGCAGCGCCATGGCGGGGAAAGATCCTGGACAGTTCCAGCCGCCACCGGAGCTAACGTCACCCGTGTTGCAAAAGGTAGATACTCCAGATAACTTGCCAGGCGCGGATGAGACGCATTAGAACAGTTGTTGGGTTCGACTGATGTGCCGGCTTTTGCAGTTAGTTCGAAATAGTTTTAAGTTCTTATGAAACCTTTCTTTCGTTTTGCAATATTGGCGCTGACTTTGGTGGTCGTCGCACTTGTGTCTGCGTTGACGGCAATGCGATTCGCAATTCACGGGCAAGAAGTCAAAGTACCCACGATCATCGGACTTTCACCGACAGATGCGGCACGTGCCATTGCCGGGCTTGGACTACAACTCGAAGTAGAGCGGCAGTATTACAGCCCGCAAATTCCCGAGGGACGGATCGTGTCGCAGTTGCCTCTGGCTGGTGCAAAGGTGCGCCGGGGATGGCAGGTACGCGCGGCTCAGAGCCTTGGGCCGCAGCGAGTGGCAATTCCCGATGTCACGAAAGAGAGTGAGCGCGCAGCGGAATGGAATATCCGGCGACGTGGATTGGACCTAGCTTCGACGGCAGAAATTCAGGTGGCTGGATTGCCCGCCGACCAAGTGCTGGCGCAGAGCCCGCCAGCGAATGCAAGTCAGGTGGCAGCGCCCAAAACCAGCCTCCTGCTTACAACCACACCCGATCCGCCAGCGTATGTGATGCCAAACTTTACGGGACAACCATTGGGCAGCGCCAGCCGCACACTACAGGACGCTGGCTTCAAACTAGGAAACGTAACCATGGCGCCGCCACTTTCTCCACCGCCCGCGACCGTACCGAGTCCAGCACCGCCCGCACCAGTCGCCCCGGCTCAACCTTCGCCAGCCAGCATCATCGTGGTCCAGAACCCGCCCGCGGGACAGAAAGTTCTGGCAGGTGCGGTGGTGAACTTCGAAGTGCGATAGGGAAGACTCTGCGCTCACGTCAACTGGCATCCTTGGCAGACGCGGTCAGATCCTTTCCAAGATAGCCGCGAAGAATCCATCGCAGGGATGAACACCGGGCAACGTCCGCAGGTAGGGCCCGCTGGTTAGCGAAGGAATGTTGCTCCAGATTAATTGCTCTTGTTGTTGAAGACTCTTAAGCTCAACACCACAGTCGACCACACGGAACTCCGAACTTTCTGCCAGCACGAGCTCCACGACATCCTCGTTTTCTTCTCGCTCCAACGAGCAGGTGGAATAAATCAAGCGGCCTCCGGAAACCACTTGGGCCATCGCCGAGCGAAGGATCGCGACTTGGCGTGCATGCAAGTCCGCTAGGTCTTTGCACGTTAGGCGCCATTTTATTTCGGGGTTGCGAGCCAGCGTGCCGGTTCCTGAGCAGGGCACGTCGGCGAGAACGCGATCGAAGCTAGTAGCAAACGGCAAGTCAAGAGCATCGGCCGCAACCACGCTTATGGTGCGAGCTCCAACTGCTGTCGGCAAATGGTGAGCAAGCGTTAGCCCGCGCAACAGACGCGCGCGGTGAGGATGGAGCTCGACTGCTGCAATATTGGCATCAACATTGCGATCAGCGATCGCCAACGTCTTCCCGCCCGGGGCCGCGCAACAGTCGAGCACGCGCGCCCCGCGCCCCACAAGGGCGGCAACAAGCTGGGAAGCTTCGTCCTGAATAACGCAAAGGCCCGCGCGGAAAGCGGCCGTTTTCGTAACATCCCCGCTCTGAATGCGTCGCGCCGACGCGAGGAATGCACCAGGAACCAGTTTAATTCCCTCGCCGCGAAGCTGATTTTCTGCTTCGGGATGACGAAGACGGATCGCCGTGACCGGCACGGATTGATCGTGGCGGCAAATTTGGATGGCCGATTCGAGTCCGTAAGCCTGTGTCCAGCGTTCGACGAGCCACGGCGGATGAGCACTGCTGGCAGCGAGCGCATCGGTAGAATCGGCATGGATCATGGGCGAAGGGAGATCAACGTTGGGCGAAAAGCCGGCAACGAGTTTACGCAAAACAGCATTCACGAATGGAGCAGCAGAACGTTTACGGGCGCGCTTGACGAGCTCGACACTTTCATGGATCGCGGCGCGAGCGGGAACACGGCTGAGCCAGCGCAATTGGTAAACGGCGAGTCGAAGCGCGATAAGGATCTCGGGGTCGAGTTTAGCGAGTGGCTGGGCAGAGCTCAGTGAAATCTGGGAATCAAGCAACGATCTCCAGCGCAGGACGCCCATGACCAGCTCTGTTGTAAGGGAATGGTCAACTGTCGTGAGAGCTGAATAAGTTTGGGAATGGAGCAATTCCGATGCATAAGAAGACTCGCGCTCGACCCGCAGCAGGATGTCGAACGCGGCAGCGCGAGCGGGGGAAACGGAGGGATGCGACGATCGCGTTTTTGATTTCACCGTGGCAAGTATGACGGAAGCGGGGATTGCGAAGGAGGAATTCTTCTCGCCTTAGGAGCCGAGCTTCTCGCCGGGCAGGGGACGATACCCCCGGATAAAGTCAGCGGCTATCGTCCGCTTCTTGGCTTCGAGTTGCAGTTCCAGGAGTTCGATTGCTGTACCGGCGCCGCATCCGACCAGAAGCTTATTATCTTTCACCATCAATTCTGCCGCTGGCAGCGTCCAATCGAACATAACCGCGCTGTATATCTGCATATTCTTGCCCCGAAATTTCGAGTACGCGCCAGGCCAGCGTTGAAATCCCCGCAAGCGGTTCAGGATTTCAGATGCAGTGCGAGAGAAATCGATAAGGCCGTCTTCCTTCTTAAGAATCGGCGCGAGCGTGGCCCGGGAATGATCTTGTTGGCGGCGCTGTATGGTTCCGGTTCGCAAACCTTGCAGTGTTGCAATCATGAGATCCGCTCCCACGGTCGCCAACTTCGGCGCAAGAGTTTCTGCCGTGTCCTTGAGCGCGATAGGGACTTCCTGCTGCAAAAGAATGTCACCGGTATCGAGGCCAGCGTCAATCTTCATCGTCGTGACACCGGTGATGTTCTCTCCTCGCGCAATCGCCCACTGGATGGGCGCTGCGCCCCGATATTTCGGCAAGAGCGAGGCGTGCAGATTGATGTTGCCCAGAGGAGGAAGATCGAGCATCCATTGTGGGACGATGCGGCCATATCCAACTACGATGATGGCATCGGGTTTTAGATCGGAAAGTTGAGCGCGAAATGCTTCATTTTTCTTAATGCCCTCTGGCTGAACAATTGGTAATCCAAATTGCACAGCACGCTGCTTGACCGGCGACGCCGTGATTTCCATGCCGCGCCCTTTCGGCCTATCAGGCTGCGTAACCACAAGACGGACTGCGAATTCAGCCTCGATAAGCCTTTCGAGCGTGGGCACCGCAAAACGAGGTGTGCCGCAGAAAACGAGATTGAGAGAGGATGGCATTTAGCAATTGGGCAATTTTGTAATTTTGTAATTGAACGACCAAGACCAATCGGCAACCGCAGCGGGGCAATTTATTCAATTACCAGAATGCCCGATTACAAAATTCTTCTACCATTCTCCCGCTTTGACCAGCTTGCGAATTTTGCGCTTGATCAGGTCGCGCTTGAGGGCGCTGATGTGGCTGATATAGAGCTTCCCGTTCAAGTGATCGGTTTCGTGCTGGAAGGCGCGAGCCAGTAAATCGTCGCCAGTTTTTTCGAACACGCTGCCGGACGAATCGTGGGCGCGGATCGTGACCACGTTAGCACGGCTCACATTCTCGCGGAAGTCGGGAATACTCAGGCAGCCTTCACTCTGCGAGTGCCGGCCTTCCTTATGGATAATTTCTGGATTAATTAGAACAAGCTTGGCTTCCGGATCTTCTTTGAAGGTCACGTCAACAACCGCGATGCGGCGGGAGATTCCGATCTGCGGCGCCGCCAGGCCCACTCCCCGAGCGGCGTACATGGACTCGAACATGTCATCGATCAGCTTTTTCAATTCTTCGTCAAAGACAGTAACTTTTTCGGCTGGCTTCTCGAGGACAGGGTTTCCGAACTTCACGATGGGGTAAATCATCAGTAATTTTCCAGCTGCTGGCGGTAACCCTGGAAATTGCGCAGGGTCTCTCCCATCGAGTCTCCGCCGAATTTTTCGAGGGCGCAGCGAGCCAGGGTGAGTGCGACCATAGCCTCTGCGGCTACGCCTGCGGCGGGCACCACGCAAACATCGGAGCGCTCATACGCGGCCTTTACCGGCTGGCGCGTGGCGAAGTCCACCGACTGAAGCGGGCGTCGCAGCGTCGAGATGGGCTTCAAATATCCCCGCACGCGAATCTCTTCCCCGTTGGAAACGCCGCCTTCAATCCCCCCGGCATTATTGCGGGCGCGAGTGAACCCGGTAAAACTCGCCCGCTCGCCGTAGCCGATCTCATCATGCACAGCGGAACCAAGGGAGGACGCCGCGGAAATCCCAGATCCGATTTCAACCGCCTTCACCGCCTGCAGTGACATAACAGCGGCGGCGAGCAGAGCGTCCAGACGCTCGTCCCATTGAATATAAGTCCCCAGTCCGGGCGGTACACCATGAGCCACTACCTCGAAGACGCCTCCCAATGAATCGCCCGTTTTAAAGATCTTATCGACTTCCACCTTCATGAGTTGCTGGATTTCAGGATCAGCACAATTCAGCAAGATTTCTTCCCGATTGTAAAGAGCATTAATCTGCTCCCAAGGAACATTTTCTTGCATGGACACATTGCCGACGGCAATGACATGGCTTAAAACGTCAATGCCGAGCTCGCGCAGAAATGCTTTGGCTATGGCTCCAACGGCGACTCGCGCCGCGGACTCTCGAGCTGACGCGCGTTCCAGAACATAGCGGGCCTCGGGAAAGTTGTATTTCAAAGCGCCCGCCAAATCCGCGTGTCCAGGCCGTGGAGATGCGACTCGCTTGTGGCGGGCCTGGTCGCCTTCACCAACCGGCAAGGAGTCCTGCCAATTTTTCCAGTCTTTATTTTCCAATTGGATCGAAATCGGCGAGCCTATCGTCATCCCGTGGCGGATGCCGGAAAGAATGTGCGCCGTGTCATGCTCAATCTTCATGCGACCGCCCCGGCCATAGCCCTGCTGGCGGCGCCAGAGTTCACGATCAAGAGACGACTGCTCTATTTTGAGGCCGGCAGGCACGCCCGAGAGGAAAGCGACCAGAGCTTCGCCGTGAGATTCTCCGGCTGTAAAATAACGCAGCATAAGTGCTCGATTCTACCTGATGCCGCGCCCTTAGGGCGTCCGCCGGTGAAGGAAAATTGAGCATTTAACAAGCTTTGCGCCCGCAACAAGGGAAATGATTGCTACAATGACTACTGCATATCTTGGATTTTTCTCGTACGTCGCTTTGCAGGGTTCTGTGTCATTTCGCAAGCTCACTGGCCAAATCTCAAGGAGGAATTGTGTACCCCGGCGCAGCAGTGCAGAAGGAAATATCGAGCGGAAAGATTCGCTGTGTGCTTGTGCATGACTACGTCCTGTGGCGGCAGGGCCTGCGACGTTTGCTGGAGGACGAGGCCGACCTTGAAGTAGTAAGCGAAGCCGGAGATGCGGTGGAGTGCCTGCGCGAAGTTTTTAAGTTTCGCCCGGATGTGGTGATCGCCGATGCCAACGCCTTCGGCGTTCCAGCGTCGGACGCGGAACTACTAGTGGCGCGCCAATCATCCCATACCAAGCTGGTGTTCCTAAGCGAGCAGGAGCTGCTTGGTTCTTCGTTGGATGGGCAAGCTCTGATGGATTATTCCGCACCTCGCCAAACCTCCGTGGAACAGCTCGTTAAGATGGTGCGGAAGGTGTGCCACGGGACGGTGAACGATTCGGAACTGTATTCGTCCTACGACGTGCGGCGTGGAGTTGGATCGACTTCTCCGCAAGAATCCAGCCTGACGGCCCGTGAACGGGAAGTTCTCAAACTGCTGGCGGAGGGAAAAACGGTGCGCGCGACAGCATCAGCTCTGGGATTGAGCAGCAAAACCGTGGACGCGCACAAGTTCAATCTGATGAGGAAGCTCGGCATCCACAACAAAGCCGAGCTCGTGATGTGGGCGATTCAGAAGAGAGTCGTTAAGATTCCTGCCTAGGCCCTTGAAGCTTCCCGGCCATCGGCAATCGTCGCAAGTTCCGCGAGACTCTGAACCTGCAAGTCCGGATGTCCCTCCGCTATTTTGACGGCGCCGACGCCACTTCTCGCCGATGGGCGATTCACCCATACCGTAGCCAGACCGAGCGATTGTGCCGGAATCACATCGTGGTAAAGGCTTTGCCCTACGTGGAGGATCCGGCGCGCGGGGACGCCGACGCGCCGCAGGGCGAGCTCAAAAATCTTCGAAGATGGCTTGTAAGCTTGGGCCTGTTGCGCCGTGATGACCTGGGTAAACTCCACTTCCAGTTTGGGCCGAGTGGCCGCGAAAAGATTGTCGTCGACATTTGAAATGATAGCCAACTGGAAGCGGTTCCGAAGTTCGTGCAGTGCCTTGACCGTATCTGGCCATGGCTTCCAATCCTTTAAAGAGTCTGGTAGCGAGCCGGCTTCTTGTTCCGAGGCTGCGAATCCAAGCTGCTCTCCGAACTGCCGCACGACAGACTGAAGAACTTCACGATAGGAGTGATACTCGCCTTGCTCGGCGCGGGCTTCGAAATCCCCATAAAACTTCAGGATCGTGGCATCGTCGATATTTTTGCCATGGGTAGAAAGGATGCGGCTTATGCACCCGAGAATTCCTTCCTCCCAGTTGACCAGCGTTCCATAACAGTCGAAGGTAAGAAGTTCGAATCGACTGAAGTCAAGCATGGTGCGATTGTAAATTACAGCGCCGCGTTAAGACTCGAATCCGGGAAGGGTGGGCGCTTTTTCACGCGATTCAACAGAAGGCTCCGCTTCTGCCTGAGTAGCAGAATGATCTTCCGCGGGAGCCGCAACTTTGGTGGCAAGAAACTTTGTGCTATTCAGCAGTGGCCGCCCGAGTGATGCATTGTAACTCGTCCACGGGCCTTCAAGGTCGGCCTCGCGCTCAAAGTGAGCGCGCATGGCTTCCATCTTTGAATCCAAGTCATCCATGTAATGCAGAAGCAGAGCCTCGGGAAACATGGGCAACTTGGGCGACCCGAATTCGTATTCGCCATGGTGGCTGATGATGAGATGTTCCAGCAAAATCTTAAGCTCGGCAGGAAACTCAGGAACCAGCGCAAGCTTGGCTTGCAACATTTCCAGTTCAATCACCATATGTCCGAGCAACTGGCCCCGAGTGGTATAGGAAAACGCGCGGTTGTAGGTGAGTTCGTGAATCTTTCCGATATCGTGGAGGAAAACTCCGGTCAGCAACAAGTCGCGGTTGACCTGAGGATAGTTGCGGCAGATCAGATCGCACGAGCGAAAAAGCGAGACAACGTGATCGAGCAAGCCGCCGATGTAGGCGTGATGCAGGGTCTTGGCGGCGGGAGCGTTCCGGTAAGCGGCGGCGATCTCCGCATCGGACATGAAGGCCCGCACCAGTGCTTTGAGATGAAGATTCTGAAATGTGGAAACAAAATCGGTGAGCGTCTGCCAGAGCTCGTCGACGTTTTTGCTGGTTTTCGGAAGATAGTCGGCGAATTCGATCTCCGATTCGCCAAGCTTTCTTAGTTTATGAATGGTGAGCTGGAAGCGGCTCTTGTAT
Source organism: Candidatus Sulfotelmatobacter sp. (assembly GCA_049583165.1). Lineage (GTDB taxonomy): Bacteria > Acidobacteriota > Terriglobia > Terriglobales > Acidobacteriaceae > Sulfotelmatobacter. Next base: position 10,024 of record JBAUVJ010000172.1, on the reverse strand, counting down.
TTATTGACCAGGCCTTTGATCTTGAGAAAGTCATCCTGCTCGAAGGCGTTGAGCACCTCTTCCACGTTGTCCCACATCTTGGCCTCGAGCTGGCCGCTGCGGTCTCCAAGAGTTAAAGCGAGGTAGGGTTCGCCGGTTTTCTTGGGCTTGATTTGCTTGGAGACCACCACAAAGTTAGAGGTGATGATCTTATTTTCGTGGCGGGTACACTCGCTGATGTAAAAATCCTTCATTCTCTCCATGAGTGTAAATCAGAAACGGGAGTCGATTAAGTCGGCATGACAAGGGCGGCACATGCTCTCCTAGAGTATGCCGAGCTTCTTTTTCTTTTTCTTCAGATTCTTCGCTTCGGTCTCCTTGGCGGCGCTTGTTTCGATCGGTTTGGTCTGATTCGGGCTGGCGCCAGAATCCGTGTACCCTTCCTTGATATCGATGTAGGCCTCTTCCCGCAGCTTGGTCAGGTAAGCGCGAAGTGCAGGCTGTAGCTTATCCATGTAAAGAGCGTCCTGTATCCTGGGCTCGACGTCCTTCAATGGAGGAATGCCCGCCATCTGGTGACCGGTGACCTTCAGGATTACGTAGCCCTGCTTCGTGCGAATCACATCGGTGACTTCGCCGGCCTTCATCGCGAAGGTTTTGTCCTCAAGTTCCTTGGCAAGAGTTCCACGTTTGAACACGCCTAGATCTCCGCCTTGGGCCGCTGAAGGACCGGCGGAATTTTTCTTGGCCACATCTTCGAAGCTTGCCCCGGCCCGGATTTGTTTGAGCAGGTCATTGGCCTTGGCTTCCGCGGCAGCCAGCGAAGCAGCCTCGGCAGCTTGCTTTGTAGCAGCGTCATCGGTGGCTTGACCGCCGTTGCTATCCGCCGGGTTGGCCGCCGCCGGTTTGTCCGCGGGTTTTTCCGGTGCGAGCTTTTCTGGTGCGATCAGTATTTCGCTCAGCTTGATCGACTCCGGTTGCTCCATCTCGCTTTTGTGCGCGTCATAGAATTTCTGCTGTTCTTCGGTCGTGATGCTGAGATGGGAGCCAACTTCTTCGCCGATTACTTTCTGCGTAACAATTTGATTACGCATGTTTTGCTTGAAATCCTCGTAGGAAATACCCTGCGAAGTCGCGGCCTTCTCCAGCTCTTCCATGGTTTCCAGCTTCATATCCTTGCGCATCTGGTCCAGGCGCTTGATCAGGTCGGTATCGCCAGTGATGCCGAGGTCTTTGCCCTTCTCCAGTAAGAGCTGCTGGTCGATGAGATCGCGAAGAATGTCTTTTTCACGGTCGCTGAAGAGCTTGTCCGCATTGTTCGGGTCCTGTTGCTTGGCATCGTCCTTGAGCTGATCCTTGCTGCGTTGAAACTCGGAAAGCGTGATGATCTGGCTGTTCACGCGCGCCACAATTTCTTCGACGACTTGCCCAGCCACGAAAGCCGGCAGGAATGACATGCCGAGGAGTATCAAAAGCGTTTTTTTCATAGGGTTTATATGGGCCGGCACGATTCCCAGGCTTGCGGGTGAAATGGGCTGCGGCCTTTTGAATATATTACTACTTGAGACTCACCAAACCCAACGGCCTCGAGCTTTTCGTGGCTTCGGGGCTACCGCATTATTGCTTACCGCCTAGCTGCTCCGAACAAAAGCCAACGCGGTCATGTCATCCGGAACCAGCGGTTCGCAGGTGAACTCGCCAACGGCATTCAGGACGAACGCGGAAAGAGCTTGAGCGCTACGCGAAGTATCGGCCTGCAGACGTTCCATCACGCGTTCCAAGCCAAATTCCAGATCCTCAGCCTTGTCGCTCTTGCACTTGCCTTCCACCACTCCCCGCGAAACCAGAAGTAGAGCCGCACCCTTCGCCAGAGCGACAATACGAGCGTCGCTGGTCGCATGGGAGAAAAGGCCGAGCGGCAATCCGGTGGACCCGAGTTCCACAATGCCCGTAGCGTCGCGCAGTAGTCCCGGCGTGTGCCCGGCGTTGGCGTAACACAAGGTGCCAAATCTCTCGTGGTAGCAGGCGATGAATGCCGGGCAGGAGTGAATCCCCGCCGCGGCTTCCATGACGCCGCGGTTGAGGTGAATACAGAGCGTTACCATGGCTTCGGATTCATTGATATCGGGTTGCGAAAACAACTCGGTCCCGAGGGCGCGAAAGATCTTCTGGGTGTTCGCGAGGATCACCTGAATGTTCTCCCGGCGGCCGGCAACGTCCAGCAGGCCAAATAAAACGCGCTCCGGGCTGACCCGCAAGGAGTCGTAGAAATCTCCAGCAACTCTTTTCCCGTAAGTGGTTGCAGCGATCTCCGCGCCTTCGATCTTCGGAAATTCGCTCGCGGCGGGCTCCAGAGGCGGCGGAGGCTCGGGTGCGCGGGGCTGGAATAAAGAACACATTCGGAGCGGAGACTAGAAATCGAAACTAGCACAAGCGCGGAGGCTGGGCAAATGAGCCATTCGCAGACTCAGAGAATTCGGGTTATTAATCGCCGTACTTGTCGCTGAGGTACTTGGCAAGATCGGACTCGAGCTGGCCATAGTCGGAGTGAATGGTTGCTCGCAAGGCAGCTTCGGTGGAGCTGCCTTCGCTGAGATGTTGCAGGATCCGTTGGATATCGCCCATACCGTAAGAGTCATTGACGTAGGAAACTGCGGCCAGCGATTCGGCGTAAGCCAGATAAGCTTGCGGGCCGGAGAACCGCATGAAGCTCCCTTCAAGCACGTTCAGCGGGATTTCGCCCTGCGTTTTGAAAAGCTGAGCTAATTGACGTCCATCGCCAGCCAGGGATTTCGGTTCGAGCAGCTGAGCGATTCCCTCATTCAACCACGGCGGACATCGGCCGGCGGAGAGATGATTGATAAAGGTGTGGGCCAATTCGTGTTTAAGAACCCGGGCTAATTCTGGCGTCACCGAACTAAGGCCGTTGATCGGAATACGCAGCTTGCCATCGTTGAGTGCACCCGTCCATGAAGGCGCCCGCGTAACGTCAAAGAAGGCTTGTTCGGTATAAAGCGTAACCAGAACGTTGTCGCGGGGCGGTGTGCCAAGAGTGCTCGATAGATCGTCGTAATCCGATTCGAGTGCGGCCAGGATTTGTTCACGGAACGCTTCCGATGTCTGTTTTCCTTCGTAGTGCAAGACGAAATGGCTGCTCTCGCGCTGGGCGAAGTCCGTCTCTACATTTTGTTCGCGCTGCGCTTTCGCCAGATATTGCTCGACGTTAGCATCAGGACGTAGCTCGAGGGAATGTTTCCAGGACGCTACCGCTTCCTTGGTGCGGTCGGAAGCCTGCTGGGCATAGCCCAGAACCGCGTAGGCATCGGCCGACTCAGGGGCGGCGTTCACCGCGCGTTGCGCGTAGGGCAGCGCCTGCGAAGGATTCCCAGTGCGCACCAGCGATGCCGCATAGTAAATAAGGACGGTAGAATTCTCCGGCTGAAAGCGGAGAGCGCTGTCGAAATAGCGGCGAGCCTGATCGATGTTTCCGTGGTCGAATTCCAGTTTGCCGGCGATGAAGTCAGCCGTCGCGCTCAGCTCCGCATTCCCTTTGCCTTCGAGTTTTGCAAGCGCGTCCGGGTCGACTTTTCCGTCCTTCACGATTGTCTTCGGAAGATCGCCCTCGTTCGTTACACCATCGACCGGAACAAAAGCGGGAAGATCCCCAGCGCTCTTGCCTGCGGCCGTGGAAGAAAACGCCGGCATTCCGCCGGCTTCGACCCGTTCTACCGTACTTTTGGGAATCGCGTAACTATCGTCGCCGATTTCGTATTCGTAGTGGCTGCCATTTTCGCGGACGTGATCGGCGAGAATGGTCCGCCCGTTCTTTAAATGAATGGTGTCAGCCGATGCCGCCGCTGCGAGCACGACTACCCAGATCATTGCGAAACTAGTGACACGAGAGCCCATTGAAGCGCATTCTAGCAACAGAGGACACTCGCACCTACGTGACGAAAGTACCAAACAAACTTTCCAGGTTCAGTCCGGTGCTGGCGATTTGCATCGCCGTTTTTTTGTTTCCCGCCGCCTACGGCGAGCAATCCCATCCGGCACAGACACACCAGCCCGGACCTGCGGAAGCACTCTATCTTCAATTGAGCAGTGTCGGACTCGATCCGGCGCGAGTTTTCCGCGTACGCGGCAGCTCGCTGGACCGTCCCTCGATCCATATCACTCTGGAAGACGGCACCATCGCTTTTACGCGGGATGTGCTAGGCAGAGTTACCGGCGCATTCTTTGAGGGGGATGGAGAAGTGCTCCTGGTTCCTCCCAACGAAGTGGAACGAAAGTCGATGAGTCTGTTTACCGGAATGGCGATTCTTGAGGAGCGCTTTTCGACAGCGTACTTTCGTTTTAACGACAACGCCGCGGCCGAATTGCAACCTGGGCTAAGAGCTCCGGAGGATGCCCAGCAGTTTGTTAATCGGTGGGATGAGACATCGCGCAACCTGGCGGAAGTGGATGCCATGAGATTGCTCTCGGACTTCAGCGAGTTGCTACCGGTCACGGATCAATCGGGCACTCAGCCTTCACCCGCGGTAAAGATAGGTGGTCCGGCGGATCGCATGCTACATGCCCGGCTTCAAGGAAACCAGCTGGGAGTGTTTGACGTGCTCTACGACGCAACTGCCGGAGAGCAAGTCGAGGCCGGGCAGATGAAATCCGCGAGTGATGGGACGGTTTATTACGATGTCTGGACTTCTTTTTCACCAGAGTACTCGGAGCCGGGAAAGCCTGCCCTCATGCAGACTCAGGAGGCTCTGCCGACAGAAACGGAATCTCGTGAAGACCCTATTTTTGTGCGCAGCTACAAGATTGATGCTCACGTACAACCACCGAAAGAACTGGACGCAGATGTAAATCTTGACCTGGACGCGATACGCGATGGATCGCGTTTCCTGGTGTTTGAATTATCCCGCTTCCTCAAGATTCAGAGTGTGGAAGCAGATGGGCGTAGCGTGGAATTCATTCAGAATCCGGCCGTGGAGGGGACACGGCTGGCACGCAGCGGCAACGATCTGGTTGCCCTGATTCTTCCCGAAGCTGTGCGAAAAGGACAAAAAATCAGCCTACGCTTCGTTTATGGCGGAGAGGTGCTGGCCGAAGCGGGCAAAGGTCTGCTCTATGTGGGTGCGCGTGGAAATTGGTATCCGAACCGCGGATTGGCTATGTCCGATTATGACCTTACCTTTCATTACCCTCCCGGGTGGACGCTGGTGGCGACCGGCAAATCTGAGCCAGTAGCCAACAACTCCTCAGTATCGCAACAACCCGCCGCACAAAATGCCACGGGCTATCAAGTGGCCCGGTGGGTTTCGGAGCGACCATTACCCGTCGCCGGATTCGATCTCGGCAAGTATGTTCGCGCTACTGCCCAGGCCGGGAATATCAATGTGGAAACCTACGCGACCATCGGGGTGGAAAAAGATTTTCCCAATCCTCAAGTGGAAATTCAGGAACCGCCGCAACGATCGCCAGGTAAGATTCCGATCCCCTCGATCGCATTGGCCGCGCCATCCCCCGCGCGGAATGCGGCCGCCGTCGCGGAAGTTGCTGCTCAGGCGGTTCGTTACTATGCGGAGCGCTTCGGTCCGTTTCCCTACAGCCAGCTGGCATTGACCCAATTACCCGGACGCGAAAGTCAAGGATGGCCGGGTTTGATTTTCCTTTCGTCCTACGCGTTCCTGTCACCCCAAGAGCGCGCCGACCTCCACATGACTGCGCTAGGCCAGTTGATGGATTCACAGGTTCCCGCGCACGAGGCGGCGCACCAATGGTGGGGGGATCTGGTTACCTGGAAAACCTATCGTGACCAGTGGTTTTCAGAGGGACTGGCAAACTATTGTGCGCTGATGATTTTGCAGGAAAAGAATCCGGCTGAATTCAGGCAGGTTCTGGAAAAATATCGAAGAGACTTGAGTGAGACGAATAAGGAAGGCCGATTGCGAGGAGATGCTGGTCCCGTAACTTTGGGGAGCCGGCTTCTGTCTTCGCATTTCCCAGCGGGTTACGAAGCGATCAGTTACGGTCGAGGGACTTGGCTCTTCCATATGTTGCGTACCATGTTGCAGGACGCTTCGATCGAGACCACACGAAAAGATCTAGCTCAGGGTGGGGTCGAGGAGCCGTTCGTGCGGTCTCTGCGCAAACTTCGCGAGCGCTATCAGGGAAAAGCCATCAGCACCCGGGAACTTCTGGATGTTTTTGCGGAGGATCTGCCCCCGTCATTGCGCTACGAAGGCAAAGCTTCCCTGGATTGGTTCCTGGATGGCTGGGTGAACGGAACTTCCCTGCCGAAGCTGGAATTACAGAGTGTCAAGTTCACAACGAAACCCGCAGGTGTCAGCGTGACCGGGGTTATCCGACAAAAAGATGCTGGCGACCGCCTCGTGACATCTGTCCCGATATACGCAGTCGTATCCGGCAAACCTCCTGTCCTGTTAGGCCGCGTGTTCGCCGACGGCGCGGAAAGTTCGTTTCACTTATCTGCGCCGGCCGGAACCCACAAGCTCGTGCTGGACCCCAACGGAACCATCCTCACGGTTCCTAGATCCTGAACGCCAAACTTCCGAGAGCAAGTTAAATAGATTCCGCAGCCCAAATTGGGAGCTGCCTGTGGTGAGCGTTCCACAAATAGCATTCGGCTTTGAGGCAGTTATCATGGGACGCCAGCGATTGTGCAGAGCCAAGTGATTCGCCTTCTATCCCTTAGGTTTGAAATGGACGCCGTATCGAAGATGGCATCTGATCTGCTGTAGTCAACGCGAGATCGGGAGTGGAACAGCTTGGATTTTGATACAGAATCGACCCACGATGGCGAAACAACAAATTCGCCGGAACTTGTGTCTTCGATTTCTCTGCCGACAATCATCGGCGCTTCGGCGCTTACCTGCGAATGGGAGAGGAAAGAAACCATTCTTCTCGTCGAGGATGAAGTCTTCGTTCGGAAAGCAATCGCCGAAGCTTTGGAGTCGGCCGGCTATCAAGTGTTATCCGCAGAGAGCGCTGCGCAAGCGATACGGATTCGCCGCGAATGCTCCGAATCGGTGGACTTACTTCTTGCCGATATCGTAATGCCTGGAATCGATGGCCACGAACTGGCCAACGAGTTCCGGCTTTTGTACCCCGATGTCCGAATCCTTTTGATGAGCGGCTATGCGTCACAACTAACCACTCCTGACCTATCGCCTTATCGCAAAGAGTACCTGGCGAAGCCATTCTCTATCCCAACATTATTGAAGAGAGTTCGTGAAGTGCTGGACAGAGACCCTTTCGATTTCGGAGCATCCGCCTAGCTGGCGCTGGTCCTGCGGTAGCGCGTGGCTTGCAGAATTTCTTGGGGAATTTGCAAAAGCGGCACCACTCGGTCGACGATCCTCATCTCGGCGCAAGCGCGAGGCATTCCATAAACCGCGCAACTTTCTTCATCCTGTCCCACGGTCAATCCGCCCTTTTGATGAATCGCGTTCATTCCTTGCGCTCCGTCAGCTCCCATTCCTGTCATGATGATGCCCATGGCCGTGGAGTTGAAGGCTGAGGCAACGGAGGCCATCATGATGTCGACAGAGGGGACATGCAATTGGTTATCGGGTTTATTCGAAAGACAAATCGAAGTCCTCGAACTCGTGCGGTCCACCGTCAGATGAGACCCGGCCGGCGCGATGTAAGCCATTCCTGGTTGAACCGTCTCTCCCTGCGTTGCTTCGCAGACGGAAATCGCGCACATATTGTTGAGCCTCTTGGCAAACGGTCCGGTAAATCCCATCGGCATATGCTGCACGATCAGAATTGGAACCGCCAGATCTCCCGGCAAGAGAGGAAGAATTTCCTGCAAGGCCTTTGGGCCTCCAGTGGACGTACCAACCGCAACAATCACAGGACTAGAAGATGCAAGCTCGCGTCGCCGGGGAAGAGGCACTGCTTGCGGAGGTTTCCGAAGGCAAATCTGCGGCTCCCGCGAGCGCCTCGATTCCGCCGCCGCTTTGATCTTTGCAACCAAGCTATCGCGAAGATGAAGAATATCGAGCGATGTGGAGGAAAGTTGCTTCGGCACGTAATCGTCAGCGCCCGTATCCAGGCATTGCACCCGGTCCTCAACCCGGCTTCTCAGCGTCAGTACCAGCACGGGCAGGCTCGGTCTCCGCAGCCGCAAGTGGCGCAACACAGCCACCCCATCCAGCCGGGGCAAGCCCAGATCGAGGATCACGAGATCGTAATCCACCTCGCTCCCCATTGCCCGCGCCTGCTCCCCATCCTCGGCGACATCCACCGTATAGTGCTCGCCCTGCAACCCCTGGCGTACGAAACTAGCGAGAGCCGCGTCATCTTCGGCAATCAGAATTCTCATAAGGAGGCCTTAATTACATTGCGATTCTAATTAGAGAAGGCTGAACTGCGACCGAAACCGTAGCCGCACGAAAGTTCGTGCTTCCGGAAATAGAGCTGCGTATCAAGACGGGAAGAAAATCGAAAACAGCTCAGATTACCAATCCAGACCGCAAGCGACGAAAATGAGTCCCCTGAACCCTTTCGGTCAACTACCCTCGACCCGCGACACGGCGATAATCTCAACAAGGACCTGCCCCAACTCATTCTCGGCGATGAACAACAGGTCCAAACTCCGATGAAGTCTCTCTTCACTCCGGCCATCTGGCTTGCGGCGGTAGCGGTTCTGCTGCACACCGGCCTGGTCGCCCCCAGCATCGCGGTAATAAACTTTGCCCTCTACGCAACCCTCGTCGCCGGTCTCTTGATCGCCTGGCGATTCCATTCCAGCCGGGTCTTTTTCGCGTTGCTGGTCCTGTTTCTGGTCGAACGTGGAATCTCATATTTTTCTTCGGGGCACACGGCAAGTGCTGTTCTGGCGGCTGTCGGACTGCTATTGCCAATTGACTTTGTTCTGTTGTCGCTTCAGGAAGAAAAGGGCTTTTCTGTTCCCTGCATCGCCCCACCTCTCTTGTTATTGTTCGTTGAATCTGTCGTGGTAGCCGTGATGTGTCGCCCTGCGCTGACGGCGGCGACGCGAGCGCTTCGCCACAGTCTTCAGCCTCAGCCTCTGCCTGCGATCACGCTGGTCGCTTTCGCAGCCGCGGCGCTGATGCTGGTCATTCGCTTTCTGCTCTTTCGCAAACCGGTGGAAAGCGGCCTGCTTTGGGCGCTGACCGCCTCGCTTCTGGCTCTCCATTTTGGAGGCTCGGGTCGAATACCCGCCGCCTATTTCGCCACTGGGGCGTTGGTGCTGGCGGTTTCCATCGTCGAAACTTCCTACCTGCTTGCCTATCAGGATGAACTCACTACGCTCCCTTCGCGCCGCGCCTTTCACGAGGCTCTGCTTCGCCTTGAAGCGCCATATTCCGTCGCGGTGGTCGACATCGACCATTTCAAGAGATGTAACGACACCTATGGACATGACACGGGAGATGAGGTGCTTCGACTGGTCGCGTCACGCCTTGCCCGGGTAACCGGCGGAGGCCAAGCCTACCGATGCGGCGGAGAAGAATTTTCCATCATCTTTCCCGGCAAGACTACCGAAGAGGTTTTGGATCATTTGGAGCAGTTGCGCGTCAACATTGAGAACAGCAGCTTTCGGCTGCGCGGCAAAGATCGCCGGCAGGAGTCGCGCGGGTTAGACCGCCGTAATCCACGCGTGCAAGCGCGGGTACAAACCGGTTTCGCTATCCGGCAACTCGCGCGCGTTCCCCCGCCCATCGACCTTTCGGTCACCGCCAGTATCGGCGTGGCGAGTGCGACCCCAAGAAATTCATCGCCAGATGAGGTGATCCGATCGGCAGATAAAGCGCTCTATCGCGCCAAAGGCGCCGGACGCAATCGCGTGGAGACTGCATCTTCACCCCGGCGCCGAGCCCGCAGCAAAACCGCCGGCATCGCCTAACCCATATCCTCATTATTAGGAATTGCTAGAAGCTTTTAGCCCGGAAGTTCGGATTCCAAACAGATGTACTAGAACGTACGGCCCGGAGGATCATTTTTAGGGCGGGAAGCATGACGCCCCGGGCTCCTACGTTTTCGCAAGCACCACAGGCCG
>JBAUVJ010000171.1:0-2737 GCA_049583165.1 Candidatus Sulfotelmatobacter sp. | reverse complement strand
GCCCAGGCTGGCATTCATCGGCCTCGCCTATTTCTCGCTGGCTCCGGTCATCTACCTGAACATGGGCTTCATGGAGTCCGACTCAGGCGGACACGTGATGCCGTTCCTGTTCATCCTGATCACGATCGCCGTGCTGCCGACGGCCATCAGCTTCGCGGTGATGAACAACCGCAGGCCGTCGGCCGGCAGCGGCTACACCTGGCTGTGGGAGTCCACCTACCCGGGCGTCGGCCTCTGGCTCGGCTGGATCATGATCGCGACCTATGTCGTGGTCTCGGCGCTCTACCCGCCCGCGTTCGCGACGTTCTTCAACGCGCTGCTGACCTACTTCCACCTGTCCGCCACGACGTGGACAGGAATCGGCGGCGGCATCTTCGCGATCCTGTTCATCGGGTACCTGAACCACAACAACATCAAGATGTCCTCGCTGGTGATCGGCATCCTGATGGTGGGCGAGGCGACGTTCATCGGCGCGGTGGCGATCGTGATCATCGCCAAGGGCGGTCACCTCGGGCACTTCAGCGCGACGCCGTTCGACCCGACCGCCGCAACCGCGGGCTTCTCTGGCCTGAGCCTCGCCGCGATCTTCGCGTTCCTGTCGATCGCCGGGGTCGACGCGGTCGCGCCGGTGGCCGAGGAGTCGCACACGCCGCGACGGCTCATCCCGCTGGCCACCATCTTGATCACGGTGATCGCCGGGCTGTTCTGGACGCTCACCTCCTACGGGTTCGCGATCTCGGTGCCGGTAAAGACCGTGGAGGCCTATGTCAGCGCCGGGCAGATCACGCCCGTGCTCCCGATCACGAGGTCCTATATCGGCGGCTGGGCGGTCCTGGTGCCGATCACCGGCTTCACCGCGGCGCTGGCCAGCTTCGGCGCGTCCTTGTATGCCGCGGGCCGCATCACGTACGCGCTGTCGAGAGAGGGCTTCATCTCGCCGTACTTCAAGAGCCTGCACTCCCGGTTCCAGACACCATGGCGGGCCGAGGCGGCGACCCTCTTCGTGGCCCTGGTGCTCCTGATCGTGGTGAGCCTCTGGCAGGGCGGTCCCGCCAACGCGTACGGCTATCTGGGCGAGATCTTCGTGTTCTTCGTGCTCATCCTGTACATGTTCGTGAACCTGGCCAATCTCGTGTATCACGCCCGGTTCCGCCGGGACAGCTTCAACTGGTTCCTGAACGGCTTCATCCCCGTCGCCGGGATCGCCATCGACGCCTACATCCTGTACAAGGGCTTCTTCGTCACCGAACTCGCGCTGCCGTTCAAGACAGGCAGCAGCATCGTGTGGTTCTCGGTTGCCTGGGCCGTGATCGGCATCTTCTGGGCGCTGTTGTGGAGCCGGCGCAGGCGGCTGGCGTCGATCTCGCTGGCGGCCGAGGTCTAGGCCGCGGCGATGGACGAGCCCGAGATCAGGCAGGGCCGGATCGCCGTACCCGGCGGCGAGGTGTGGTACAAGATCGTCGGACCGGGCCAGCCGGGCACGCCGCTCCTATGCTTGCACGGCGGGCCGGGAATGCCGCACGACTACCTCGAGAGCCTCGCCGACCTCGCGACGTCGCGGCCGGTGATCTTTTATGACCAGCTCGGCTGCGGCCGCTCCGACCGGCCGGCGGACGATTCCCTGTGGACCTTCGAGCGCTTTGTCACGGAACTAGGGGTGGTCGCGGAGGCACTCGGCCTGAACCGGATGCACCTCTTCGGCAACTCGTGGGGCGGCTGGCTGGCACTGCAGTACACCCTGGACCGCAAGCCTGACCTGGCCAGCCTGATACTGAGTAGCTCACCGCCGAGCGTCCCGCGCTGGATAGCCGATTGCGCGGAGCTGCGCGCCGAACTCGACCCGCAGGTCCAGGACGTGCTCGACCGGCATGAGGCCGCGGGCCACTTCTCGTGTCCTGAGTATCAGTGGGCGATCACGCACTTCTATCGCAAGCACCTGTGCCGGGCCGACCCGTGGCCGGAGTGCGTCGAGCGGACCTTCGACGGCATGAACGGTGACGTCTACCAGGCCATGTGGGGCCCGAGCGAGTTCGGCCCGGTGACGGGCCGGCTCAGCGGGTGGGACGTGACCGGCCAGCTGGGCGAGGTCAGGCTGCCGACGCTCGTGACGGGCGGGCGTCACGATGAGGCCAGGCCCGAGCACCTGGCCGTGCTGGCCGCCGGAATCGGCGGCAGCGAGCTTGTCATCTTCGAGGACAGCTCGCACCTGGCGTTCATCGAGGAGCACGAGCGCTACGTGCAGGTGGTCGGTGATTTCCTGGCTCGGGTCGACACGGCCTAGAAACTCGGCAGCGCCTCCGACTCGTCGTAGTTCGATCCCCAGTACCACTGGGTCGCCTGAGACCCGGGGACGATGTGCGGTGAGCCGGTCGGGTCGGCTATCCACCAGCGGATCTTCGACTGCATCGAGGCCGGGAGCGAGCTGACCTCCTGCTGCACCTGCGACCACTGCGAGATCGTCGTGTACACGATCGCCAGGGAGCCGGGATCGTCGGCCAAGTGGCCCTTGACCCACTGCGGGACCTGCGCGGGCGTGGCGCAGCCGGGCTCCACGTCGACGACCTGGGCCTTCGGGTCCGTGCCGAGGTCGTCGATCCACAGCACGTCCTTGCGCCCGGCTACCAGCGAGGTTGGGGTGGGATGTGCGCCGTCCGCGTAGGTGGCAACCTCGGCACCGGCGGGGACCGTTTCCGGGTCGATCGAGTCGTAGAACTCATACGGCTTGGCGGGCTTGCTC
>JBAUVJ010000170.1:0-5465 GCA_049583165.1 Candidatus Sulfotelmatobacter sp. | reverse complement strand
TCGCTATGCTTTGTCGAGCAAGGGCCGTCTGACCGGCCTTCTGAGCATCGTAAAGTCCCTGCTTTAGCGCCTGCGCGCCATCCTGACCAAAAGCCTGTTCAAGTCTTGATGGGGTGCCTCGTGGTGCAAACTTTGAAGGTTGGTCGAGGTTCTCAGCCGCCTTATGTCCTGCCTCAGCTGGAACTGGAGAAAGCGTTCCTTCGTTAAGATAACGGAGAGAACGTATGAAAAAAGAGCGCACGCACTACACGGCAGAAGAGAAAGTAACCATCCTGAGGCGACACCTCTTAGACAAGGTTCCGGTTTCCGATCTGTGTGAGGAACTGGGGCTGCAACCCACTGTGTTTTATCGCTGGCAGAAGGAGTTCTTTGAGCACGGAGCTTCCGCCTTCCAGGCGAAGGAACGTCCCGCCCGGCAGATGGAGGAGAAGCAGAAGCGGATCGAGTTCTTGGAGAAGAAGGTCCAGACCAAGGATGAAGTCCTGGCCGAACTGATGGCCGAGCACATCGCGTTAAAAAAAAGTCTTGGGGAGCTTTGACCAAGAGCTGGGTGCCGCATGATGTGCGGGATCAAGTGGTGGATTTTGTCCGGCGCTGGTCGGAGAAGACCGAGATCAGCGTCGGGCGATTCCCGACGTGGTTGGGTATTGGGGCCAGCAAGTTTTACGACTGGCGCCAGCGCTACGGGCGAGTGAATGAGCACAACGGTTGGATTCCCCGGGATTTCTGGCTGGAGCCATGGGAGAAGGAAGCGATCATTGGCTTCCATCTGAAGAATCCGTTGGAAGGGTATCGGCGGTTGACGTTCATGATGCTGGATGCGGAGGTGGTAGCGGTGAGTCCGGCGAGCGTAGGGCGGGTGTTGAAGCAGGCAGGACTGCTGTCGCGATGGAAGGGCAAGCCCTCGCGGAAGGGGACGGGGTTTGAGCAGCCGCCGCAGCCGCACCAGCACTGGCACATCGATGTTTCCTACATCAACTTGTCGGGCACGTTCTACTACCTGTGCAGTGTGTTGGATGGATATAGCCGGTCGATTGTGCATTGGGATCTGCGGGAATCGATGAAGGAAGCGGAGATTGAGATGATTCTGGAACGAGCCAAGGAGAAGTACCCGGAGGCAAAGCCCAGGATCATTTCCGACAACGGGCCGCAGTTCATCGCCCGTGACTTCAAGGAGTTCATCCGAATCTCCGGGATGACGCACGTCCGAACTTCTCCGTTTTATCCGCAGTCGAACGGAACATTGGAACGCTGGCACAAATCTCTGAAAAGCGAATGCATTCGGCCGCTCACGCCGCTGACGGTGGAAGATGCGCGCCGCTTGATTCAGAGCTACGTGGATCGCTACAACACGGTGCGGCTGCACAGCGCGATCGGGTATGTGACGCCGCAGGATATGCTGGCGGGACGACAAGCGGAGATTCATGCGGCGCGCGATCGTAAGTTGGAACAGGCTCGCCGGCAACGGCAACTTCGTCGGCAGCAAGCAACGCCCTCGCTGTTTGCACGGTCCGGCTCCGCCGGTACAATGACTGCGCCAGGTGAAACAGAAGCGGGCGCTGCGGGGACGCAACCATGCTGAGGGATAATCTGGCGGGGCTCATCGAGCCGATGGTCGACCGCGCGGGAACTCCTCCGCTCGGTGGTCATTCCAAAGCAGGACCAAACGGGGGATGCTCCAGGTCCATCGAGTTGGCGATCGTCGCTCTGAAGCGATTCTGGCGCCAAATTTTTCGCTGGAAAACGGGGCGACGGGCAGAAAACGGAAAATGGCCTGGGTTGGAAGTGACCACTGTGGCTCTGGACTCTCGCGCAGTTGGCACCGCGCAGCACCCGAGTCATCGGACGATAGACCCCCAATGCCTCAAAAAATCCCCGCCCCGAAGGGGCGGAATCTTTGCACTAACGAAGAACGTCGCTTCTCCATTTCACGCTGAGCCAAGACATATGGCAGCTGCCAGGTCTTCATCGTGCAACACCTTTCCCCACTCAGAGAGGGGCTTGTTGGTGGTGAAGATCATCGGCCGTTTTCTGAGATGGCGATCATTGACCACATGGAACAGGACATTGGCAGCGTCGGGGCCATAGCTGAGATAACCGATCTCATCGATCACGAGGACGTGAGGACGGGTGTAGGTTGACAACGACTGGTGTAACAGGCCTTTGGCACTGGCGTTGGACAGATCCTCGATGAGTTCGGCGGCGGTGGTGCAAAGGGTCTCGAAGCCATTCTGGATGGCACGATAGCCGATGGCCACGGCGAGATGAGTTTTGCCGCGGCCGGTCTTGCCGTAAAGGATCAGGGAGCGGCCCTCGGTGACGAAATCCGGACCCAGATAGGAACCGAGCAGTGATTGCCGCAGAGTCGATTGCAGAGTGAAGTCGAACTCATCGATGGTCTTGAAGAAGGGAAAGTGAGCCTGGCGGGTGCCGCGCTGCAGGCGGGTTTGCTTGCGGTGGGCCACTTCTTCGGCCAGCAGAAGAGCGAGAAAGTCGCGATAGGTCCAGTTTTCTTTCTCAGCCCGATCCGCGACCTCCTGGTAGATGCGGCGTGAGTGCGCCAAGTTGAGACGTCGGAACAGAGGCTCGAGCTGGCCTTCGGAAAGTTTTGGGATGTCCAGCACGGGCGTGGGCTGGGATGGCTTCTTGGTCATTGCGTTCTCCTTCGTTGGATGTAAGGCTCTCTGTACCATCGGTGAGTACGGGCCGTGGAAAAAGCCGTTCCGTGGAAAAGTCCAAAAGCGGGACTTTCCCACTGCACTTGAAAATCCCGCAACCGCAGCGGGATTTTCACTTTTCCCACCGCCCCGGCTACGGCGGTGAGCTTTTCCGGTGAACTTCCAGAAAAAATTTGCGCCAGGATCGCCTAGGAACGACGATCGCCACCTCGGTCGACCCGTAGCATCCCCCCGCGGAGTGTTTTTTTCGCACCTCCGAAGGCACCGGCGCACACCCGACTTCCTCGATCTTGGCCGTCTCGGTTTTCATTGCACCGCCTCCGGAAAGTTCAACCCTGGTTGCAGACATCTCTCCACGTACAACGCACCAAACACTTGTTGCTGGAGACCGGCTTCCATGGCTCGCCGCAGAACCTCTGGACCATGACTCTGCAGGATCGCGTGCAGTCGATCCACATCCTCGTACCAGTGCCGCGGCCGACGATGCACAATCTCGGTGAGATAGCGAATCGCAGGCTCCCCCAACTCCAGCAACTGCTGCCGCTTCAGATAGCGCCGGCCGCGTTTCCCGGATACAGCCGCTACCAAAGCCGCGCGATGCTCGGCTAGAGAAGACCCTTCGTGCGCCACGAACTTCCGGGGGTGCACCGCTTCATACCGACCCGCCACGATGCGCACGCGTTGCCCATACAAGTACAACGTAGCCGGCATACTGATTGCTTCCGGCGGCATGGAATACGCATGGCCGTCGTGCAGCACCGTTCCCGTGGGACCCACATAGACGGGAATGCGCAGGGCCAGTTCTTCCGGTTGCACCTTCAGAGGACGCAAGCGAGATTTTTCTTCCGCCCAGCGCACCGCGGGAATCACGCCGGTCGCGCGGCAGGGGCGCTCCTGATTTACCTCCTCATGCCAAGCCCGCAGTTGCCGGCGAAGATCTTCCTCATCGTGAAAGCGGCGTACCTTGAAGAAGGAAGACTTGACGAAACCGACCAGGTTCTCCACGCTTCCTTTGGAGAACATCGTCGAGTGCACCTGACGACAACGGTGCAAAGAAACATTTTCGGGTAACCCATCCTTTCCATCCTTTGGCCGAGCGCGAGTTCGATCTGGTGGAATTTCGGAATAACTGGGGCGAGGATCGCGTTTATTTCTACGACGCCCACGGCCAGTTGCAATCGATTCCAGCCAGCTGCACGGATGCCGGAGGCTGCGATGTTTTTGTCGAAATCGCCGCCGGGCGATCCCTCTTTCGCTACGAGGATCTGATCAGACTGTCCGACCTACTGGAGAAGATTCGATGAGGGGCGGACCGGTGTGTAAAGGAAATAACGCCGCGATTGTAAAGATAAATTCGCCGGCACAAAATGAGTTCGGTTTCACGGCGACAAGAACAATGTGCCAATATAGCCAATCATTTTCTAGGGCTTGGTGCATAAAAAAGCTTGACGCGCCTTGTGGTGTGGGCATAATTATATTTACACAATCTTCCGTGGTATTTACACCGGGAAACGCCGATGCCGAAATCGTCGCCCAAACAGGACGTCAAGCTCGAAGCTCTGCGCCAGCAAGGAACCCTCAACCTGCGCCCCCAGACTGTGACCGACGAACTATTCGTCAACCAGGAGTTTTTCGATGCCCGAGATTTAGTTCAGGTCAAGTACGAGATGTTGCGCCGGGTCGAGAAAGATGGACATTCCATCTCTGCAGCAGCTGCATCGTTTGGATTCTCACGCCCATCGTTTTATCAGGCTCAGTTTGCGTTCGAAGAGGGCGGGCTGGCGGGCCTAGTGCCATTGAAGCGAGGACCGAAAAAAGCGCACAAACTTACTCCGGAGATCATCGACTTCCTTCAAGGGGAGCGTCAGCGGGATTCTTCGCTGCGAACCTTGCAACTAGCCGCCTTAGTCGAGGAGAGATTCCATGTGGTCGTTCATCCACGAACCATCGAGCGGGGCTTGGCGCGCAGTCAAAAAAAACGGCTCCCGCCGGAATAAAACCGGATGCCCGCCAAGAACTCATGGTTGAGTACGAGGAGCTCCGCAAATTTGTTCTCTCCCAGGGTGCGGGAGAAAATCCCACGCCGGGTCTGGCTTTGTTGCTTCATCAAGGAATGGCGGCCTGGATGCGCGCCTGGTCCGGCTGTCGTAAAACGCAGCACACTCAAACCCTATCGCCGCCCACTGCCAACTCACCGTGCTCGCTCGAGGTTCGAGGAGAGGTCGCGAGCATTTTGGCGGCAATCATCCTGAACCGACAACTGGAGGCCCACACGTGAGAGCAGATACCCATCAAAAGGTGAATGCAGGCCATCTCAAGCGCAATGCCTATCTGTATGTGCGGCAGTCGACGATCCGGCAAGTTTTAGAGAATACCGAGAGCACCAAGCGCCAGTATGCTCTGCGGCAACACGCGATTGCGCTGGGATGGCAGATCGAGCAGATCATCGTCATCGATACCGATCTAGGGCAATCAGGCGCGTCGGCGGTGGACCGCGAAGGATTCCAGAAGTTGGTGGCTGAGGTCGGTATGGGTAAAGCCGGCATTGTACTCGGCCTAGAGGTTTCCCGCTTGGCGCGCAACTCCACCGACTGGCATCGGTTGCTGGAGATCTGCGCACTAACCGACACACTCATCCTGGATGAAGACGGTATCTACGATCCGTCTCATTTCAATGATCGGTTGCTGCTCGGGCTGAAAGGCACAATGTCGGAAGCGGAGCTTCATGTCATTCGCGCCCGATTGCAAGGCGGCATCCTGAACAAAGCGAGACGAGGGGAGTTACAG
>JBAUVJ010000169.1:0-6892 GCA_049583165.1 Candidatus Sulfotelmatobacter sp. | reverse complement strand
CCCTTATCCTATGAAGACTTAAGAATATTGATATTGTGCTAGTTTTTTCGGGGCGCGGAGAACTTAGGGAAAAGCTAATCGGAGGGCTTACGATGTCGCAGAAATTTCGCGGTCTAATTCCAGGGATTGCACTGCTGGCGGTCGCAGTGTTAACGGCGTCGTTGGCCGGTGCGCAAGCGCCCACCTTGCAGGAGCAACTGGCCGCGCAATACAAACTGGCGAAGATTGGATCGGACACGAGCGGGTATTCCGTGGTGGACGCAGGAACTCTGCTGGCCATTCAGAAGGGCGGCGTGCTTGGCGTGCCTTATGGCGACCAGAATGTCCCGGCTACGAAGTATGAAAACGGCGCAATCAAAGGCCCCAATGGCTTGGCGCTCATGGGACGAAAGTCGATCATGGGGAAATTTGGCAAGGAACAGACGACACATCTGTTTGCCGTGGGTGACAAAGTTTACCCCATGAAGATCGATGTCAACGTGGCGAAGGATACGGTGAGTCTGGGCATTGTGGCGTGCGACAAGTGCAACAAGACCGATCCGCCAACGTATAACAAGGCTCAAGTGGTCTTCGAGTTCCCTAAGGGCTCCTTGGCGAGTGCGAGCGCCGGGCAAGTAGAAGACACGATCGGCCAGGTGTTTTCGATCAGCAACGATGACGCGCAGCAGGGTGATGATAAAGGCGCACAGCAGCAAGGTGGAGATCAGGGTGGTGGTCAGCAGCAAGCGGCAGGTCAGGATCAGGCTCAGCAGCCGGCGGCAGAACAGCCAGCGGCAGAACCGGTGAACATTGAGAAGGGAATGACCACGGATCAGGTCGAAGCGGCGATGGGAAAGCCGGATAAGAAAGTGACTCTCGGCACCAAGCAGATTTACTACTACAAGGACATGAAGGTGATTTTTCTGAGCGGGAAAGTTTCGGACGTGCAATAAACTCGCACCAAGAGAGACGCGAAGAATCTCGTAAGGCCTAACCCGGATGAAGCGCCAGCTTCTCTCGGTGTTGGCTTGAGTTGAGCCAATAAAAACAACTACTTGAGCCAGCGATGTAGTACTTCCGTACCGTCTGTAGTACTTCGGTTATCGGTTCACGGGTGACCCTTCCCTACTTGCGTGACCACTACTATTAGTAGACATTGAAAGCCGAATGTACGCTACATATAGAGTTGGACCCAGTCAGCAGCATTTTCCATTTCCAGAAAAACCGCAAGAAACCCAATAAAAACAGGAAACTCGCGTGAGCGTGGGGTTTTTCCGGGCTGATATATGCTCTGGACACCGAAAGCCCTTCGACAACGTAGAGGGTGAGGGGCGTCTCCCGAGATGAGCCTGCGGGCTACAGCGCGCGCAGAAATTTTGGAGGACAGGCAAAGGAAATATGGCGGACTCGCGAGAAGTGATGAACATTCGGCAGGCGTCGCAATATCTGGGAGTGAGTCCGGACACGCTGTACAAGTACGTCGGAGAACAAAGCATTCCGGCATTCAAGCTGGGCAACCGCTGGCGCTTCAAGAAGTCGAAGCTGGACCAGTGGATGGAAGAGAAGTCGAGCCAAATGGAGTTGGGAGCGAAACGTAAGGCGAGGGCAGCGGGAAAGGCTGCCGGGTCACAGTAGTCAGGAAAAAGCCGGCGAGGACGCCGGCGCTACGAAAGGCGGGCACATGTTTGGAATGGGATCGAAGACGATTGTAGGTCTGGATGTGGGCTCTTCCAGCATCAAGGCAGTGGAGTTGAAGAAGAAGGGTGGGCAGATCGAAGTGGCCCATCTGGGACTGGAAGCACTGGCTTCTGACATCGTAGTGGATTCGATGATCGTGGATTCGGGGACGGTCTCGAGCGCGATTTCGAAGCTGTTTGCCGACTGCCTGATCAAAACCAAGGCGGTGGCGACGGCCGTAAGCGGCCACTCGGTGATCGTCAAGAAAATCTCGCTGCCCTCGATGAGCGACCAGGAATTGGCTGAAACCATCGAGAAGGAAGCGGCCCAGCATATTCCCTTCGACTTGGCGGATGTGAGCCTCGACTACCAGATTTTGTCGGAGGAAGCGGGCAGCCCGCAGATGGACGTTCTGCTGGTAGCCGTCAAGAAGGACAAGATTTTGAACTACACCAACGTACTCTCGATGGCGGGACGCACCCCGGCTATCGTGGACATCGATGCGCTGGCTTTGCAGAACTGCTACGAGTACAACTACCAGCCGGCGCCGGGCCAGGTGGTAGCGCTTTTGAACCTGGGCGCCAGCGTGATGAACATCAACATCGTGAAGGGAACCACTCCATTGTTCCCCCGCGATGTGAGCGTGGGTGGGCACCAGTACACGGATTCGTTGCAGAAGGAGCTCGACCTGAATTTCGAAGATGCCGAGAAGTTGAAGCTGGGTGAGAAGGTCGGCACGGTGAGCGAAGACGCGAAGGCGCCGATCCTGCAACAGGTAACGGAGATCATTGTTTTGGAAATTCAGAAGACGTTCGATTTTTTCCGGGCCAGTGCGGCCGGCGAGCATATCGAGAAGATTTACCTGGCTGGCGGTTCCGCGAAGGTGCCGGGATTGATGGAAGCTTTGCGGCAGGAATTTTCCATGCCGGTTGAATTGTTGAATCCATTCCAGCGGGTGGTGCCACCGGCGGACGGCCCCGGGGCGGAGCTGGTGGAGCAGAATCCGGGCCAACTGGCAGTGGCGGTAGGTTTGGCTTTGAGGAGTTTCGAAACTCTATGATCAAAATTAATCTGCTGGAATCCTCGAAGGGGAAAAACAAGCGGGGCGGCAGCAACGCACCGGCGATGCCCACGATGGAAATGGGCGATATGGGATCGCCCAAGCTGAAGGTGCTGGTGGTGCTGTTAGTGGCTGGGGCGGTGAATTTTGGCTACTGGTACCGGCTGGATCGTCAGGGTAAGACGATTGAGACTCAGATGCAAGCTGCACTGCAAAAGAATCGCGAACTCAGCGATGTGAAGGCCCGCTATCTGGAGCGGCAGACCCAGGCGAACAACTACAAGCGGCGGGTCGACGTGATCGATTCGTTGCGCGCGGGTCAGGCGGGTCCTGTCAACCTGCTGGCCATGCTGGGTGAGACCGTGAATGGAACGGAAGCGGTCTGGCTGAGAAACATGGATGATACAGGTTCCACGGTGAGTTTGGAAGGTACGGCGTTGAGCGCGGATGCGGTAGCGAACCTGATCACGAATCTGCAAAAGACCGGCTTCTTCAAGACGGTTGAGATCAAGGAAACCTTCCAGGACGAAACGATCAAGGACATGCAGGCATTCCAGTTCACGCTGACTTGCGAGAAGGGAAAGTCCTAAGCATTTGGAGCACGAGGCGGACCTATGGCCATGAATTTCAACGAACTGTCGGGACTGAAGCAATGGGGAGCAGTGCTTGCCGGAGGCGCGATTGTTACGGCGGCGTTGTACTTCACGGTTTTCAAGACCCAGAGCGATAAGAATGCTGCCGCACAACACACGCTGCAAGACAAAGTTCGGGAGAACAACGAACTCGAGTCTTACCGTCCCAAACTAAAAGATATGGAACGGCAGCTCGCCAACTTGAAACAGCAACTGGAGATCGAGCGGCGCATCGTTCCAGACGAAAAGCAGGTGGACAGCTTCATCGAGACCATGGACGGGGAAGCGGCAAAGGCGGGCGTAGAACTACGACGCTATACCGCCAAGCCAATCGCTACGAAGGAGTACTACTCCGAGATTCCGTTCGATATGGAGTTGGACGGCCCCTATTACTCGATGCTGAACTTTTTTGACCGGGTGGGCAAGCTGGAGCGCATCGTGAACGTCAGCAGCCTGCTGGTCTCAAATACAAAAAACCCGGGTGCGGCGAAGGCGAAACATACGTACCAGTACGCGCCCAATGAGAGTGTAGTGGCCACGTTTACCGCGACGACATTCTTCAGCCACGACCTGGAGCCGGCAGGACCGGCCCCTGGACCCAAACCCGCAGGAGCAACCGCGGGCGTGAGCAAATAGGAATCGCTATGAAGCTAACGACAGGCATTCTGGTAGCGGGACTGATGACGAGCGGATTGTGGGCACAAAATCCGAACATCATCAACAACGTGCAAAGCACCATGAATACGGTGCAGCAGAAGAAGACGGATGACTCGAACGCCGCTTTAGGGATAAAGAGTACGCCCTCGGCCCAACCTGCTGCGAAACCGGCGCCGGGCGCTCCGGCGAAACCAGTAGCGGCTGTGCCTGTGAAAAGTTCGCCGGCACCTGCGAAGAGTGCGCCTGCGCCAGTCGTTGTAGCCGCGAAACCGAAAGCCGTGCCAGTTGCCAAGCAAGCTGCGGCTCCCCGCGTGGTGATCGCAGCCAAGCAGCCTGCTCCGAAGGCGGTGGTCAAGAGTGCGGTTGCCGAACCCACCAAGATTTCTTCGGAGGCGAAGGCAGACGATGTCACCAAGATCGCAGAGGCCCCCAAACCGCCGAAGCCCGAAGAGAAAAAGTGGGCAATGAGCGGAAAGCGGGATCCCTTCTTTAGCCCCGTGGTACAGCAGGCCAGCGGATCGGGTTGCTCAACCGGGAAAAAATGTCTGGAGATCGGACAGATTAACGTTCGCGGGGTAGTGAAGTCGGACAACGGATTTATCGCAGTCGTGACAAATAGCCTGAACAAAGCGTATTTCCTGCGGGAGAACGATCCAGTGTTCAACGGCTACGTAGTAAGAATCACCGGAGACGCGGTTGTGTTCCAGGAGACGGTGCAGGACAAACTGGGCAAGCCGCTGACGCGGGAAGTGACGAAGCGAATAACCACGCCGGTGGTTTAAACGGCGGGCAATGGGTACGCCGGAAACCGGCATACCAGGAAAAATCGAGTTCCAGTAAGGACACGCGGGTCAGACCCGCGAGTTGGGGAGAGGCGAAATGCGAAAGCAACTGCTGAGTGTATTCCTACCGCTGCTGCTCATGGGGCTGATGGCTTCAGCCGCAGAGACTCCGGCGCTGCAAGCGGCGGGTCAACGAAACGAACTGCAGCGAGTGAATGTGGTTCGCGGCACGGAGGAAATCCGGGTCGAAATCACAGCTCGTGGAGCGGTAACGCCCAAGCTGAGCACGGCAAATTCGCCGTCGCGCCTGATCCTGGATCTGCCCGGAACCGTCATGGCGACGGGGCAGAACCACATCAGCGTTGGCAGCGCAGACGTGAAGGGTGTGCGCATCGCCATGGACGGGCAGAAGCCTCCAACCACCCGCGTGGTGGTCGATCTGGAGCACAGCTGCCGTTATGAGCTGACCCCGACGACCGACGGAAAACTGGTGTTGACAGTGCACACCGGGCCAAGCGCGGTGGCAAGCGCGAGCCTTCCCAAGACTGTAGCGGAGCCTTCTCTCTCGCCCGCAACCAAAGGGATGTCGCCGTTTGCTCCTCGGGTCATCGATGCTAAGTCTGATGCGAAAGTTGAAGCCAGGCAGGAAGTACCTGTAAAGACGGTGGCGGCAAGCGCAGCCATTTCTGACCAGAAGCCAGCCGCTGCTGCATCCAGCGATTTTGTATTCGTTGAACCTACCTATGCGGCCAAGGCGAACGCCCCGGCAGCGAATACTCCGGAAACAGAGGAGCCGTCTGAGCGTGCGCATGATGCGGCCGCAAAATTTGCCGACAAAACGGCTGCCGAGCTGTTGCCAGTGAGCGTAAATGCAGCCCAAGCCACACAGAGCACTGCTTCCAGCACGGGGATACAGCCTGCGGTAAATCTTGCGGCAGAACAGAAGGCGCAAGCCGGACAGCAGCCGGCCGCGGTTGGTCCGAAGTATACGGGCGAGCCGATTTCAGTGAATTTGAAGGATGTGGATCTTAAAGACTTCTTCCGCCTGATTCACGAAATCAGCGGATTGAATGTGGTGCTCGATCCCAATGTGCACGGAACTCTGACGATTGTGCTGGATGATGTGCCGTGGGATCAGGCGCTAGACATCGTGCTGAAGAATAACGACCTAGCACGAGAGCTGGAAGGTAACGTCCTGCGCATTGCCACGGTGGACACTCTGAAGAAAGAAGCGGATGGCCGGCGCGCTCAGGTGGAAGCCGAGGCGCTGGCTGTGGAAAAGGTTTCCATTACCCGATTCCTAAGCTATGCCCATGCCAAGGACGTGATGATCACGGTGAAGAAGTTCCTCTCGCAGCGCGGTGACGTGGTTGCAGATGAACGCACCAATGCCATCATCGTGAACGATATTCCGAAGGTGATTCCGATCATCGACCGGCTGTTAACGCAACTGGATCGCAAGACCCAGGAAGTGGAAATCGAAGCGCGAGTAGTGGCGGCGACGCGGCAGTTTGCCCGCGACATCGGCACGCAACTCGGGTTCGGCTGGGGCGATGGCCACAGCGCGATCGGCGGCGCTTCCGCAGTGGGTACCTCGCCCACCACCGTCAACGGCTTGACCCCAGGCTACATCACAATGCCTAGCACGGGCTCAACCAGCGGATCAACGATTCCATTGTTTACCAACCTGGGTTCGACTTCGCCGACTAGCGGCCTGACGTTCCTTAACGCCAGCAACACGGTGCGAATCGATGCGGTGCTATCGATGGCTGAGTCTCGCGGATTGCTCAAGGTTCTGTCGCGGCCTCGAGTGGTAACCCAAAACAACATCCAGGCGCTAGTGAAGCAGGGCGTGCGCGTTCCAATCGTCACCCAGGCACAGTTGGGTGGTCCTCCGACCGTGACTTACGTCGATGCTTTCCTGCGCTTGACCGTGACCCCGCAGATCACCTCGGAGAACACGATCTTCCTGAACGTCGACGTGGAAAACACCACGCCAAACTTTGGTCAGGAAGTGCAGGGCAACCCCGAGTTGATTACGCAGCAGGCGACCACGCAAGTGCTGGTAACCGATGGCGGCACGGTGGTGATCGGCGGCGTTATCC
>JBAUVJ010000168.1:0-10729 GCA_049583165.1 Candidatus Sulfotelmatobacter sp. | reverse complement strand
ATGCTATTGCGCTCTTCATCGCTGTAATTCGGTTTGCGAAATCGATAGTAGACAAACGAACCGGTGGCCACATCCGGTGTAGCGCGTTCCTCGGTTTCCGCAATACACAGCGCAACTCCACGCGTTCGCAACAGCTCCCACGTGGAATCGGTAAACCAAGACTCGTGACGGAATTCAAACGCCGCGGGCAAGTTGCGCGGCAACAAGGCAAGAAAATCCCTGAGCAGCGATTCATCCGCTTTCAAATTCGGCGGCAACTGAAATAGCACAGGCCCGAGCTTACCGGCGCTGGCCAGTGGTTCAATCGTCGCCAGGAATCGGGGCAGGAAGTCTTCGGTGCCCTTCAACCGCTTGATGTGGGTGATGACCTGATGCGCTTTTATTCCGAAACGAAAGTGCGCAGGCGTTTCCTGAAGCCAATTCTGGATCGTACTTTCCTTTACCAGTTGGCGAAAAGTGAAATTCACCTCGACCGTGTTCAGTTGGGTGGAGTAGTGGCCGAGAAATTTCTTCTGTGCGAGTTTGGCTGGATAAAAATCTGGCTTCCAACTCGGGTAGGCCCATCCAGAAGTCCCAACGAACAGGTGAGGCATGGAGAACTCTCGAAGAAAATTTCGTGCGACGGGATTATACCTTGCGTTTCGATTTGCCTGATGGCTGCGGCTTCAATGATTTTCGGGCAGCCGGGCGTCGAGCGGGTTTAGGTGGCTCATCCGCTTGAGCAGCGATCGAAACTGGCGCGGGCGTTCTTTCGGCTGGCGCCTCTACTCCCTTGAGCTCCGGCAAGCGCTGCTCCAATTCCTCGAGCGGAGCAAACAAGTCGCCCATCTTGTCCACACGCGCAACCACTTGCTTTGCTTCAAATACCAGCAGGCTTGCATCTTTTTTCTTTCGCGCACGCTCGACCTCATCCCAGCTTACCGGTGTGGAAACCGTAGGATGCTCTCGTGCCCGCAATGAATACACGGCCACAGTGGTTTTATGCTCGTCGTTCTGGCTCCAGTCGACGAAGACCTTACCCGTTCGAACCTGCTTTTTCATGTCGGAGACCACCATCTCGGGATGGTCGTGTTCCAGCAACCGAGCCAGCGCGTGGGCAAAATTCTTCGTCGATTCATATTTGGTGGGAGTGTTGAGCGGAACGTATATCTGAAGTCCTTTAGAGCCTGAAGTTTTTGGAAAACTTTGCAGTCCAAAGTGTTCAAAGATCTCCCGCAGCCACAGGCCCACCTGGCAGCATTGCACAATGTTGGCGGGTGGCCCGGGGTCAAGGTCGAATACCATCATCGTGGGAGAAGTAATATCCTTTGCCAATGCCAGCGACGGATGCAGTTCGATGGCAGCCAGGTTCGCCAACCAGACCAGCGTAGGCAAGTCGTTGGCAAGAATGTAGTGGACCGTGCGGTGATTGCCTTCGCTCCAGATCGGAGCGGTCTTCACCCAATCCGGGCGATGCTGGGGAGCGTTCTTCTCGTAGAAGAATTCTTCGTCTACGCCATTGGGATAGCGCTTGCGGGTAAGCGCCCGTCCGGCAAGATGCGGCAACATCGCAGGCGCGATACGCACGTAGTAGTCGATCACCTGCTGCTTGGTAAATCCCGTTGCCGGGTAAAGGACTTTCTCCAGATTCGAAAGCTTAAGCTGCTTGCCCTGAACTTCAATGCTCGAATCCATTGCGCCCTCTCCAGCAAAGATTGTGCCTCAAACGACGCCCAGCGCAAAATACCGCTCTGTCCTTACCTCCGGACCCGAAGGAGGGTACCGAGCCAGTTTGACAACTTCCTGCCAGCCACGTAATTTCAAACTTCTGCCCTTCACGTCCGTCTA
Organism: Candidatus Sulfotelmatobacter sp.; assembly: GCA_049583165.1. Taxonomy (GTDB): domain Bacteria; phylum Acidobacteriota; class Terriglobia; order Terriglobales; family Acidobacteriaceae; genus Sulfotelmatobacter. Next base: position 8,902 of record JBAUVJ010000168.1, on the reverse strand, counting down.
ACATATTTGTTGACCATGACTGTCGATACAGCTGCGTCTATTTTTCTGGAGGCCCGATGAAACACCGCGTGCTCAGGCTCCTGGCTTTTGTCCTGGTTTTAGCGACGCTTGCCGCCGCTCAGGATGTTGCATCTTTCGAAAAACGCATCACCCTGAAGACGTTGCCGAACGGGCTCACGCTGATTATCTGCGAGCGGCCTGAGGCTCCGGTCTTCTCGTTTTTTACGCTCGTCGATGCCGGCTCCGCGCAGGACCCGATGCGCCAGACCGGCTTAGCCCACATGTTCGAGCATATGGCTTTTAAAGGCACGGACAAGATTGGGACCACCGACTACGCCGCCGAGAAACCAGCTCTGGAAAAGGTGGAGACTGCCTACTCTGCCTACATCGCGGAGCGCGACAAGAGCGTCGGCCGCAACGAGGATAAGTTGAAGCAACTGGAGAAAGCCTGGAAAGATGCTATTGCCCAGGCCGACAAATATGTTGTGCCCAACCAGTTTGGCAAGATCGTCGAGCAAAGCGGCGGACAGGATCTCAACGCCTTCACCGACTACGACGAGACCGGCTACCACTACTCGCTTCCGTCGAACCGCCTGGAGCTATGGGCGTACCTCGAGTCGGAGCGCTTTCTCCACCCCGTGCTGCGGGAATTTTATAAAGAGCGCAACGTGGTGATCGAGGAGCGCCGCCTGCGCACTGACAGCAATCCCATCGGCCGTCTTCTGGAACAATTCGACGCTGCCGCATTCGAGGCTCACCCTTATCACCGGCCCACCGTCGGCTGGATGTCCGACTTGAATTCATTCTCCGCTACCGACGCGAAGAAATTTTTCGACCAATACTACGTACCCGCAAACATGGTGGTCGCCGTGGCCGGCGATGTGAAGGCCGCGGAAGTGATGCCGATTCTTGAAAAATATTTCAGCCGCCTGCCGGCCAGCCATAAGCCGGACGAAGTCACCACCACTGAGCCTCCGCAAAATTCTGAGCGGCGGATCGAATTGATGGAACAGACGCAGCCGCTTTACCTCGAGGGCTATCACCGCCCCGATTACCGGACCAAGGACGATGCGGTGTTCGACGCCATCACAGACCTCATGTCGGAGGGCCGCACTTCCCGACTCTACCGCGCTCTGGTGCGCGACAAGAAAATTGCATCGTTCTCCGCCGGATTCACCGGGCTGCCTGGGATTAAGTATCCGCATTTGTTTGCCTTCTATGCTTTCCCAATGCCTGGTCACAGCACCCAGGAAGTGGCGGATGCGATACATGTGGAGATCGAGCGCCTAAAAAAGGAAGACATCAGCGACGAAGAATTGAAGATGATCAAGACTCGCACCAAGGCCAATCTTATCCGCAGCCTGGGTGACAACGAAGGGCTGGCCAACCAGTTGGCGACCTATCAGACTCGTTATGGCGACTGGCGCGAGTTGTTCCATTCCGTGGACCGCGTGGATCAGGTTACAAAGGCGGATATTCGCCGCGTGGCCAACGAAATTTTTACCGATACCAATCGGACCGTGGGAGTGATCGAAACCTCTAAAGGCGGTGCATCGAGCGGCGAACAAGGCGCAGGCGATAAAGGCTCGGCCGATCAGGGAGGTGGGCAATGAAAAACCTGCGCAGCATTCCAGCGATTCTTGTTAGTGCCGCTACCCTGCTTGTTTTTATTCCTCAAGCCAGCTCGCAAGCCACGGACTGGAAGCAGATCCCGATTCCCGCCTTGCCGGCGTTTCATCCGCAGCAGCCCAAACGGATTCTTCTTTCCAACGGGATGGTGATCTTTCTACAGGAAGATCACGAACTTCCGCTGATCAGCGGCACGGCAAAAATTCGCGGCGGATCAAGCAGCGAGCCTGACGCCAAAGTTGGATTGGTCGATCTCTTGGGCGAAGTCTGGCGCACCGGCGGGACCAAAGACCAGACCGGCGATCAACTGGACGACTTCCTTGAAGTCCGTGCCGCCAAAGTGGAAACTGGCGGCGGACCGGACTCGACCAGCATCAGTTTGTCCTGCTTGAAGGCTGATTTCGACGACGTTTTTAAAGTCTTCGTTGGCTTATTGAAAAATCCGGAATTTCGCGCCGATAAGCTTGACCTGGCGCAGAAGCAGGCCGACGACAGCATTTCGCGACGCAATGATGAGATCGGCGAAATTGCCGCGCGCGAATCCGCCAAGCTCGCCTATGGCGCTAATAACCCGTATGCCCGCGAGCCCGAGTATGCGAGCATTGCCGCCATCACCCGTCAGGATTTAATTGACTGGCACAAAGCTCACGTTCATCCCAATAACGTCATCCTCGGTTTCAGCGGCGACTTTAATGCAGCCGCTATGGAAGCCAAGCTACGCGCCGCGTTCGAGTCCTGGCCCAAAGGCGCCGCGCTTCCCAAAGAAGAAATACAATACCATCCCGCCAAGCCGGGCTATTACCTCATTCCCAAGGAAGATGTGAATCAGAGCAGTATCCACATGGTGGCGCTGGGCACCACGCGCAATAACCCAGACTACTATGCCATCGCTGTGTTCAATGAAGCGTTCGGCGGCGGATTTTCTGCGCGCCTGTTCAACGACATCCGCACCAAACGCGGGCTCGCTTACAGCGTCGGTGGAGGCATCGGCACCAACTTCGGCCATCCCGGCGTTCTGCAATTTACCGTTGGCACCAAGAGCCAGAGCACGATTGAATCGGTACAGGCACTCGATGAAGATATCGCCAATCTAACCAAGAACCCGATCACGGACGATGAGATCAAGCAGGCGAAAGACGCGATCCTGAACGCCTTCATCTTCCGCCTCGACTCGCCCGATAAAGTTTTGGCTGAGCGCATGACTTACGAGTTCTACGCATACCCGGCCGACTGGCTCGACAAATATCCCGCGGAAATTCAGAAAGTGAACGCAGCCGATGTCAATCGTGTAGCGGCGAAATATGTCCATCGCGATCAGCTCGCGGTGTTGGTGGTAGGCAACACAAAGGAATTCGATAAGCCTCTCTCGTCGCTTGGCGCGGTCAAGGAAATCGATATCAGTATTCCGCCTCCTCCCGGCGGCAAAGAAGAAAAAGGAGAGGAGAGCGCCAAGCCAACAGCTTCGAATGAAGAAGGCAAAGCATTGGCTGCAAAAGTTGTCGCGGCCATGGGCGGCGAGGCTAAGTTGGCGACCATCAAGGCCGTTAAAGCAGAACTCACCCTCACCCAGAAAACGCCGCAGGGTGATTTCCCCATGCAAATGGAAAGCATTATCGTCTACCCCGATCATTTGCATGCCCAGATGCAGACTCCCAACGGAGTCGTGAAGATCGTGGCTACGCCGGACGCGGCATTTGTCGATCTGCCCAACGGGCAAGTGCACGAATGGCCGGATGCGCAGAAAACCGAAACCCTCGAGCAGATCAAGCGAGATCCGATCTTCATCGCGGGTCATTCCAAGGATGCGAACGTATTCTTCCACGCCGCCGGTACTGAAAAAGTTGGTGATATCCAAACTCGCATCGTGGATGTGAATGCCGCCGGAACCGCGATCCGCTGGTTCGTCGACCCCCAGAGCGGCCATATCGTGAAGGAGACCTACCCCACGATTGGCCAGCATGGCCCAGCCCAAGGTGAAACTGAGTTGGATAACTGGAAGCTGGTCAGCGGGATCAATGTCCCCACGCTGCGACACAACAAGCAGAATGGCGAGAATTCGAGCACGACGGAGTACATAACGTTAGAACTTAACCCGACGGTTGATCCCAAATTATTCGAGAAGCCAGCCGCGGAGGCTCCTGCTCAACCTTAAAGCGGCTCGTCAACAAGAGCCGTTGTTCGAAACACTGCACTAACTTTCAGGCTCGGCGAGAGCTTTGATTTGATCCGAGATTTCGCGACGCCGATTTTGCCTATCCTCAAATTCTGCAATCTCACTTTCTGACTTCGTTTTTCCTCCGTGTTGCTCGTCCAACTCTTTGAGCAACGCCAACTCTTTCAAGAGATCCAACAATTCCGACGATTTGGCGCTCATTACCCTAGCCCCTTAAAAATTATCTCGAATAGTAACCAGAACTTAAGATGCTTCACATGGCCCAAGAGGAATCGAAAAAAAGCCGCCCAGGCCTTTTGCGCGAGAGGCGCTCACCTAACGGATTCTCCTCTTGACTTCCGTTCATCGTAGTTCTATGATAGGCGAACAAAAGGCGAATCCATGCAGTCCGCTTCGCTATTTCCGCTTTCCGAAAAGCCCTCTCTCGTCGGCATCGCCCGCCTCGCCGCCGAGGGCGAATCCATACGCGAAGGTCACGACGTCGAATACTTTACGCTTCCGGCCAAGTCCATCCTCAACCGATGTAACAGCTGCCGCGGCGTGCCTTTTGAATGGACCATCAATCCCTACCGCGGTTGCGAGTTCGCCTGCAAATATTGTTACGCCCGCTACACCCACGAATTCATGGAGATGCGCGACGGGGTCGACTTCGAGCGCAAGATTTACGTTAAGCAACACACGGCAGAATTGTTGCGCCAGGAATTACGCCGGGTAAAACCAGGCGAACGCATCGCCATCGGCGCAGCCACCGATCCTTACCAACCCGCCGAACGCCGCTATGAAATGACCCGCGGAATTCTGGAGGAATTCGCCCGCCATGACGGATTTCATCTGGGCATCATCACAAAATCGAACCTCGTCTTGCGTGACATCGACCTGCTGCAAGCTGTGGGACGGCAGAATCGGCTGTCCGTCAACCTCACCATCACAACTCTGAATGTCGAGCTGGCGCGAATCCTGGAGCCGCGCGCCCCTCGCCCCGATCTACGTCTCGAGGCCGTCCGTAAGTTGAGCGACGCTGGCTTACGAGTGGGAGTGAGTGGTTCTCCCGTGCTGCCAGGAATTACAGACTCCCCAAAAGATATTGAGGCCCTCATTCGCGCGGCCGCCGAGGCCGGAGCTCAACACTTATTCGCCGGACCACTATTTTTGAAGCCGTGCTCCGCGGCCGTGTTTCTTCCCTTTCTCGAAAAACAATTCCCTCACCTGGTGGATAACTACAAGCGCCGCTATCATGGCCGTGCGTTCTTGCCGGCGGCTTATGCCAAGCCACTCTCACAGCTGGTAGAACGCTTGCGACAAAAATATCGGATTGGCCAAGATCCCCGCCGTTCCCCAACGATCGTTCCCCGCGTATCCGCGGGAGAACAGTTGTCGTTGTTCTGAATATGTTCTGAATATGTTTTGAATAAGTTCTGAAAATAGCGATGCTTTCCTTCCTCTATAATCACTGAAGCTTATGGCGACCGCTTCCCCACCGGCCTCCTCGCAACATCCGCCGCTCGGAATACGGTTGCGGCGGTTCTGGCGCCGTGTAACCGAAGGACTGGAGCTCACCCAGCTCTGGTCCCAGTTCGAGCGGGAAGCCCGAGCCAGCTACCGCCTCTATTCACGCGACGTTGCAGCCAGAACTCCCGGGGACCTCACTCAGCGCGGCCGGCGCATCCACATCGTCAAGGAGTTTTTCTGGGCAGTTCTCGAGAAGCTTTCGCCCGCGCGCCGCGTCCTGCTGTTGGTTGCCCTGATCATGCTTGCGTTTCCCAGCAGCGGATTCAGCTATCGTGGCTCCGATCACGAAATTCACATCCTCGAATTTGATTTCCATTTCTGGGGTGGCCTGCTGATGTTCGTCCTCCTCATGCTGGAGATCGCCGACCGGGTCGTCATGAAGCGCGATTTGCAAATCGCGCGCGAGATTCAGACCTGGCTTCTGCCCGGCGCGCCTCCACAGATTCCTGGCATCTCCGTCGCTTACGCAACGCGGCCAGCCAACACGGTGGCTGGAGACTACTACGACGTCTTCCCGCGTCCGGGCAGAACCAGCGACGAAAACCGCGTAGTGTTCGCCGTGGCGGACGTCGCCGGTAAGAGCATTCCCGCAGCCATGCTCATGGCAACGTTTCAGGCCAGTCTCAAAACTCTCTCTAGCGCGCAGGTCGCTCTTCCCGAGCTGGTCGCAAACATGAATAAGTACGCTTGCTCGAACAGCCAGGGCGGATTGCGCTTCACCACCGCGTTTCTTTCAGAATATGATCCGACCCGGCGTGTTCTCACGTATATCAACGCCGGCCATAATAATCCGATCTTGCGCCGCAGCAACGGATCGATCGAACGCCTCGATGTCGGAGGGTTGCCGCTGGGCATCCAGTCAGAAGCAAAATACGAGTCTGCAAGCGTCACGCTGGCTCCGGGCGATTGGCTCATCATCTTTACCGACGGTTTAGTCGAGGCCGAAAACGCTCATCAGGCAGAATATGGCGAGGCCCGGCTTCTCGCCACCATCGCCGCCGGAGCCGCATCGACGCCCGCGGAGATGCTCAATCGCCTGATGGCGGAACTGGATTTATTCGTCGGCAACACTCCGCAGCATGACGACGTAACTTGCCTGCTGGTAAAGGCGGAAAATCCGTAGGCGCAACAACCCTGGAGTTCAGAATCTCGAAGAGCGGATTCTTCCGGATCAAGAATTCAATTGGCTTGAATACCCGCTGACGCTAAAAGCTGGGCGGCCGCTTGTTGGGCCTGAGCCAAGTCGCGAGAGTTCCGTTGAGCGTAGGCGTAAGCCTCGTCTGCTTCCGCCAACTTGCCGTCTCGGCGTAGGGCCTGTGCCAGCAGAAGATAGCGCACGTCGGTGGGTTCCACTTTTATTGCACGAGCAAACTGTATTACCGCAGATGCGAAATCACCGTCCCGTTCGGCCAGCAACCCGCTTCCAGTTAAAGCGACGCTGTCGTTAGGATTTTCCTTCAGCGCATACGCGTAGCCTAACTTTGCGTCTTGCAAGTCGCCGAGCTGTAGTAAAGCCGCACCCAATGACCGGAGCGCCACGGCCCGCGATCTCGCATCCGATGAAGCTTCCAGAGATCGCTTATATTGTTGGAGCGCGTCTTGAACATGACCATGGCTTTGTTCGTAGTTGCCGACGTCGATCATCGCGGCGGCAGAATAACCGTGCAGAGCCTCGACTGCATTGAACTCGGCAATGGCATCGTCGACTCGACCCTTCTCGGTCAGGGCATAGGCGAGGCCATCGTGTGCCATCGGGTTCCGCCCAGTAACGCTTAGCGTGTGTCTCCAGAGGGTCTCGCCGTCATACCAATAAGAGACTTGGCGGTGACTGAGCATTCCAAGGGTTACTAAGACTAAAACCGCAGGCGCTCCCAAATACACAACAGGAATTCTCCGCTCCTGCGCCCACTCTGCGATCCCCCAAACCGCGGCGATAAATAAGCCGATGTAAGGTAAATAGGCATAGCGATCGGCCATCGCCTGCATGCCAACCTCGACGATGCCGATCACCGGAACCAGCGTGCCCAGAAACCAGAACCAACCAACCGCCAGATAACGTCGGCTCCTGCAAGTGAGGACTAGCGCAGTCAACAAAAGCAACACCAAAGCGGAAGCAACGATTGACCAAGTCGAAAGAGAATGCCCTTGATACGGATACATCACCGCAAGCCGAGTCGGCCAAAATGCCTTGCCCAGATAACGCACATAGGCGACCACTGCGTTTCCGAACCGGGCTCGGCTGACCCCAGTTCGCACCGCGTCACTCGACCTTTGAGCCAGTATCGTGACCACGGCGCTCGCCGCTGAAAGCAGCAGCAACGGAACCTTTTCGAGAGCCAGGAAAGAAAACGAGCGTGGAAGCGGAGCACCTTGCCGATCTTTGACCGAAGCCGCGCCAAACATGCGCCGCAGTGGCCAGTAGTCCCATAGCAACAATACAAATGGCAGCGTGATGATCTCTGGCTTGGCCATCAGTCCGAGCGCGAACAGACCGGCTACGACCGCGTATCTCTTCACGCTTTCGCGGCGCACATACCATCCGTAAGCGTGCAGAGCCAGCAAAAAGAAGAACATGCTGAGCACGTTCTTGCGCTCCGAAGCCCACGCCACCGATTCCACATTCACGGGATGGAAAGCGAACAGCGCCGCCACCATGAGGCTGGGCCAGCTGAGTCCCGTGGCGCTTTCCAGCAGCAGAAACAGCAAGATAGCGTTTCCCGCGTGGATCAAAACATTCACGGAGTGATGACCGGCGGGATTCAGGTTAAAGAGTTGGCAGTCGAGAGCATGAGACAGCCAGGTAAGCGGATGCCAATTGCCCGCGTCAAAGCTCGTGAAAGCATATTTCAGGGTGTCCCAAGTCAGGCCAGCGCGTACATAAGTGTTATGCAAAACGTAGACTTCGTCGTCGAGATTGGTGAACCCGTTATGGAGAACAGGACTGTAGAAGGCCAGCGTCAGCAAAAACAATATCAGGCACAAAAGTGTGTTTCGCCTCCGAAGCGCAATGCGCGGGTCGGCAGGCAGGGTGTAATCGTGTGCCGGTTTTATAGCGGTCGCTATCTCGGTAGAAGCCATGGTCAATTTCAGACTTAATCGAGCGTTTGTACTCTAGTGTCGAGCGCTCGCTCGACGCTACTTCGAGTCGGCTTTGATGCCTGCAGAAGCCAACACCTGCACGGCCGTTTGCTTCGCTTTCGCTAGGTCGCGCGAAATCAGCTGGGCGTGCACGTCGGACTCATCTGCTTCCGCCGGGTGACCGGCTCGGCGCAGAGCCTGTCCGAGCAGAAGATAGCCGGCGTCGGTCGGTGCAACCTTCATGGCATGAGAAATCCGGTCGATCGCCGTTGGATAATCTCCATCTCGCTCAGCCAGCAAACCGCTGCTCACCAGAGCAACGCTATTCTGGGGATTCTCCCGCAGGGCATACGCATAGCTTAGTTTTGCGTCACCGAAGTCGCCCGTCTGCGAGAATGCTGATCCCAACATCGTCAGAGCAACGGACCTCGACTTCGAATCCGGCGAATTTTCCAGCGCCCGCTGGTATTGGTCAATCGCATCTTTCGGGCGCCCATGGGTCTGCATGAAAAC
>JBAUVJ010000167.1:0-1687 GCA_049583165.1 Candidatus Sulfotelmatobacter sp. | reverse complement strand
AGAAGCAGGTGATTTGACCGTCAGCGTGTAGAGCGGTCTGGTCGCGCGCTCAGTCGAGAGGTCAGTCGACTTTCGCGCCCGCAGCTATCTGCTGCTTGATACCGACAAGGATATTTACCAGCCTAGTCAAACTCACTGCTGTCCAAATTCGCAGGCTAACCACTGGCCGCTTCCGAGGTTGTCGTCGAGGGTAAGAGGCTGAGTCCCCTGATAGGCTGGATTGGGTTCCGTGGAAGAACCAATTCAACCAGAGGAGACTCAGCCTAATGAAAGTATGCAGCATTTTCTCGCAGGTGTTGCAGTTGTTTTCGCGGGGGAGTTTTGAGAAGGCGGTCAAACAGCACAAGGCGGAACGGCACGCGCGGGGTTTCACGAGTTGGGGCCAGTTCGTGGCCATGTTGTTTTGCCAGGTGGGACGGGCGCATTCCTTGCGCGAGATTTGCGGCGGTCTGGCGTGTTGCGAGGGGCAGTTGAAGCATTTGGGAGTGCCGGTGGCACCCAAAAGATCGACCTTGGCTTATGCCAATGAACATCGGCCGTGGGAGCTTTACCAGACAGTATTCGAGCAGACTCTGTCGCAATGCCAGGAACTAGTGCGCAGGCAAGGCGGGCGAAAGAAGTTCCGTTTCAAGAACAAGCTGATGAGCCTGGATGGGAGCATCATCGACCTTTCGGTGAGCATGTTCGACTGGGCAAAATTCCGGCGGACGAAAGGTGCGATCAAGCTGCACCTGCTGCTCGACCACGATGGCTATCTGCCGTCGTTTGCGGTGGTGACCGAGGGGAAGACCAGCGAGATCAAAGTGGCGCGCACGCTGCGGTTCGCGCCGGGCACGATTCTGGCGATCGACCGTGGATACAACGATTACGAGTGGTTTCGGGAGCTGATGCAGGAGGAAGTGTACTTCGTAACGCGGATGAAGGAGAAGGCGGTCTACGAAGTCAAAGTGGAATTGCAAACTCCGCAAAACAGCAAGGTGGTGCGCGATCAGATCATCTGCTTTCCACGACTGGCGCGGAAGGGCGAGGAGCCGTTGCTATTCCGGCGGGTAGAGATTTGGGACGCGGAGAAAGAAGAGGCGGTTGTGTTCCTCTCGAACCTGTTGGCCTTCGGGGCGACGACCATCGCGGCCATCTATAAGGACCGCTGGCAAATCGAATTGTTTTTTAAGGCGATGAAACAGGCATTAAAAATCAAGACTTTTGTGGGGACCAGCGCCAATGCGGTCCGAACCCAGGTGTGGACGGCATTGATCGCGATGCTGGTGCTGAAGTACCTGCAATTGAAATCGCAGTTTCCCTGGTCGTTATCGACGCTGGCGGCGCTATTGCGACAGCAACTGTTCTTCTATCGCGATCTATGGGTATGGTTGGATGATCCTTTTGAATCCCCGCCGGCACTTGCCGGAGTGCATGACGATGCGCAACAGCTACAAATCACGTGGTAGGCGACACTTTGGACAGCAGACAAACCGGTCAATAACAGCAAGCTTGATTTCAAGAGGTCAGTCGCAATGTAACTCGGACAGCAGCATGACCAAACCGCGAGAAGCTCTTACTTCGGCCTGGGCCGAGCGCAGATAAACGTCCAGGCTCAGAATTGGCTTTTGCCCAATGATTTCGATGTGGGGAATGTTGTCAAACAGCTAATTTGGACGCGAATGATTCTTTTCATGGAGGCATTTCT
>JBAUVJ010000166.1:0-1696 GCA_049583165.1 Candidatus Sulfotelmatobacter sp. | reverse complement strand
CACAAGAAGTGGCTCTTTCGGTCAGCCAGCTCATTTACTAAACTTCGAATCGTTATGCTGGCAAACGCTCCAACAATTCATACCGAGGTCCGTCATCAAGCCGAGCGCGCAGTCTACGATCGTGCTTTACGGATTCGCCAGCGCCCGACGATGCTGGCCGATGTGTGCCTGCCTTAACTTCCAGTTGTCGGGTGGCAACGGAACTGGGGGAGTGCAAACTTGGAGGCTGACGCTCATTTACGGACCTGCTCGAGGGCAGACGGCTTGTTCTAAAGAAGCCCGCACCTGCCATCTGCCCATAATAGCTGGACTCTTATTTTGTAATCTGGAGGCCTCATGATTTCGCGACGGCGGTTCTTCAAAGTAGGCGGTGCAGCGGCGGGAGTCGCCGTGGCTCATCCCCTCCTGGCATCTCGGGCAACTGAGAGGTCCGACGACTCTTCCCTGCTGCCGTCTCTCGCGCACTTGAAATCGCGGAAGAGTGAAGCCGTTCCCATTACTCGCGAGGAGAGGCACGGGCGCCAGGAGCGCGCTCGCAAGCTGATGAGCGAGAACGCGCTCGATGCCATCGTGCTCATGGGTGGCTCGGAGGCGCAAGGAAATGAGAACGACGAAGGCACCTCGCTCAGATATTTCACCGGCATTCGCTGGTGGGGCGGCGAACGCCTGTTCGCGCTGGTTCTGCCGGCGAAAGGTGCTGCATTTTGTGTGTGCCCTGCATTTGAAGAAGGCCGGGCCCATGAGCAGATTTCGGCTGCGCGCAATGACCTCCGTGCCGACGTGCGCACCTGGCAAGAGGACGAAAGTCCCTACCAGTTCGTGGCCCAGGGCCTGAAAGAACGTGGCATAGCCGGGGGCAAGCTGGGCATTGAAGAGACCATACGCTTTATGTTCTCCGATGGAATTGCTCAGGCAGCGCCACAAATCACGCTTGCCAGCGCGACTCCGGTCACGGCCGGCTGCCGCATGATTAAGAGCGCGAATGAGATTGCTTTGATGCGGCTGGCGGCGCAAGTGACGCTGGCTGCGTATGAAGCGGTTTACCACGCGTTGCGCGAGGGCATGACCCAACAGCAGGTGAAGGATTTGGTTGCAGCCGCCTACGGACAGCTTGGCTTTCCCGGCGAGGCCAACGTACAGTTCGGTGATTACTCCGCGCTTCCGCACGGCTCGACCATGCCGCAGGTAATCCGCGAAGGCTCGATTGTCATGATCGACGATGGCTGTACCGTCGAAGGATGTCAATCCGACATCACGCGCACGTTCGTGGTGGGCAAAGCTCCAGAAGAAACCAGTGACAAGATGAAAAAAGTATTCGACATCGTCCACCGCGCGCAAGCGGCGGCACTGGCTGCGGCGCGTCCCGGTGTGGAATGCGGCGCGGTTGATGTCGCGGCACGAAGAGTGATTACCGAAGCGGGGTATGGACCGGACTACAAGTATTTTTCGCACCGCTTGGGCCACGGCATTGGCATGGATATGCACGAGTGGCCCTATCTGGTCCGCGGCAACACCACCAAACTGCAGCCTAATATGACCACCAGCGACGAGCCTGGTATTTACATTCCGGGAGAATTTGGCATCCGCCTTGAAGACGATATGCACGTGACGGAAAACGGCGCCGAATTGTTCACGCCGCAGAGTCCGTCGCTGGAAGATCCTTTCGGGAAAGCATAAATGGCCCCAACTGTTGAAT
>JBAUVJ010000165.1:0-13330 GCA_049583165.1 Candidatus Sulfotelmatobacter sp. | reverse complement strand
GCCACGATCTGAATGTTTGAGAGCACTGCTTTCAATCGCGCATTGCTTCCGACAATTCCACGGAATTCCTGCTCAACCCTCGTTCCGACTTGGAGAGACAGGTTTTGTTCGACGAAGTCAACCTCCGGCCGTGCAACTGGTTCGGATCCCAGGTGCTCTCTTAGCGGGAAAAAAATTGGATTAGTCCTTGTGTCAGCGAGGATGTTCTCGCTCAAGCCAGGCCACGCTGTCGCTACTGCTGCACTTCGGAACATTCCGTTTTCCATGGTTCACTCCTGACCCTCTGGTTTCTCGCCCTGCTAACCGCGTCATGCGTTCCCTTTGCTCACCGGCGTTCTTCTTCAGGGTTTGATTCGAAGGCTGCCGTAATTTACGCAGAAACGTGCACATGAATCCATTAGACGATGGTATCGACCAATACCATTGCGTCGATAATCCCGAAGCTTGCACTAAATTGCAGCGATACTCCAGGCAAAGTCCAAAAGGGGGGCGCTGCATGAAACTCGCGGCGCTCAGTCCAAACAGAGAGCGAACCAAAAAACCCAACCGCGCAGTTCGATACGAAAGTGCCGGCAATACCATTGTCCAATTGTTTCGCCTCGTCGCATCTGGCCTAATCCCAGCTGTGAGAGAGGCGCAAATGATGCCCGTGGCAAGGAATGCGTGAGATCGAAAGGCGATCCACGGAATCAGAGCTCGACTACTTGACGAGTAGTCGACAGGAGGTAAGCGTGAGCCAAGCAGGCAACCCCGGCAGGATTCTACTGACCCGCCATTCCGACGTGTATCGGCGGATTTCGATTGATATTCCTCCTCTCAATATATTTGGGCTCGCAAATATTCCACAGCTCGAAGAAATCGTGCCGTCGATTGAAACCGACGAGCAACTCGAGGTGGTTGTATTTGATAGTGCTGTTGACGGATTCTTCATGGCACTGCGACCTGTTGGCGAGGCCCGAAGATTCTGCGAAATATCGGGCCGACAAGGCCGCAGGCCATGCCAGACATGTTCGTCCAGCTGAGCCGGGCGCCTGTCGCCTCCCATTGCGCTCATTCGTGCTCCCCCGGCAATTCAGCATCGCCGTACCCATGAATTCGCCAAAACACTTGTGAGCATAGAATTCTCCTTACTCTCCGATTAGCAGCCCTCTTGCGTCAGCCAATCAAACGACTTGCTCACCGCGCGCTTCCAGAGGCAGTACATTTCCTTCCGTTTGGAATCAGGCATATTTGGTTTCCAAGTGTGATCGACTGCCCAGTTGGCGCGCAGGTCATCGAGATCCTTGAAATACTTCACGGCGAGTCCCGCTGCGTAGGCTGATCCCAATGCCGTCGTAGCATCGCGCGTCACCGGGCGGACGACCGGCAAATTCAGAATGTCAGACTGGAATTGCATGAGCAGTTCGTCCTCGACCATGCCGCCGTCGGTGCGGAGCGTATCGAGCTTGATGTTTGAATCTTTCTCCATCGCTTCAAGAACGTCGCGCGTCTGAAAAGCGGTCGCTTCGAGCACGGCACGGGCAATGTGCCCTTTGTTGGCGTAGCGAGTTAAACCTGCGATCACGCCGCGTGCATTGTCCTTCCAATACGGGGCGTACAGGCCCGAGAAGGCAGGAACGAAATAGACTCCGCCGTTGTCGGAAACCGATCGGGCCAGCGTTTCGATGTCGCAGCTCTTCTGGATCATGCCCAGGTTGTCGCGCACCCAATGCACCAGCGAGCCAGTGACCGCGATGCTTCCTTCGAGCGCATACTGAGCGGGTTTGTCGCCAAGCTTGTAAGCCAAGGTGGTCAGCAATCCGAATTTGGAGTGCACCACGCGATCTCCAGTGTTCATCAACAGGAAACATCCGGTGCCGTAGGTGTTCTTGGCTTCTCCGGGACGAAAGCAAGTTTGCCCCACCAGCGCGGCCTGCTGATCGCCCAGGATTCCCGCAATCGGCACATCTTTCAAGGCAGGGTCTTTTGCGTGTGCGTACACTTCGCTACTCGAGCAAATGCCCGGCAGCATGGCCGCAGGGATGCCAAAAGCATTGAGCATCTCGTTGTCCCACGATAGAGTTTCGAGGTTCATCAGTTGAGTGCGACTGGCGTTTGTGACATCGGTGAGGTGAATGCCGCCATCGGGGCCACCGGTCAGGTGCCACAGAAGAAAGCTGTCGATGTTCCCAAATAAGACTTCTCCCGCTTCTGCCAACTCTCGAACACCTTTCACGTGTTCAAGAATCCAACGGATTTTCAAACCGCTAAAATAAGTAGTGAGTGGGAGTCCGGTTCTGGCGCGAAAGCGATCCTGCCCGCCGGATTTCGCCAACTCGCTGACGTAGTCCGCGACGCGGGTATCCTGCCAGACAAGCGCGTTGGCAACCGGTCTGCCTGTCTTGCGATTCCACACGACTGTCGTCTCACGCTGGTTGGTAATTCCAATCGCTGCCAAGTCTGAAGGGGCAAGCTTTCCCTTGGTCATAGCCCCCGCGATCACATCGCGAGTGGTTTGCCAGATCTCTTCTGGGTTGTGCTCGACCCAGCCGGGATTCGGATAAATCTGTTGAAATTCTTTCTGAGCGACCGAGATAATGTGCCCCGCCCGGTCAAATACAATGAACCGTGTGCTGGTAGTTCCCTGATCAATTGCGCCAATGTAATTTGCCACGTTGTCCTCCTACGCTCTTCTGGCTTCTGAGAATCCGTTCGCCCATGAAGTCGTCAAGTCCGAGTCTTCCTTAGATAATCCCGCCACCTCCAGGAATCGACGGATCTTCTTTGTGTACTGGTTGACCGCTTCCTGCTTCTGCGTCTCGGACCAACCGAGTTCGTCTTGCAGGAACCCAGCCACCATCGGAGCTGCCACGATCGCATCCTCCCAACTGAACAGCTGTAAGCTGCGAGTTGGCGCCGAGATCTGCGTAATACTGAACTGTCGGTTGCAGGATAAACCACGGCGTCACCTGGAACATATAGTTCACCTCGAACGCCTTTTCAGCTCCGAGCACGGTGCTTCGACATCCGCGAGCTATCAGGAGAAAAAGCCGCAGGGCAGCAACTGCTCCACCTAATCATGAGCTTGGGTACCAGCGTGCCCAGCGCCTGAAAGAAGACGCCAATGGTCACGATGAGATTCCAGATATCCCAGCCGCGGCCTGGCTCATAGGTGTAGATTCGCCGCGGCATGCCGAGCAGGCCCGGAATGTGCATGAAATCAAATGTCAGATGGAAGCCGATCAGGAACAGCCAAAAGTGTGCCTTGCCCAAAGTCTCGCTCAACATCTTTCCCGTCATCTTCGGGAACCAGTAGTAGAAAGCGCCGAAGCTTGCGAACAGAATTGCACCCACGATCACATAGTGAAAGTGCGCGACGATAAAATATGAGCTACCCAGTTGCCAGTCAAAAGGTGCGGCAGCCAACATGATCCCGGTAAGCCCGGCAATCAGAAACTGGAAGAGAAAGGCGATGCAGAACAGCATCGGCGTTTTGAACTCGATCTTTCCTCCCCACATCGTGGCCAGCCAGTTGAAGATTTTAATCCCGGTCGGAACCGAGATGGCCATGGTCGACAAAACGAAGAAAGTATTGGCGCTTGCACTCATGCCCACGGTAAACATGTGGTGCGCCCAAACGCTCATGCTGATGAATCCGATGCCAACGGTGGCCCCGACCATTACCGGGTACCCGAAAATGGCCTTGCGGGAGAAGACCGGGACAATCTCAGAAACGAAAGCGAATGCGGGAATTACGAGGATATAAACTTCCGGATGGCCGAAAATCCAGAAGAAATGCATCCAAATCACTGCCGAGCCGCCGGCCTGGGTGTCGAAGAAATGGCCGCCCAGGTAACGGTCCACCAACAACATTAATTGCGCCGACGTCAACGGGCTAACGACAAACAGCACCATCCCGCTCATCACAAGATTGAGCCAGGCAAGCAGCGGCATTTTACCGAGGCTCATTCCGGGGCAACGCATACATAAAATCGTGGTCAGGATGTTGATCGCCGTGCCGATGCTGCCGAAGCCGGATACCAGCAGGCTCAGAGTCCAGAAATCCGTGCTGTGCCCAACCGAAAATGTCCGTGAGGTCAGCGGCGCGTAGGCGAACCATCCCACGTCGGGGGCGTTCCCGGCCCCATATAGACCGTTCGCTCCAACCAAACTGAAATAAAGAAGAAGGCCTCCGAACGCAGTCAGCCAGAAACTGAAAGCATTCAAACGCGGGAAGGCCATGTCGCGGGCGCCAATCATTAGCGGGACCAGGTAGTTGGCGAAGCCAAAGACCAGGGGCATGGCCACAAAGAAAATCATTGTGGTCCCGTGCATCGTAAACAGGCGATTGAAGACCTGCGGCGAAACGAAGTCGTTGTGCGCGCGGATGAGCTGGATGCGCATGATCCCCGCTTCGATGCCGCCGATCACGAGGAAAACGAGTGCGTAACCGATGTACATCAGGCCAAGTCGCTTGTGGTCGACGGTCGTAACCCAGTCGTGGAGAGCTTCGACAAACGGGCGCGACGCTGATTCCGTTCCCGGCAATGCGATGGCATCAGTCGACATCGAATGGTCTCCTCGACATGTTCAACGTCTGCATGTTCGACGTGTGGATGCCCAGCAAGTCGGTCACCGAAGCGTCTCCAGATAGGCGGTCAGTGCGTCCAATTCCTGGTCGTTTAACTCCATCGCAGGCATCAAAGATCCGGGTTTAATGATTTCGGGGTTTCGAATCCACAACCGGAGATTTTCCGGTGTGTTCGGAGCCGCGCCAGCGGCGATCGTATCCCGGCTCATCAGGTGGGTAAGGTCCGGGCCGAAGCGTCCATCGGCCAGAGTTCCCGCCACGCTGTGGCAGTTAATGCAGGCAGTGGTTTCGAATATCCGTCGGCCCTGGGACGCAGCATTCCCTGCGACTGCCGGTTGGCGCTGCTCTTGAATCCAGCGATTGAAATCCCCCTGTGATTGCACGTAGACGCGCAACAGCATCTTGGCGTGTTGGGTCCCGCAATATTGCGCACACTGGCCCAAGTACAAACCCGTTTCGTGCGGGTCAATCCACATACTATTTGGATGGTTGGGAATAAGATCAGTCTTACCCGCAAGGCGTGGAACCCAGAAGCTGTGGTCCGTATCCGCGGACAACAGAGTGATAAACGTCGGCGACGGATGCTCCGGATCACTCACCGGCACATGCAGTTCATTCGCGGTCACCACTCCCCGCCCCGGGTAACGGTACTCCCACCAGAACTGGTGGCCGATGGCGATCACTTCGAGCGCATTGTCGGGGCGTGGCTTCTTTTGCACGTCGGCAATCACTCGCACCGTCGCCATAAGCAAGGTCACAACAATAAGGATGGGAATTACGGTCCAGGCCAGTTCGACCTGATTGCTTCCGTATACTTGCGGTGGCTCGCGGCCGTCGTCGCTGATCCGCATTCTGAACTTCACAACCGAGTAGGCCAGCAAAGTGAACACGATACCGAATATGACAGCCGTGACCGCAAGTACAAAGAGCGAGAGATCGAAGATCGACTTGGCTGGCGTCGAAGCGGGAGCAAAGATGTTTGTAGGACTCATGCCCTGGGCCGCAGCACTGGCAACGGCCATCCCCGGGAGAATGACGAGCGGTAGGAGGACGCCGAGCCCGCTCAATCTTTCTCTGGGACGCACTCGCATTGAGTTCCTTCTCTTCGCCTCTGGCCTCATAAAGATTGCGATGGCACCCTCTTATTCGCTCCGACTGGACCAATAAGTTTTCTACGAGCGCCACTGGAACAGCAGGCGAATCGCCAAAGGCAGAAGACATATCGGATCGGGTTTATTTGCCGCTCCAACCAGATTTACCTGCCGGAATCGGTCAAACGGAATGTTCCGTGCAGTGCTGACGAGTGACGAAGATCTGACAGTCGTGTCAGGAACCTGACCGTGGTTGAAAAGAAGTCGGAGCGGGACAATTCCAGTATTGGCAATGATCATAGGAAACTCCGCACCGGTTTTTTGATTATGATTCTCTGGCGGCGCAGGAGCCCGCGCTAAGCGTGTTTCTCACAGTCGAGTCTTAAACGGCAGCCGTCTACGATCAAGACTTCTGATTCCTCGGATCGTCCGCCGAATTTACGTATTCCATGCCAAGCGGCCCGATCGCGGAAACCTGCGTGACGTATTCGCCAGACTTCGCCCAGTGGAAATGCGAAGTGTTGCCGGGTAGAAGTACAACCGCACTGGGTGGATAGGCCTTCAGTTTGTCTGCATCGAAGTCGTCACCAAGTCCGATGTAGAAGACGCCGGAAACGACCGTATAAATGCGATCTTCCGGATGGCGATGTGGCATCAATTTCAAGCCGTGAGGCACTTTGACCCTGATCGTGTAGAGTCCTGGTTCTGAGGGCTGACCTACCAAGACGGCCAGGCGCGCCGAGGGCGGGAATGCGGGGAAAGATTTCCAGTCAATGTCTTCTGAGAGAATCGTTTTGAAAACCGGTTTGCTTTTTGCTTCTCGAGAGTCTTCTTCCTGCGTGCGGGAAACAGAATTGGTCATCAATTGAGCCATGTTGTAATCTCCTGAACGATTCGTTCGCAGGATCAATCCACATTCCACACTTGCGATTAAGCCACGAGTTCTCGGCTGACACAATTAGACGATGGTATTGATCGATACGTAGGGCGCGACGGTGTGGACGGCCTCGAATGTTCATCGTGGCGCAACCTCGCCTTCTGCGTGCCCAGCCGGGCCAACAACGGTGGCTGGTGTTCGAGCCCCCCAAGCCGAGGATGTCACGTTCGCCGAAGTGGCAAGAGCCGTGCTCTTCATTGGCTGTGCGAACGGCTCGTTGAGGCGAACTATAATTTGGGTGGCGAGTTCAAGGCACAGATCCATGCATGCTTGCTCCCGCCTTCAACCTAGGTGCCTCGATGGAGCCTGACGGAGGAAACCTCGAGATGAAAATTAAGATCGTTGCGAATGCAGACTCGGCTGCGTCGGAAGCTGCGAAGCTGATCGCTCAAGAGGCCAGAGCCGCAATCAAGGATCACGGTTCTTTTGTGATGGCGGTCAGTGGCGGCCGCACTCCGTGGTTAATGCTTCGGGCTCTAGCGGTCGAAGAGTTGCCTTGGAATGCTGTCCACGTTGTGCAAGTGGACGAAAGAATCGCGCCAGCCGGGGACCCTGACAGAAATCTCACGCACCTGCGTGAAAGCCTGCTTGAGCACGCTCCGCTGCCACCCGGGCAAATCCATCCAATGCCCGTGGAGTCATCTGATCTTCAGGCGGCCTGTTCGCAATACGCACGGACTCTCCAAACGATTGCCGGATCACCGCCAGTGCTTGACCTCGTGCATTTGGGACTCGGGCCTGACGGACATACCGCGTCACTAATCCCCGGAGATCCGGTGCGAGATGTTAGGGATGCGGACGTGGCCTTGACCGGGCCTTACCAGGGCCGACGACGTATGACCCTTACGTATCCGGTTCTCAATCGCTCTCGGCAAATACTGTGGCTCGTGACCGGAGCCGAGAAAGCCGAAATGCTTGCGCGCTTGCTTGCTCGAGACCCTTCGATTCCGGCCGGCCAAGTTCGCAACGATCATGCGGTAGTAATTGCAGATGACGTGGCAGCGAGCCGCCTCGATGACGATTTAAAAGCAAACGTGGCTTAGGTCTCGAATTCGAAGCTCTAGATAGTGATATGATTTTGCGCACGAATACGGTCGGAAGTTAAAGGAGAAATTTTAGGTATTGGAATTCCAGCGGATCATGGTCGCCTCGCTCTGATCTGCAACACGATTGATTGGAATTGCGCGAGTAAATTAGCCAGGTTGATTGAGGGCGTGGCCACCGAAAATCGTGCCCCCGTCGGGGAACGTTTGCAACGTCAAGCGGCCGTCGGCGTCGAGTCCAAGGGTAAAAATCAAACTACAGGTTTCACACAGCCAGAAAAACACTGGGCTACGGCCCATTTGGGCGTTGCTTGTTTCCGGGATGATGCTGGGAGACTTGTCGGCCGTCACCGATTCGAATGCAAACAGTTTGCCGCTCCCTAGCTTTCGAAATAGTGCACGGCACATGGGGTTGGCACACTTACCAAGCATAGGCGTCCTCTACACGGACTTCGGCGGCTAAGCACACAGCAGCTGAAGCGCCGAAGTATTGCGATATCTCAGCCTGGTTTCATGTGGTTGCTCCAACTGCGTTTAGCCTCGGAGATGGCTAAATGGAATGGTGTGGAGGGGACGCTTGCAGACAGAAATCTGGCGGTCTGTGCCAGAGATATGTATCCGGACATCGGCTGCTCAGCAGAGGATTGCCGCGGGAAAAACTGATCCCGCATTTGTCAACCTTTCTTATATTTCTTGAGGCCTTCTTCATTGATTCTGCTTCGTAGGAATATTCAAAATTCGAAATGGTTGAAGACCTCATCGAGGGGTTGGCACATTATGAAGCTCAAACGACCTTGAACGCGCTCGCCGTGCCGAGCGATGCGAAAGTATCGATCGATACCATCGTCCAATAGATTCTGCCCTAGGCTTCTGGCGTAATGCTCGCTGTGCATGGTGTCTGCTTGGATTTCGCACCCGAAACGAAACACCGAAATCTGGACCGATGACAGGCGTCAAAGAATTGTGGGACCTGCGGAAGGCTTGGTTTCGTGGGTTGCCGCTGATTGTATTCTGCGTGCTGGTAGCGGATGGAATTGCATTCACGCAAAAAGCCCCGCCCGTGCCCGAACACGCATGGGACGACTCTTCGGTTCGGCAACAGCTAAAGATCATGGCGCGGCCGTCATCTAACCTCCTTCCGGATGCGGCGAAAATCTATACACTTTCTGAACTGGTCAACATCGCTGAGCAGAATAACCCCGAAACGCGCGTGGCGTGGGAGAATGCGAAGGCGCGCGCCGCCGATCTGGGCATCGCCAAAGCCGAGCTCTATCCAACCCTGGCCGCGGTCGCTCTGGCACAGAGCGCCCGCGAGGACGTTTTCCTGGCTACGGACTACTATCGCCAGACTAAAGAAACCTTCTCGCCTGTTTTGCTTGTGGATTACACCATCTTCGATTTTGGTAAGCGCTCGGAGAGGATTGCCGTCAACCGCAATAATCTGCTTGCCGCCAACTTCCAGTTCAACGACACGCACCGCAGGCTGATTTTCCAGGTCATGCAGACGTATTACCGCCTGCTCAATAGCCAAGGCGAACAGGATGTGGCAGAGGCCAACCTGACCAATGCACAGACGGTGCAGCAGGCCGCCGAGGCGCGTCTGCAGAATGGACTGGCAACCCTGCCCGATGTACTCGAGGCCCGCAGCGCCACCGCGCAGGCCGATTACGATCTGCAAGCCGCTATTGGTGCGACTGAGATTGCGTATGGAAATCTGGCGACCGCCCTCGGTATTTCGCCGACGAAGCAGTTGCAACTGGAAACCATCCAGAAGTTGAATATGCCGGACAAGATTGACGAAACCGTGGAGGCGTCGATCGATAAGGCACTCGCCCAGCGGCCGGATTTGCTCGACCATGTGGCCCAACTCCGCGCTGCGGGGGCTGAAGTCAAGGGTGCTCGAAGGGCATATTTTCCAACCCTCGGTATCGACGGCACGGGTGGTCTGGCACGGACTTATGGAGAACAAATTGCGTTGCCGGGAGCCTATTCTCCCACGCAAGAGACCTGGAGCGCCCGGCTCAGTCTTAAGTGGACGTTGTTCGATGGATTCGCGCGAGAGCAGCGGCTAGCGAAAGCCAAAGCCGATCAGAAGCAGGCGGCAGCCGAGCTTGATGCGGTTCGCGATCAAGTGGAAAACGATGTGTGGTCTGCCTATTCCACGGCGCGCACTGCGCTCCGGGAGCAGAGAGCGGCGGCGGCGCTGCTCGCTGCGGCCAGCGAGTCTTACGACGCCGCCTTGGCGTCGTACAACTACGGTGTACGAACCCAGATTGACGTGGTGTCGGCGCAGCGGAGACTGGCCCAAGCACGAACGGAAGACGTTACCGCGCGAACCGATCTGCTCACAGCCATGGCTGCTCTCGCTTTCCAGACAGGCGATCTACTCCACAAAGGAGGTCCATAGCAATGACGATAACAAGGACAAAGATAACGGTCGGAAAATTGAAAACCTCAGATGTCCCGAGTCTGTTGCGAGCCGGCGGGTCCGTGTGCGGTCTGTGGGCAATATTGCTGGCTACAGCCTGTTCTCGCGAGCCTTCCTTCAACATACTTGGATCCTATTTTCCTGCGTGGATCTTCTGCGGATTGGTCGGGATTCTGCTTACCGTGATCGCACGGCTCATTTTTGTGCGTCTGAAGTTTGAGCAGGAGCTTTCGCCGCTGCTGCTTGTGTATCCCTGTCTGGCGGCATGTTTCACATTCACAACCTGGCTGCTGTTCTTCAGTTGATAGATCAGGCGTGATAGATCAGGGTTGATAGAAAGGAAAGCCGCGATGCCGGAAAACGACAATGTGCCACAACGCAAGCGCCTCGGCGGGATCGTGAGCATCGCCATCATCGCCGCCGCGTTGATCACCGGCTTGTTAGTTATCCACGAGACGAGTGAATACCCCCGCACCGATGACGCGGAGATATTTGCCAACTTCATTGGTATTGCTCCGCAGGTAGACGGACCGATCGTCAAGCTCGTGGTGCAAGACAATGCCTTCATCAAGCAAGGCGGACTCCTCTTTGAGATCGATCCGCGTCCCTATGACTACGCCTTACGGAAGGCACGATCCGACGAGAGCACGCTTGAGGGCCAGATCATTGATATGCGCCGGACAATCGCTTCCCAAGGAAGCGCCGTGGAGGCGGCAAGCGCAAACATATCCAGTGCGGCAGCCAGCGTCGATCACGCCGCTGCGGCGGTTGATGAAGCGAAGGCGAGTGTCTTGAACGCGAAGGCGGCGCTCGATAGAGCGCAGGCCGAATTGGCCTACCAGACCAACAACTACAACCTCATTGAACCACTGCTGGTCAAGCAATTCGTGACCGTAGATCAGGTAGACGAGGCCAAGACGGCGGTAACAACAAAGACCCAAGCCGTCGACCAGGCGCGTTCGCAGCTGACTCTGGCGGAGGCGCAAGTGCAATCCGCCACTGCGCAATATGAGCAGTCCAGGGCGGTCCTGTTGCAGAGCCAGGCGCAATTGGCCCAAGCGCAGCATGGTGTACTGACACTCGACCCGCTTACCAACCAGCGCGAGGGCCGCGTCGCCGTCAACCTCAACGCCGAGTACAACCTGAACAATTGCATGGTCTATGCGCCTTTCGATGCGCGCGTGACCAATCTCATCATCTCCCAAGGCGCGTACGCGCACACCGGGCAGCAACTGTTCACCTTGATCGACGCGAGGGTGTGGTGGGCTGTGGCGAATTTCCGTGAGAGCCAGCTCAGTCACATCCGGCCGGGAATGCACGCCGACGTGTATGCGCTCTCTCGCCCCAACGTGAGATACGACGGGATCGTGGACAGCATTGGTTACGGCGTGCAGGCCGACACAACGCTGATCGGCTCTTTCTCTCCGGGTTCGGGCTTGCCGGACGTGCAACGCTCGCTCAACTGGGTCCATCTGGCTACGCGATTCCCCGTTCGCGTCCGCATCGTTGCTCCGGAGACAGAGCCGTTTCGCCTAAGCGAATCCGCCGTTGTCGTCATTCGAGGAGAACCCTCTGGAAGGGCGCGCTAGCCATGGTGTCCCGGAGCGCGGCACTACCGTCGATCGCGCGCGAGAGAACATTCGATCAGGATGCGGCATGGCTCTGGAACTTTCTAAAGAATGAGATGGCCCCCTATCCGGGGCGCACCTGGGTGGTTGCTCGCATGACCATCTCCGCAACCATCGTCATGATTCTGATCATGACGTTCCAACTTCCGGGCTGCTTTCTGGCTGCGATCTATACCATCATTTTGAGCCGGGAAAGCCCCATCGCGACGCTACGGTCCGGGGTTCGCATCGCCATCGCTGCAACTGCTGCCATGGTTTACACGGTACTGGGCGTCGCGATGCTGGTCGACGATCCACTTACTCACTTCCTGTGGATCATGGGCACCTTTTTTCTGTCCTTCTTCGTCATGCGGGTCATTCCCGATTTTGCCACCGCTCTCTCTTTCAGTCTCCCGATCATACTGGGCATTACGGTGTGGGACGCGAATACCATCAACGTGAACACGCGCCTCGAGGATGGCTTATGGCTCGGCGGCTTAGTGATTATCGGCGCGGTGGTGACCGTTGCAGTCGAGTTTGTTTTCCGCAAAGTGCACCCGACGACCGATCTGATTGAGGGAGTGGAAACCCGGTTGAAGACAGTCGAGGAAATCTTGCGGAACATTAGCATGGACCAGCTTGTCAGCGCGCAAACGGATAAAGCGATTTCGCAGTATTTGGGTCTCGGAACTTCGAGACTCCAAAGACTACTTCTGCGCTCCGGTTACAGCGCCCACTTCATCGCGCAGATGAATGCGGCGGTCGCCCTTGTGGGCCGTTTGGTTGACCTCGCTGCCAGCGAGCGCATCACCTACACGGGCCAGTCCGCTGCGCTTACCAAGGAAGACCGGGAGCGGTGCCTGGGCCTGGCGGACAATATAGCCGGACTGCGCCGGCATTTTCAGGCGGGACAGTTGGCGCCACAGATTGATTTTTCCGCGCAGGAGAGGGCGTCGAACCTGCCGTTCCTTTCCTCCATGGAACAAACCGTTGCGCTCATCCCGCAGGCATTTTCCGGTTCAAAGACGACGTCGGATTTCCTGATGCGCGCGCCGTTGGATGAAGATCTCCAGCAGAACCTTTTTACACCCGATGCATTTTCCAATTCCGCTCACCTCCAGTTCGCAGTGCGAGGTTCGCTGGCGGCGTTGGTTTCCTACGTTATTTACACTGCCGTCGATTGGCCGGGCCTGAAAAGCTCGATAGTCACGTGTTTACTTACCGGGGTTTTGACCATCGGCTCGTCACGGCAGAGGGGGGTTCTGCGCCTCGCGGGAGTTGCCATCGGCGGTTTCGTTTTCGGCATGGGCGCCCAGGCGTTCGTGCTTCCTTATGTCGACTCCATCGTCGGGTTCAGCGTGCTGTTCGCCGTGGTTGCGGCGATTGCATCCTGGATCTCCACCGCGACCCCGAGGATTTCCTTTCTTGGCCTGCAGCTCTTCTTAGCCTTCAACCTTGTCCACTTGCAGGAGTTCACCATTCAAACGTCGCTGGCCATTGCACGGGACCGTCTTGTTGGTGTGCTGCTGGGATTGATCTCGATGTGGCTGATCTTCGATCGGTTGTGGGTGAGGAGTGCGCTGGACGAGATGCAGGCCGCTTTCGCGCGCAATCTTCAATTGCTCGCCGAACTTACCCAGCAACTGCTGAGACC
>JBAUVJ010000164.1:0-2635 GCA_049583165.1 Candidatus Sulfotelmatobacter sp. | reverse complement strand
CCCGCGCAGCCTTGGCCGCGGCGCCCGATCCGCTTGAGGACGCGATGGCGCGGCCGGCCGAAGGCGCGAGCAATGACTTGCGAATGGGTGGTCGCCGGTCGAGTTCCTTTTTCAATTTCGAGACGCGGCTGAATTTCTCCAGCGCGCTGCCATAATCGGCCTTGAGCATTTCTTTTTGCTCGATCGCGGCCACGTGCTCGACCGTGACCTCCACGCCATCGACTGTGCTCAGGATGCTGCCCCCCATCTCATCGAGGGCCTGGGCGAATTGTTTGATCTCACCGAGAGCCTTCGTGAACAATTCGTCAAACCGGGCGCCAAATGCCGCGTTGTGGGCGGCAACCGTGGCCAGCACGCCGGGATGATAGAAGGAAGAATCCAGCCAGCGTTTCAACTCGCGCACTCGCGAAACAATACCGGAGTCCATCAGCGAGTTGAAATCGCGGTAACGGGCGATCTCCTCGCGCAGCGGATCGAAGTTTCTTAGCAGTTGCACATGCTCTTCCGGCAGCGACGGCACATCGGTGTCGGCCAAAATTTCGATCAGCGCAATTTCAAACGGAGAAAGAGGCAGCGCGCCATCCAGGCCGTAGCCTTGCTGCTGCCACTGCCCTTGCACCCGCGGATGGCGGTACAGAAAAGTTGAGATCAGGTCCGTCTTGTCGCGGTTAATATCGCTGGGCTCGCGGCGGCGGACAAAATAGCGCAGCAACGCTTCGGCTACCTCCGAATCCGTCTCCGGCGTAAGTGCCTGCCGCAACATCGCAGGACTGATGGCCATATCGAGCACATGCAGCCAGCGATACATACGGGAAAGAGTTTCCGGCAAGTCGCGGTCCGTATGGCGAAGCGCGTGTTCGTCGAGCCCACCCGGCAGAGGAACCTCGCTCCCGAGCAAGTCTCTCAGCAGCTTCTGATAAAACCCCTGGACCGTCGCCAGGATTGCCAACTCAAATTTAAGATCCTCGGCCAAGAACGCTCCCGCGAGCGAAGCTCTCCCCGTTTGTGAGGGTATTTATTGACTGCAGTTCAAGTAGAGACGAAAGTCACTCGGTGACGCAAGTTACCAGCGGAGCGACACCGTTACCCGCATGTTCGCTTTCCGGAAGTGCATGGACTTTCGCGCGGAGAGAGCGCTTCAGAAAACTACCGTCTTATTTCCATAGAGAAGAACCCGATTTTCCACGTGCCAGCGGACGGCGCGGGAGAGCACGACTTTCTCCAGATCGCGGCCTTTTCGGATGAGGTCTTCGACGGTGTCACGGTGGGACACGCGAACTACATCCTGCTCGATGATGGGGCCATCATCGAGAACTTCGGTGACGTAGTGACTGGTTGCTCCGATCAGCTTTACTCCGCGCTCGAAGGCCTGGTGGTATGGCCGCGCGCCGATGAAGGCCGGCAGGAAGGAATGGTGGATGTTGATAATGCGCTGCGGATAGCGGTTCACGAAATCGTCGGAGAGAATCTGCATGTACCGGGCGAGGACCACAAAATCCGCGTTGTGTTCCTCGATCAAAGAGTGGATTTGTTTCTCTGCCTGCTGCTTATTGTCTTTGGTGATCGAAACGACGGTGTAGGGAATTTTGTAGAAGGCGGCGATGCTTTGGTTGTTGAGGTGATTAGAAATGATGAGCGGAACGTCGCAGGCCAGTTCGCCGCTCTGCTGACGGTAGAGCAGATCGACCAAACAGTGGTCGTACTTCGAAACGAGAATAATCATGCGCGGCCGATGCAAAGACCGCGCCAATCGCCAAGTCATCTGAAATTTTTCGGCGACGGGAGAGAAATGTCTGCCGAAGTCGGCGAGATCTTCATCGCTGAGATCAATGTCGAAATCTTTGGGATCGAACTCGACGCGCATCAGAAAGAGGCCGGATTCCTCGTCGGCGTGCTCGTCGGCGTGCAGAATGTTGCCACCGTGGCGGTAGACGAAGTCGGCGATGGTGGCGACTTCGCCTTTGGCGTCGGGGCAGGAAACCAGGAGGATGGCGGAGGGCCTCATTGCAGAACGCGCCCGTCAAGAAGTGTGTAACCCCTTGAGATCGCAAGGATGGTGCAGCCATATGACGGTGTGATTTTTATGGCAGTGAGACTCTTTCGCGTTGCCTTCTCTACCCACTCATCCAATACGAATTTCTTCCAAGACTCGTCGCTATACTCATAGACCTCGAAAATAAAATCGGGAGCAAGTTGTCTAGGCTCAAAGAAGTTTATTTCGAAAATAATATTTCCTTCTTTTAGATCATTTACTCGTAAACGCTCAAGTTCATTGAGTAGCAGCGTGAACTGTCTTCCCGCCACCGTGCGAAGAAGGATTCGAGCCTCGTGCTGAGATAGCAAGACTCCGTCCACGTAACCGTCGTGAAAATCCGGCGCACTGTCCATCAAAGGCCTTCCCAAGTGAGAGGTTGCAAGTGTTCTTTTATTTCTTCAGCTGCTTCAATATCTCCCGCGCGGCATTCCCGCCCGACCCTCCGGTCAAACCTGCGCCTGGATGCGTTCCGCTTCCGCACAGATATAAATTCTGAATCGGCGTCTTGTAGCGCGCCCAGTCGAGCAGCGGACGCATGGTGAAGAACTGGTCGAGCGCAAGGTCGCCGTGGAAAATTTGGCCGCCGGTTAATCCGTAGAC
>JBAUVJ010000163.1:0-7163 GCA_049583165.1 Candidatus Sulfotelmatobacter sp. | reverse complement strand
TTTGCGATCGGCAAGCAGGCGGCGGACATCTTCGAGGCGGAGTTCGACGATCTTGACCAACTGCTCTTTGCCGAGCGGGCCAAAGACGATGATGTCATCGACCCGGTTGAGGAACTCGGGGCGGAAGTGGCCGTGCAGCGCGGTCATAACCTGCTCGCTGGCTTTTTCAAAATCCTCCGGCGTGCGCAGGTTTTCCGCTTGCAGATAACCGGAGCCGAGATTCGAGGTCATAATGATGATCGTGTTCTTGAAATCGACCACGCGGCCTTTGCCGTCGGTGAGGCGGCCATCGTCCATGATCTGAAGCAAGATGTTGAAGACGTCGGGATGAGCCTTCTCGATCTCGTCGAAGAGCACGACTGCGTATGGGCGTCGGCGAACCTGCTCGGTGAGTTGTCCACCTTCATCGTAGCCAACGTAGCCTGGAGGAGCGCCGATCAGGCGGGAGACGGAATGCTTCTCCATGTATTCGGACATGTCGATGCGCAGCAGGGCGCGCTCGTCATCGAACAAGAATTCGGCGAGGGCGCGGGCCAGTTCAGTTTTGCCGACGCCGGTTGGGCCGAGAAAGATAAACGAGCCGATGGGACGCTTGGGATCGCTGAGTCCGGCGCGGGAGCGGCGAATTGCATTGGAGACGCGTTCGAGAGCCTGATCCTGGCCGACGACGCGCTGGCGCAGACGCTCTTCCATCGTGACCAGCTTTTTTACTTCGCCTTCGAGCATTTTGGAAACGGGAATGCCCGTCCATTTGGAAACGATGCGGGCGATATCTTCTTCGTCCACTTCTTCTTTAAGCATCCGGGGGGCGCCGGTGGCTTTGCCGTCGGTACCTTTGCCTTCGATCTTCGCGGTCAGCTGGCTTAACTCTTCTTCGGCTTGTCGCAACAAACCGTAGCGGATTTCGGCGACGCGCTGGAGATTGCCTTTGCGCTCTTCGGCCTGTTCTTCGATTTTGAGCTTCTCGATTTTTTCTTTCAGTTCGCGAGAGCGGGCGATCAAATCTTTTTCTTTTTTCCAGTTCGCCTTGAGAGCGTTCGATTTCTCGCGGATACCCGCAAGTTCTTTCTCGATGACGGCGAGGCGATCCCGGGAGTTGTTGTCGTCTTCTTTTTTCAGCGCCTGTTTTTCGATTTCCAGTTGCGTGGCGCGGCGTTCGAGTTGATCGATATCGGTGGGAAGCGAATCGATTTGAATGCGGATGGAGGCGGCGGCTTCGTCGACGAGGTCGATGGCCTTATCGGGCAGGAAGCGGTCGGAGATATAACGATGCGAAAGCGTAGCGGCGGCGACGATGGCCGAATCTTTAATACGAACGCCGTGATGCACTTCGTAGCGCTCTTTCAGGCCGCGCAGAATCGCGATGGTATCCTCGACATTGGGCTCGCCGACGAAAACAATCTGAAAGCGGCGCTCGAGGGCGGCATCTTTTTCGATGTATTTGCGGTACTCGTTCAACGTGGTGGCGCCGATGGCGCGCAGTTCTCCGCGAGCAAGGGCGGGCTTGAGCATGTTGGAGGCGTCGATGGCGCCTTCACTGGCTCCAGCGCCGACCAGGGTGTGCAGCTCGTCGATGAATAGAATTACCGTGCCGGCGGCGTCTTCAATTTCTTTGAGGACGGCCTTGAGGCGATCTTCAAATTCGCCGCGATATTTTGCGCCGGCCAGCATGGCTCCGAGATCGAGCGCGACGACGCGCTTGTTCTTGAGAACTTCCGGCACATCGCCTGAGATGATGCGCTGGGCGAGGCCTTCGACGATGGCGGTTTTGCCCACGCCGGGTTCGCCGATGAGCACGGGATTATTTTTCGTGCGGCGGGAAAGAACCTGAACCACACGGCGGATTTCTTCGTCGCGACCGATGACGGGGTCGAGCTTGCCGCGGCGGGCCTGCTCGGTTAAATCGCGGGCGTAGCGCTCGAGGGCCTGATACTTGGCTTCGGGATTCTGGTCGGTGACTTTTTGCGAGCCGCGGATTGATGTGAGCGCTTTAAGAATTGCATCGTAGGTTGCGCCGTGGCGGGCGAGGATCTGCGCGGCAGCATCCTGTTTCAAATGCGTGATGGCTAGCAGAAGATGCTCGGTGGAGACGTACTCGTCCTTAAAGTTGGAAGCTTCTTTGAAGGCCTGCTCGATCAGCTTGTTGGCGGCACTCGAGAGCGTGGCCTGCGCCGCTTCCCCGGAAACCTTGGGGAGCTTTTCAATTTCGCGATAGAGATCGCTGAGAACGGCTTGTGGGCCGATGCCGATTTTTTCCAGCACGGGCGAAACGATGCCTTCTTTATCTTCGAGCAGAGCGGCAAGGAGGTGCAGCGGCAGTAATTCCGGATTGCCGTGCTCGGAGGCGAGCTCGTTTGCGCGCTGGACGGCTTCCTGCGCTTTTACGGTGAATTTATCCCAACGGATGGGCATGGGTTACTCCAATTTGTAATCGGAAGTATATACTTTACGCAAGGCTGGAGACTAAAGTCTCCCGGCAAGAAAGTCTTCGGCACTGCCTAATTTCGTCAATTTTGCCGAAAAATGACACTACTTTACACTCAGGTGCCCTCCTTCGCTCGTCTAACGTATTGATGGTATTGGCAAACCTTAGTCACCACCTGAGGATTATGAAAGGCACTAGAATTGCCGCTTGACAGCTGAGGTACACTACCGTGTCCGACTTTTCCCCTAGAAAAGAGAATCGAAATATGGCGGCTACCTATGCCAAGGCTGCTCCGCAAACCAGGCTGGAGAAACTCCGCACGACTAAGGTGGACACCTCGGTGCGAGGTAGTGAGGAAGAACGGATCAAGCACCAACTGAAAACGCTTGAGGATTGGCGTCCCATCCGAGAAAACATCTGCAAGTAAGTTAAATGGATCTCCGCAGCGCACTTTTGTCTGCTGGCGCGTCCAAAATCAAGTTCACTCAACGCGATGTGTGCTTGGTGGAGGATGAATCAGTAGTTCTTCCACAGACTCCAGACGACAAACGCACGTTTCACGATAAAGGGCGGACCTGTGTCGTTCTTTCGAATGCTCACCTTTCCGGTCGAGGTACATACCCAATTGTCAGCATCGCGCCGACGAGTAGTCAAATAGACTTGAAGGAAGAGGCAGATTTTGAATTGGAGGCCAATTCAGCGAACGGCCTTGATAAGAATTGCCTAGTCATGCTGGGGCACATTCAGCCTGTTAAAAAATCAGATATCTTCAAGAAAATTGGCCGACTCAGCGATCAAGAATGGGATGGCCTATGCGCACACCTTCTCTGGTGTTTTGGGCTTCAGGAATAGGAATATGATTTCGGCCAGCCTTCCGCTGGCTTCTTCTTGGACAGGGATTGCTTGACGGCATCCTTCCAGTTGCCTTTTAGTTTCAGGGCATCTGGTTTTGGGCCGGGAGTTTCCTTTCGTGTTTTG
The DNA here is from genome assembly GCA_049583165.1 of Candidatus Sulfotelmatobacter sp. Taxonomy (GTDB): domain Bacteria; phylum Acidobacteriota; class Terriglobia; order Terriglobales; family Acidobacteriaceae; genus Sulfotelmatobacter. The sequence goes on along the minus strand of JBAUVJ010000163.1, from coordinate 3,760 downwards.
CTCTTTTTCTTCTGCACTGGCTGTGATCTTAATTGACTGTCGGCTCCTTGTACATCAGCCGTTTTCCCTCGGCTGACTTAATGCCTAGAATCGTGCGCTCACCGTCGTTCAACTCACGATTGTTCCAGAGAAAATCGAATTGCCATAGGTAACGGTGCAAGTATTCGCGGCTGACATTATGGAAGATGCCCACGATTCCCCGCTTTACGAGAGCATGACTGCTTTCCGCCGTATTGCAGTGAACTTCTCCGCGTGCGTATTCTTTCGTTCCGTGGCAAACGGTTTCATGGCTGGCATATTCCGGGTCAAGGCCCCTGTAAGCAGTAAATTCATCCGTCATCAGTCGAGAGCGAGTATCAACCTCTTCTCGGATAGCAGCTTTAAGAGTAGCCGCCGTGACATCAGCGACAATGCGGCGGCGAATCTGACCGCCACGCTCAACGGCGCAAAATACTGGTGTCTTGCTGGTGCCACGACCGCGTTTGCTAATGCCGGGATGACGAGGACGGCGAGGACCGATATAAACTTCGTCCAGTTCGACGGTTCCAAAAAGCTTTCGCGCACCGGGTTCCGGTGCCATCGCGAATCGAATACGATTCATCAGGAACAAAGCGCTCTTATAGCTGATTTGGCAATGACGTTTGATCTCAAGAGCAGAGACGCCTTTCTTGGAGGTGCAGGCACGAAAGAATGCGTAGCACCAGTGACGAAGCTCAATGCGCGATTCCTCGTACACCGTGCCGATCCGAACCGTGTATTGCTCTTTGCAATCGCGGCAACGCCAGAGATAGCGCGAATTTCTTTCGCCAGTCTTTGCGTCGGTCATCTTGTACACATTCACGCTGCCGCATTTCACGCACGCCGGACTGCTACCCCATCGCTGCTTTTCAAGAAACTCAACTGCCGCCAATTCATCGGCGCACGCAAGCGGGATTTCCTCAATCACGTCAGACTTGCTAAGGATGTGTCGTTTGTCCATGCAGAAACTTTATACCTAACGCAATGCTTGTGTCAAGTATAAAATTGACCAATGCTCAGTCGGTGAGCATCGTGTTTTATGAGTTGCCCTGTTTATGCGACATCACCAACTCATCCAAGTCGTTGATTTCTAGAGGACTAATGGTGCAGGTACGCTGGTGCGCGCATCATATTTGACGATCCATGTGGTGGGTATCCATACTGTGAGTGGTGGGGGAGACGAGGATTGAACTCGCAAGGGTACACCGGTTAAGTGAGAACCCGCTAGCTCCCGAAGCTAGTGCGTTTGCCAATTCCGCCACTCCCCCATATTGAGTCGTACAGGACTGGAACTCTTTTGGCAAAAATTGCTCCCTGTTCTGTACGACTTTCGTCAAACATCCGCTTTCTTACGCCTTCCCGGCAGTTAATGCCGACAAGCTTATAAACAAATCTCTTAAATGCTCTGCGAGCACCCTCGAATCAACGCGGACAGTGACGCAGTAATTTGAGCCATCAAATGAAACCGATGGGATTAATTGCGGTCGAATTGAACACAACGGCGTCAGTTTTATCTGCTCGCCATTCCGCTCGATCACCTGCACTTGTTCCATGAACTCTAGAATGAAAGCGAGTGCCTTATTCTGGTCTTGTCCAGCCCCGGATGCATCTTCCAATGCTGACAAGACAGAGCGCTCGTCCATCGGCGAGAACTTTAATTTCGGCATGATTACCTGCCCGAACCATGCGTCCTGAAACACATGCGCCAGTTCTGCTCCGGCGGTTGCCGGATTCTTGGCATAAGCATTGAAGTATGCAATGACTTGCTTGGAGGGGATATAGGTTCCGACTGCCAGCCTTTTGAGAAGGCCAATACTGGAAAAGAATGGGTTCGTCATGGCCACGGTACTTCCGACCATGCGAACATTTGAGGCTACCTCGTTTACGGTCGCGGCTCTGCTTCCTTCGTTGCTGACGGATGCCCATGCACGCAGGATTCGTAGTTGATTTTCTGGACTGACGCGATCCGTGGGAAGTGGCTGGGTCGCTCTCGACCGATCAGAAGAAAGAATATATTCGAATGCTGTTTTGGGCGCGAGGGGGCCCGATTGAGTGCTCATGATTGCTCCTTATGGGAATGCTGGCTTCCATAACTCTTTTGGCAAGATCAGGATAGCACTCTAGAGAAGAAAGTCAACGAGAAGAATCACAGGGTTGCGTAAGGTATATACTTCCGTTTGTAATTTGGTAATTGTGTAATCGGGTAATTTGAAAACCGAGAGGGTCGCCCCCGGCCTACGCATTTCAGATTAACGAATTGCGAGATCGGTTACGAAAATAAAAAGTGGGAGGCAGCCTGTTTTTGCTACCTCCCGTGATTGTAGACTGCCGGGCTTCGCCCGGCCGGACAGCCGAGAGCCCGCCCTGAGCTTGCCGAAGGGGCAGCTGTCCCCACATGCGTCGACAAGGGGGCGGGATCAGGTGTCCCCACATGAATTAAGGAGAGGGCTTGAGAGACTTGCATTCGCTGATTCTAAGAGCTCGGGAGGATGGCGCTTGAGGTTGGGCGGAAATATGTCTTCTGTCTGTCCCGGAATGAAACGGGCCAAGGCAGTTATTCGAGACCTAGATGCGGGGGCAACGTCCCCACTTCTCGCAAAAGACGCGAGAAATGGGGCACCCATTTTTCTTGACGACCCGTTTTTCTTGACGACCAGCTGATTCTGACGATGAGCCTTTTTATTTGAACGACTTTACGGCTGCGGTCTCGTCGTCTTTGACGTCGAAGACGGTGTAGAGCTTGGTGATTTGCAGCAGGTCATTGACTTTTTTGGTCAGCTTGAGCAACTTGAGTTCGCCATTCTGGTTCTTGGTGGTGGTGAAGGCGCTGACGAGTTCGCCGATGCCGGAGCTATCGATGTAGTTGACGTCGGCGAGGTTCAGGATAATCTTTTTGTTGCCCTTGGAAAGCAGATCGCGCACGGTATCGCGCAGGGTAACGCTGCCTTCGCCGAGGGTGATGCGGCCGCTACAGTCCACGATTGTGACTCCATCCACTTGCCGGGTACTAATCTTCATGCTCACTGGGAAGCCTCCTTGCCGCCCGCGGATGGACCGTGGACGTGCTTTATCATTTTGAGTTCGGTGCCCGTATGGGACGGGCGAATTTCAACTACATCCATAAACGAGCGCATAAGAAAGATACCGCGCCCGGAAGTTTTGAGCAGATTCTCCGGGGCCAGAGGGTTGGGAATGCGCCCCAGATCCATACCGGCGCCCTGGTCGCAAATGGTGATGACCAGATTCTCGGAAGTGCGTTCGAAAGACAAAGTGACTTTCTTATCGGGGGCGTAAGCGTTGCCATGCAGAACGGCGTTAACCGCAGCTTCGCGGACGGCCATGGAAATCTGCATCACTTCATCCTCGGAAAATCCCAACTCTGTGGCAATACGGGTAGCCTTTTCTTCGGCGCTGTCCACCGTTTGCAGGGTGGAATCCAGCGTATATGAGACCCTTTGCTCGGTTATGCCCATAGATGAAGGGAGAATCGGGAATCCGGCCAGGCGCCCGCTTGTTATGCCGCTGCGCCGTTCAGGTCCTCGCCGGAGGCCCTTTTCCAAGGAATGCGGTAGTTTGCCTGTCGGACGGGGAAATGTCAACGCTGAGTGGGGAAAGTGTCGGTAGCACATGATATGTCCGGTTGAGATAGCAAGTGATATGTCCGCTTTGCGGGCGGCGAGGATGGGAGACCATGCGGAGCATGGAAGCTTATCCGAGGGCCGCGATGGAGCGGGCGATGAAA
>JBAUVJ010000162.1:0-31287 GCA_049583165.1 Candidatus Sulfotelmatobacter sp. | reverse complement strand
GAACTAATGAGGGGCTAAACATGGATGTTTCCTCGAAACGAATCTTCGAACGGAAGTGCAGGCCCGACGCCGAAGAATTAGTTCGCAGGGATTGTAGCGCGAAAACGGCGAAGATGGACAGACAAATGTTGCCAGCTCTCGCAAATCACTTTTTTGCAAATAGCGTCACCTGCGCCGTGATTCCCAGATTCTTTGTCATCCCTCCCAGGACCACGGGTCCAAGCGGCGTTTCCACAAGTCCGCGGCCATCGGCTCGAGGGTCAGATGTGTCCTCGCTCAGGGTTTCCCAACGGTGCCCGCGCAAATCGAAATCGAAGGTGAGCCCGGAGACTTCCGGAGGATTGCCGTCATAGGACACGCCTTTGAAATCGTGAGCAGTAGTGGTGCCGCCTGAAAAATAAATCCTGTGATCCTTCTCCGCGCCGCCGCCCGAGATTCCGAAGCGGCCGCTTCCGGGATGTGCTGGCAGCTTGCTCCATTCAATCTTTGTAGGATCCTTGCGATCGATCTTGCCTAACCAGCACTCGTCAGAAGCCATGTAGCGCGCGCCACCCGCTGGCCCTGGTTTGGCGCCATCCACCACAACAATCGCTTCGTCAGCCACGCCGCCAGCCATACCGAAAGCGGGAGTGCCCGGGAACGGCGTGGCCTGGCTCCATGTATCCGTTTCGACGTCATAAATCTGCACATTGTTTACCGGGCCGCTGCCAATGGATGACCGGCCACCGATCAAATACACATAGCGATCGTGAATCACGCCGGTGACCGCGCTATCCACGGGAACGGGGATGTCTTTGCCGCGTGACCAGCGCCGAGCGCCGGGCTCGTAGATGTTTACATCCGGAACCGTGAGTTCGAGCCCGTGGTTATCCACCACATAGCCGCCCATGAGTACAATCAGTCCCTTGGCTCCGCTGGCGGCGGCATTCAAACGCCCCACAGGCCCAGGAACCGCGCGGCCACGGCTCCATTTCCCCGCGTGCGAAAAGGTCATCACATAGACCTGGTTCGTAACATCGTCCCAGGTCTTCTTCGGACCGACTCCCATCAGAGAAAAAAGTTGGAAACCGCCCTTGAGGCTGGCAACGGCGTTGCTAGAAACTGCGGCTGGCATGGGAGGGAATCTGGGCTCGTCTGCGCCCAGAGTGATCACGGCGCAAAATGCCAGCAAGACAAGGAACGAGAATTTCTTCATTGCTCAGATATTACCGCAGCTTTTATCACCCCAGCCAACTCGATTGTCATGACCCCCGTTCATCCGCTCTGGCAGCGAAAAAGATAGCCTTACCTAAGCGGCGCTCAGGGGGAACTATCGCTCTCACAGTAAGCGACCAGAAATCGCAGATACATCTCAGTGGCTTGTCGCTCCTCACCCGAAACCCAATCCGGAATGAACGATAATGCCTCTCCGCAAACAAGCTGTTGCTTACCGAGATGATTCCTTACGAGTTCTGTGTTCGGGATGTCTTTTTGCGAATTCAGTATGAGCAGATCCTCTCCACTTTCAGCCAGTCGCCACAAGCGGTATTGGCCCACTCTCTCGGTGGCAATCATGACCACTTTCCCATTCTCCAGGTGCGGGTTTGTAACGTTAAACTGCAGGTCGGTGCTTCCCAGGCTTTTGGCGGTCGGTCCAGACAGGTCGTGGCGAACCTGAACAATCACTGGGGAAGCGACCTCACTTCTCCTGCAGGAGCAGAACATGACGAGAGCCGATACCGCCGAGAGCAGGAGAGATTTCCGAATCATAAAACTGCGGCTCACCTTTGCAGCAAATCGACTGGTGCGGTTACATCGTGCACGCGGAAATACTTGGCCAGCGCTGGATACTTCCGCGCCACAGCCTCATACATCGCGTAAGCCACGTTGCGATAGGAAACATGACCCGCCGGCGTGGTGCGCAGCTCGGAAATATACACGGCCTCGGCGAAGTCCATTTTGAACAGGGCGCGCTTGCGGTACGCCAGAGGAATGGCGTACTGCGAATTCTCTTCCGCCTCAGGCGCCTTGCGTGCCGCGAGCTTTCCCACCGCAGCCTGCACCCGCCGCATGGCAGCGTCGAAGCGGCTGCGCACGCCGGCGTCTTCCAGATCGAGCAGCATCTCGTAACCATGCTCTGTGGTAAATCCCTGCATCACCTGGATGCAGCGACGGTGACGGTGCATATCGCGGAAACCGCCAGTATCCATCAGAATGTCGAAACGGAACTGCTGTCCCGCACGGAAGCCGCGCAACATTTCATCGTGCCGGCCACGATGGCGCAGGCCGAGGTCGATGATTTCGCGCCGGAACCTCTCGCCCGATACCTGCAATGCCTGCCGCACCTGGCGATAGGAAAAGTGGCAGTGCTCGTACAGCAAAGTGGTCGCGATCTCAACTTCAAGCGGCTCTTCGTCGAGTAGATCGACGATCGCCTTCGATGGCGCAAGCTGCTCGCTCTTCATCAACTCGCGCGCCGCCTGCCGCAGTTCGCGGCGCGTTTCCGTTTCGTACGGATTTGGATCGGCATACTTCACCAGCGTGGGTGCGACCCGAACTTCATGCAGCAGTTCCTGCTCGGCCCGCGCACCCAGCTCCGGATTCAGCTTCTGAATCTGTTCTACCAAATCCTGCAAAGACTCGGCATTCACGTTGTAGGCAGCCGAAGTAGCCGCCTTTTTCAACGAGTCGCCGAGAACCCGCACTTCCTTATGAGTATGCGAGAGTAGATGCGCGACCTGTGTTTCCAGGGTGCGCGCGTTGACGATCTCGCCCAAAGAAGTATTCGTAGCCAGCGGCAGCAGATAGCGAGTGATGTCGAAGGCTCGTGCTTTCAGCGTGCGCTCATACGCTTCCTGCTTCATATCGGAGGGCTTGGGCGTAATGCTGATCAGATGCTGCGTCATGTGCGCGGAAAGCGCTTCGTACTCGGCGAAGAGAAAATCCAGCGTGTCGCAGTAGAGTTTGCGGGCTTCATCGTCGGCGCCGAAGTCAGGAACGTAATAGCCGCTTTTCTTGAAGTCCTGATATCGGGTCGAACGTTCCTGGCCATCCCAGCGTTGCTCATCCGCCAGCTCAATGGCGGCGAGAATCGAGAGCCGCTCGACGGCCAACGCGATATGCGCGAGATCGGCAATCGAGCGATGGCCGTATTGAAAATAAAATGTGTTGAGAAATTTCTCCGCCTTTTGCGAATTGATTTCGCGCAGCGACTCCTTCATGGACAATGACGAGCGCGAATACTTCGCCATGGCGTACGCCTGGATCTCAGGCTCCACGCCATACACCGCGAACACTTCGGTGGGTGGTGCCTCGGGCTGCAACTTTTCAGGGGTCACGGGATGCTCCGCTGCCGACGCACGCTGCGGCGAACGGTGGCCGGAACTCGATGAAGCCGAATCAGCAGTGGATGATTTCTGGTTGGAAGGTTCGGGCACGGCAATCACTTCGTTGGTCACAGTTTGAGGCATGGGAATGTCCGAATGTTAATCGGCCAACGAACAATCTGCAATCCGTTAGAGAAATGACAACTCACTTCGCGGGAGTTGCCGCCTATGCGGAGGCTTTTGTGTCGTTGCTGTGGTGTTGTACGCTCTGATGCTATAGATATCGGATACAGGGATGTCGAAGTTGTTCAATGGAGTAAGAATTGCGTCCTAGACAAACATTCAACGACTGCGTAGTCGTGTGTTTTCAAGAACTGACAGGGGAGGATGAGACTCTAGCCCGAGCACGATTCACCCCGTTTTTGACCGGAGAACCCGGTGTGTCATCGGACGCTTTGCGGTCTTGTTTAGAGCAGGTTGGTTGGTGCATGTGTCGAGACCCTGAATTCGCAGCTTTCCGTGAGTCCAACGGCGGGCAGGAAGTTGGTGTGGACGATTCAGCCTTCGCCGATTTTTGGCGAAAGTTTGAGGGAGAGGGCGTTCTTTTCTACGGGCGGGTCGGAGGCGCAGTGGATCATGCTGTCGTGGTCCGATCGGGCGGTATCGTGTTCGATCCCCGACCAGGATCCCCAGAAGAGGGCGAATTCATTAGCGACCATTTCAGGCGTCATGGTGAGACGTTGCGCATTCGTGAGTTCTTCCGAGCAAGCAAGCCTTGACGAGTATAATTCGGCGTTCCACTTCAACCCTTATCATTGAATCGGAGAAAGAACCTCATGTCCCTTTCAGGACGAGTGGCGTTGGTCACCGGCGCATCGCAAGGCATTGGGCGGGCTTGCGCGCTGAGACTCGCCACAGCGGGCGCGGCACTCGCCGTCACCGCGCGCAATCAAGAGAAGCTGAATGAATTAGTAAACGAAATTACTGCTACGGGCGGAACGGCTTTGGCGTTCGCTCTCGACGTGACCGATGAAGAGCAGATCAAGTCCGCCATCAAGGCCGCGGTCGCTCACTTCGGCAAGATCGACATCTTGGTGAACAATGCCGGCATCACCCGCGACCAGCTCATCATGCGCATGAAGCGCGCCGATTGGGATGCGGTGCTGCAAACCAATCTCACGTCGGCGTATCTGTGCACTCAGCAAGTCAGCAGTTCCATGCTCAAGCAGCGCTGGGGACGCATTATCAACGTCACCAGCGTATTCGGCCAGATGGGACAGGCGGGGCAGGCGAATTATTCGGCGTCGAAAGCTGGGTTGATCGGACTAACCATGGCAGTCGCGCGCGAGTTGGGATCGCGCAACATTACTTGCAACGCCGTGGCTCCCGGCTTCATCGAAACCGCCATGACCGAGGTGCTCGGCGAGGAGTTCAAGCAAGTAGCCGCCAAACAGATTCCGCTGGGCCGTGTGGGGTCGCCGGCCGATGTGGCCAATGCCGTAGCTTTTCTTGCGTCGGACGAAGCCTCCTACATTACCGGGCATGTGCTCAGCGTGAACGGCGGTATGCACATGGGTTAGAAGATCTTTAACTGGAGAGGTGCTGAGGTAACAAAGACAAGAAAATGAGCACCGAGCAAAACGCGCATTCCTCTGTGTTCTCCATGACCTCTCTGCTGAAGGGCTTGGTGTTCACTCAAGTTGCCTCGCCCGCGCAGATCACGCAAGCCCGCGAATTATTTCTGGAATACGCGCAATCCCTTGGCTTCAGTCTGTGCTTTCAGAACTTCGACAAAGAACTTGCAGAACTGCCTGGTGACTACGCTCCACCCGAGGGCCGCTTGTTGCTTGCGCAATACGAAAATCAACTCGCGGGCTGCGTCGCGCTGCACAAGTTAGATTCCTGCATCTGCGAAATGAAACGGCTCTATCTGCGGCCGAAGTTTCGCGGCAAGAGCGTGGGACGCGCAATGGCCGAGCGCATCATTTCTGAGGCGCGCCAGATCGGCTACCAGTGCATGCGTCTCGACACCGTCGAACCGGTGATGAAAGATGCTGTTGCAATGTATCACAAGCTGGGATTCAAGGAGATTGCTCCGTATCGCCCCAACCCTATGGCCGGAGCGATGTACATGGAGTTGGAATTGTGATCGGTGTCTTGCCTTAGCTCAATAGGAGAAAGCCGTGAAAACTTTTATCGTCATTCTGCTCGCCACCCTTACTCTCTGCTCGGGCGGGTATGTTCTTTATACGATGTTCAAGCATTAGAGATGTTTAAGTTTGTTCAAGTGCGGATTGCACTGGTTTTGATATAGCACTAATTTCCACTTGCCAGAAAATCCCGATCTGGGTACTATGTCGCATCCTGCAATGCTCCCAACGATCAACATCGGCGAGACCATCCGAAACTACCGGCTACAGAAAGGGATGTCCCAGGGAGACATCGAGAAGCGCACCGGCCTGCTGCGCTGCTACCTGTCGCGTGTAGAAAACGGCCACACCATCCCTTCCCTCGACACCCTTTCGAAGATTGCCGGCGCCATGGAGATTGCGCTCTCGCAATTTTTTTCCGAATCCGGCCACAGCAACGGTTCCAAGGGATTGCCGCAACTCTCGGAAGACGAAGTCCGATTCTTGAGCCAGGTTCGCCGCTACGCCACCAACCTCAATGAAAGCGACCGTAAACTGGTTTTGGCCATGGTTAAGAAGATGGCTGCGAACGCGAAGTAGGTCCTAGTTACGAGTTCCAAGTAACATCTCATGAAGTAGACAATGGGGTATGTACCGCTCATGCCCCGTCTGCACATTGATCGGAAACGCCGCAGATTCTCAGTGTTTTGCTCGCGACTCGCAAACTCATAGCTCGCAAACTCATAGCTCGCAACTCGAAGCTCGCAACTCCAAGCTCAAAGCCCCTTACCTTCGTACCATGACCTTGGTGACCGCCGGGTACCTCGCCGCCAATGCACTCCGTCATTACACTGTTGACTTGGAGATCCAAGCGTGACAACCGATGAAGAACTGAGCGTTCTTGAGACGCAGCTGCGCCGGCTGAAGATCGAGTACGAAATGTACTTCAGCAACCCCACCAGGCGTCCACCCACTGACGTGGAGTGGAAGGTGCTCTCCCTGCTGCGCAAATTTTCCGACGGCGGCGGGCGCATGAGCTTTTCCCAGCGCTACCGCTACAACGAAATGGCCCAGCGCTACGCCGTCTATAGCGACTTGTGGCGCAAGAAGTCGCGCATCCGGGAAGAAGGCTACCGCCGTCCGCAGGACGCCCTGCTCTCCGTGGCCGGCGTGCGCCCCGAAGTAGAGGAGCATAAGCCCCAGCATCCGGTTTACGGGTTGAGCCATGCCGCGGCAGCGGCCGCTGCGCCGCAGCCTTTCACCTTGCACAATGTCGATCAGACCGAGCGCGAACAGGTGGAGCGCCTCTACAACACACTGGTCGCGGCCAAGAAAAAGGCGGGAGAGAATGTCTCCGGCACCCTCGATTCCTTTTCTACCTTCGTTCAGAAAAAGACCGAGCAGATCCGCAAGCAGTATGGATGCGAGGGAGTTGAGTTCTCAGTGGAACTCACTGAAGGCCAGGTTAAGCTGAAGGCGAAAGCGAAGGCGTAGCCGCTGTCTGGCTGCTAATCGTTCCTCCGCATCTCCGCACGTTTGGCGGCAAACGAGAGGAGTTATGTGAAAACTGCGCGACGCATTCTGATCGGGATAGCGATAATTGGCATAACTCTCTGCTGGATAGTTCCGTGCTCTTTTTTCCTTTACTTCGTGAAAACGGCTCCGCCAGTCGCCAGGGTGACTCCCACCGACTTGACAGACGTGTCGATCTCACAGGCACCCGGGAAGAGCCTCTCGTACTTCGGATACGGGTTTGAAGTTCCTTGGACCGACCTTGATGAGTCCAAGACACGGATATTAGAAAATGAGCCGGACCGCCAAACGGCATGGATTGCCTTCAGGTCGGGCTTGAAATTGTTTGTCGTTGCCACTGCGCGTGAAAGGGTGACATTTAATTATGCGTTCTTGAACCGCACTTATGAGGTCACGCCAGACGAAATAGGTTATCGGGCACTGTTTCCGAACCGTCATTACTGTGAGCAAATCCTTCTGCTTGAGCTCAAGTCAACGCATCTTCAAGAGGTTGGTCACCCGGGCGGAGCGAGTCCCGCAGAGACCGGAATCTTCAACGTTAAAACCCAGGACCACAAAGGTTTTCAGTACGGCAATCCTCAGGTCCGGCCGGACATACTGCAGCTGGACCTCTACTCCGAGGACGGCAGTTTCCAGGTAAAGGTCCTGCAGGGAAGCTACGATGAGCCTGGGGGAGTCACGCAGCCCGAGATCAACCGCATCGCGCAATCTCTGCATAAAATGGCAAGCAGCCCTGTGGCTCAGCGCTGACGACCGACAATCGGCGACGAAACGAACAACGACTCATTAGCTGCTAGAATTTCCCTTCATCCGTTTTCCACTCATCTTCCGGCTCGAGGCCTCATTATGTCCGCCACTCCCCGCATCCAGCGCGCCATCCTCAGCGTCACTGACAAAACCGGCCTCGTCGATTTCGCCCGCAAGCTTTCTATCCACGGCATCGAACTCATCTCGACCGGAGGCACGGCCAAGTTGCTGCGCGATTCCGGTATTGCTGTAAAAGATATCTCGGAGCTCACCGGCTTCCCTGAAATGCTCGATGGCCGCGTGAAGACGCTGCATCCCAAGGTTCATGGCGGAATCCTGCATCGCCGCGAGAATCCCGCGCACACCGCTGCTGTTGCCGAGCACGGCATCCAGCCGATCGATATGGTCGTGGTGAATCTCTACGCCTTCGAGAAAGCCGCGGCCAAGCCGGACGTGGCTTTCGAGGAGTTGATTGAGAACATCGACATAGGCGGACCGTCCATGATCCGCTCCGCTGCCAAGAATTTTCACGACGTTGCAGTCGTTACTTCTCCGGCCGACTATGAAACTATTGCCGAAGAACTCTCCCGCTCCGGCGGCGCACTCTCGCTTGAAACCAAATGGCGGCTGGCGCAAAAAGCATTTGCTACTACTGCCGCCTATGATTCGGCTATCGCTTCCACGCTGGAGGGAATCTCCGACCTCAGTAACTTTGAGCCAGCCACGAGCGCTGCGGAGCTTCGCTCCGCCGGAAAGCCGGGGGCGGCTGTCCCCACATCATCCGTTATGTTTCCGCCGGTCCTGCGGCTCTCATTCCAGAAAACGCTGGACCTGCGCTACGGCGAAAACCCGCACCAGAAAGCCGCCATGTATTCGGACGGCTCAGGCGTGGGCGTTGCCAACGCTCGCCAACTTCAAGGCAAGGAACTCTCCTTCAACAACATCGTTGATCTCCAGGCCGCATGGGACCTGTCGCAGGAATTCGATCCGCAAGAGACCGCCGTCTGCGCCATCATCAAGCACACCAACCCTTGTGGCACTGCCACGGGCAAGACCCTCGCGGAGGCGTACAAGCGAGCTCTGCAATGTGATCCCGTCTCCGCGTTCGGTGGTGTGGTCGGCGTGAACCGTGCGATCGACGCCGAAACCGCCGAGGAGATGCACAAGCTGTTTCTCGAAGTAATCGCCGCCCCTGCCTTCGATGAAGCCGCCAAAGTCCGCTTCGCTACTAAGAAAAATCTCCGCCTGGTTGAAGTCGCAGCCGCCCCGCAAAAATGGGTTCTAAAAAATGTTTCCGGCGGAATCCTTGCGCAGGACGCTGATTCGCGCACCTTGCAGGATGTTGATCTTAAGGTCGTCACCCAGCGTGCGCCCACGCCCGAAGAGACTCGCGCGCTTCTGTTTGCCTGGAAAGTCTGCAAGCACGTGAAGTCGAACGCTATCGTCTATGCGTGCGATGGACAGACTGTTGGCGTCGGCGCCGGACAAATGAGCCGCGTCGATTCCGCTAAGATCGGCGCCATGAAAGCGCAACTTCCACTCAAGGGAACGGTGGCCGCCTCTGACGCATTTTTCCCGTTTGCCGATGGAGTCGAGGAAATCGCCAAGGCCGGAGCTACTGCGATCATCCAACCCGGAGGCTCGCAGCGCGATCCCGAAGTCATCGCCGCTGCCGACCGACTCGGCCTCGCAATGCTGTTCACTGGAGTCCGCCACTTCCGCCACTAGAGTGCCGGTGCGTGCGAGGCAAAACGAACTCAACCATATACTTGGCTACTACGACGATCGCAGGGCAGACTGCTTTACCAAACTTGACAATCAGCGCCTGCAAGTCCCCACGGGTCGCTGTACTTCCGGCTTCGCTGCGTTAAACATGAGCCGTAGACTTTTTCCCAATCGGGCGTCTAACAGGTTAGAATTGGAGCACCCTACCCTTGGCGGTTTTGCATCCAATGGCTATGGGTTCCAGAGATACGCTCAGCTCTAGTTCGAATAGTTTTCTTGAAGTCAACTCCAGCGTCGTCAGGTCGAGCATGAATCGAATTTTTCGCGCAGTTTTATTGTCCTTATTTTTCACAGCGGCCGCATTTGCTCAAAACAGTCCATCCGCGCCAGCTGACGCTAAACCGGGAGATTCCAAAACGCCCGACTCCAAGCCCGCGCCGCGTAAAGTGGACCATGCCGCCGCCTATTATCACTACACGCTGGCACATTTGTACGAAGAGCAGGTTACGGCGTATGGTCGCAGCGAACTGGCGACAAAAGCCATGGAAGAATACAGGCTGGCTATCGAAGCCGATCCCTCTTCTGAATTTCTGACTTCCGGTCTGGCCGAACTTTACGTCAAGACTGGGCGCATCCGCGACGCCGTGCTCGAAGCACAGGACATCATCAAGCGCGATCCCAACAACCTTGAAGCTCACAAGTTGCTCGGCCGAATTTATCTGCGCTCGCTGGGCGATATGCCCGGCAATGGCAATGGCTCGGAGAATGTCTTGAAGCTGGCCATCGAGCAATACGAACAAATCATCAAGATCGAACCCGCGAACGTGGACGATCATCTTTTGCTCGGCCGCCTCTATCGCCTCGATAACGACTCGCAAAAAGCAGAAAACGAACTCAAGACGGCGGTCAAGCTCGATCCTGATTCGGAAGAAGCGGTCACCACTCTCGCCCTGCTTTACAGCGATGAAGGCGATACTTCCCACGCTCTCCAGGTGCTCAGCGCCGTGCCCGATACGGGCCGCTCGGCCAAGCTGTATGCTGCGCTCGGAGCCACCTACGAGCAGCGCAAGGATTACAAAAGCGCGATCGACGCTTACAAGCACGCCATCACATTGGATCGCGATAATCTCGATGCCATCCGTGGCCTGGCAGAAAACTATCTGAACGACGGCCAAGTCGATCTCGCTCTCGAGCAGTACAAGGTGATCGCCGACGCAAATCCTGAAGACGCGCAGACCTTCCTGCGCATATCCGAGATTTATCGCCGCCAGGGCAAATATGACCAGGCCCTTGAGGGGCTGAAAAAAGCCGAAGCCATGGTCCCTGACGCGCTGGAAGTTCCCTATAACATCGCCGTCGTTTATGAGGCTCAGGGACGCTACGACGAAGCCGTCAAGATTTTGCAGGATCTTCTGAAGAAAACCGAGAAGCCGGATAACAGTTACTCCCAGGGTGACCGCAACAATCGCGGAATTTTTATTGAGCGCCTCGGAATGGTTTATCGCGACCAGGAAAATTATGCTGCGGCCGTGGATGCGTTCCGCAAAATGATCCCGCTCGGCGACGACAATGCGAAAACCGGCTATCAGGACGTCATCGATACTTATCGTGAGGCGAAGCAGTGGCCGCAAGCGACTGCCACGGCCAGAGAAGCGGTGCAAAAGCTTCCGGATGATCAGGACTTGCGCATGGTGCTCGACGCGCAGCTTGCCGACACCGGAAATCCTGATAAACCTCTGGCCGATGTGCGCTCGCTGCTGAAAGGCAAGCCGGAAGATCGGGAAGTCTACGTCCGGCTGGCCATTATGTACACGCGCCTCAAGCGCTATAGCGACGCCGAGGAAGCTCTTAATAAGGCCGAGCAACTCTCCACCAAGCCTGAGGATAAAGAGTACGTTTTCTTTCTGCGCGGCGATAACTACGAGCACGAAAAGAAATACGATCAGGCGGAAGCGGAATTCAAGAAAATACTTGCGGCCAACCCGCAAAGCGCTGTGACCTTGAACTATCTCGGCTACATGAATGCCGATCGCGGCGTGCAACTGGAAGAGTCTTTGAATTACATTAAGACGGCTGTCGGCCTTGACCCCACCAACGGCGCTTATCTAGATTCCCTGGGCTGGGCCTATTTCAAGCTGGGTAAATACGATCTTGCTGAAGAGAACCTGAACAAGGCCTGCCTGCGTATGTGTTCCGACCCCACCGTGCAGGACCATCTCGGCGATCTCTTCCAGAAGACAGGCCGTTTGAAGTTGGCCGCGGCGCACTGGGAACGCGCCATGGAAGAATGGAACAAAACCGTGCCTGCGGAAGTCGACAGCGATCTATTTGCGGCCACGCAAACTAAGCTCGACGCCGCCAGGGTCCGCCTGGCTAAGGAAGAATCGGGAAAACAGTAAGCAGTACCGAGTACCGAGTTTCGAGTACCGAGCAGAAAGAACGTACTCCGCGCTCGCTACTAGGTACTCGCAACTAGGTACTGGTTACTCTCAACTCTGTTAAACTTCGATCATGCTGGCCGGCTACGCGGTGCAGGTTGAACATTCCCGCGGACGCCGCTTCGCCGAACCCTCTCATCCCTATCGCAACGATTACCAGCGCGACCGTGATCGCGTAATTCATGCGCGGGCTTTCCGCCGTTTGGAAGATAAGACCCAGGTCTTCACCCGACGCTATTCCGACCATTTCCGAAATCGACTCACCCATACCATCGAAGTTGCGCAGATCACCCGCACCGTCGCCGGTGCGCTTGCGCTGAATGTAGATTTGGCGGAAACTCTGGCCCTGGTGCATGACCTTGGGCATCCTCCGTTCGGCCACGCCGGCGAAAAGGCGCTGGACGCAGCCATGCGCGGGCATGGGCTGTTCTTCGACCACAACCTGCATGCTCTGCGCATTGTTGAAGATTTTGAGCAGCGCTATGCGGCGTTTCGCGGATTGAACCTTACCTTCGAAGTGCGCGAAGGCATCATCAAGCATTCGCGCGATTACGATGCGGCGAAGCATCCGGAACTTGCCGAGTATCTGCTCGACCAGCGCCCTCCGCTGGAAGCCCAACTCGTCGACTTAACGGACGAAATCGGTTACAACACCGCTGACCTGGATGACGGCTACGAAGCGCATCTGCTCACCCTGGCACAAATTCGAGAAGGTGTTCCCGTGTTTGAACGTTTTTTTCACGAGGTCGAACAGATTTATCCTGAAGCGCCAGACAAACTGCAATTCAATGAAGCTCTCAAACGCGTCTTCAACCGGCTGGCGGGCGATCTCATTACCAGCACGCAGTCCGGGTTGAAACGGGCAAGAATAGAAACTCTGGCCGATGTTCGTCTGCATCCTGAGCGGTTAGCCGCCTTCAGCGTTGAAGTAGAAGCGGAACGCAAGCAGATCAAAGACTTCCTATATGAAAATCTCTATTACAGCCCATCGCTGGCGGAAGAGAAAGACGACGCGGAGCGCATCGTAAGCGAACTCTTCGCCTTCTGGCTGAGCAATCCCGCAGCCCTGCCGCGCTACTATGAGGAGAAAGCGGAACAGGAATCCCGGCCGCGCGTCGTCTGCGATTACATCGCGGGTATGACAGATCATTTCATCATCGAGCAGTATGAGAAGCACTGCCGCGCAAAATAGCTGGCATCGCGAACTCACTCCGCTTCCGCCACCTCCGCCACCACATCAAACAAAATCCTCGGCCCTCGCCGCACTTCCTCCACGCGTATGCGTTCGTCGTTCCCATGCTCGGTATTGCCTTCCTCATCAGTAGCCGTGTAGGGGTTGAAACCGTAAGCATTGATGCCCAAAGGGCGGTAGCGTTGATTCTCGGTATATCCGCTGGTAATGTGCGGCACCACCGGCGCGCCGGGGAAATACTTTCCTGAGACTCGGCGAAAGGCCTCATAAAGAGCTGTATTCGTTGGCGAGTAGTTGGCCTCGCGGAATTCCGCATTCAACGGCTCGACCGTGACGTTAGGATCATCCACCACCCGGCGGACCTGTTCCAGCAATTTCTTGGGATTTCCTCCCGGAAGAATGCGTACATCCAGGTTCGCCCATGCCTCTGGGGGAATCACGTTGGTCTGTTCCGAACCGCCCAACATGGTGAGTGAAATGGTGTCGCGCAACAAGAAGTTTAGCGACTCATCCTTCTCCACATCCTGCTGAAATTTCTTGTCTTCAACTTCTTTGCGAATGTTGCGATATTCCCGCGCTTCCTCCGGCGGCTCGTAGGGCGCCATGTCCCTCAGAAACTCTTCCACCACAGGGAGCACCCTCAGCGGTGTGCGGTACGCCAGAATGCGGTCCAGAGCGTGCACCAGACGGTTGGGCGCGGAATCGGCAATAGGACGCGACGCGTGCCCCGCACGGCCGTGGGCCACCACGTGCAACCAGAAAGTCGTCTTTTCGCCCACATCCACGCCGACGTACTTCACTTTGCCCTGATCGAGCAGGTTCTCTCCACCTTCGTTGATCAAAAACTCCGCATTCTCCAGCAAATCTCGTTGATGCGCGATAAACCAGTCCGTGCCAGTCCCTTCGGCTTCCTCGTCGGCCACGGCTAAAAAAATCACGTCGCGGTCGAGTTCAATCTTCTCGCGCCTCAGCATTACCATTACCATCAATTGCGCCAGGCCTTCGTCTTTCATGTCTTGCGCGCCACGGCCCCACAGCCAACCGTCTTTAATCTCGCCGCTAAAGGGTGGAACTTGCCAGCGCTCCGCGTCGCTCGTGACCACGTCCATGTGGTTCAATAAGATGATTGGCCGTTTGGCCTGCGCGCTGGTATGCGGCAGGCGCGCCCACAGGTCGCCGCGTCCCGGCAAGTATTCGAAGGCGCGGTTTTCGATTCCTTGGTCATCGAAAATTTTCTTGTAAAACGAAACAGCGCGCATCTCATGTCCGGGCGGGTTTGTGGTGTCGATACGCAGGTATTGCTGCATCCAGGACACTGCCATATCGGAATACTGATGCATATGCTCGGGTGTGATCCGGGAAGAAGCCATGATTGGGGCCGGTTCTTCCGCCGCAGTCCTGGTTTCTGCGGAAGCCAGATAGGCACACCACACCGTCGCAGTAAGGGCGAACGTCAGTCCGTGCCTTATTAGTCGCAGCCCCCATATTCCCCGCTTCTCGGCATCTATATCTACGTTGATTGATCCCAAGATTCGTCTCCCTCCCCGAACCTCACAAATCCACGCAGTTTTTATATCAGGTTTGCCAAAATTACCCTGCGCAAACCCCTGCAGACTACCCTTTGAGGAAGGCTAGAGATATAATGTCTTAGATATCAATAATTTAGGACTCAAACCTGAGAGCCCGTTTTGGCATCTGAACTGTAATAGGAATGGCAGGCACTGGATATGTGCGATGCCTAAAGTTTTGAGCTTTTCGGCATGCGTTGCGTCAGCGTATGCCGGTGGTTTTAGGGGACGCAATTAGAAATCACGCAACACGCCCGTTTTGGCGTGCTGGAGTGGAGCCCCAAAACGCTCCCCCAAACAATGGAGGAAGTTCTTATGAACAGTCGTCTACTTGCCACTTTGCCTTTGGCTGCGGTTCTAGCATTTCCGGCCTTCGCGCAAACTTCGTCTACCCAAGGTCAGTCCAACCCCCCTGCGGCGCAAACTACGCAGTCCTCCGATAGCATGAACGGGACTGGCAAGCAGCCGCTACAGGCGCCGGCCCGCGAAGGCTTCTGGGGCCGCGTGAATCCATTTGCCCGTAAGAGCTATGTGAAGCGCCAAACCGATCCCATCCGCGACCGCGTCAACGAGCTTGACGATCTGACCGCTGCCAACAGCAAGTCGATCAAAGACACCGACGCCCGGGCGCAGGCTGGAATCAAGCTAGCCTCCGATAAGGCCAATGAGGCCGATCAGCACGCCATCGATGCCGGCAATAAGGCCACTATGGCGCAGCAGAGTGCGCAACAGGCGACCACTCGCATCCAGACGGTTGAAACCGTGGTTGGCAACATCGATCAATACAAGGCTTCCAACCAGACCGAGATCCGCTTCAAGCCCGGCCAAACTGTCCTCAGCAAGAATGCCAAAGATGCTTTGGACGAGATGGCGAATGGAGTGAAGGGCCAGCACGGTTACATTATCGAAGTGCAAGGTTTCGCTTCCGGCAAGGGCCAGGTTGCCATCACGAATTCGCAGAAGATGGCCGAGTCTGTGGTGCGCTATATGGTCCTGAACAACGAAGTGCCGGTTTACCGGATTTACCTCGTGGGTATGGGCAACGCACCCACGGCCACTGACGAGAATGGCAAAACGAAACACATGAGCGGCGGGCGGGTTGAAATCAGCCTGCTGAAGAATGATCTGGAGCAGTTGGCCTCGAGCGGTCCGGCCACTACTCCTGACCAGCAGCAACAGCCGAAGTAGTCGCATGGATGCAGTTGGGACACAAGGTCGCCTCGACCCAAGTCCCTCCCCCCGAGCAAAAGCCTCTCGCAATAAGCGAGAGGCTTTCTCGCGTTTGGGCTTATCGTTGTCAGTAATCCCGGTCAGTTAGCCCGGCGGCCATCCCAGGGAACGCCCGCCCAGCAGGTGCACATGCAAATGGAACACGGACTGCCCTGCTCCGGGGCCAACGTTCAATACGGTTCGGTATCCATGCTCGATTTTGCGCTGGCGGGCAATCTCGGCTGCCGCCAGATGACACCGGCCGATTAGCTCCGCCTCTTCGCTCCGAGCCTCCTTCAATCCCGCGAAATGTTTTTTGGGAATAACAAGCACATGCGTAGGAGCTTGCGGGTTGATGTCTTCGAAGGCGAAGACGTGCTCATCCTCGAAAACCTTCTTTGCAGGAATGTCGCCGCGCAGAATGCGGCAGAAGAGGCAATTGCTGGCAGCGTCGGTCATTGCTGGTTCACCATGGCGGAAAGATAACACTTGAATTGAGCGATTGTCAGCGAGGAAATGGTCAACGGAATTTCGTGACCAATTTTGCAAACGGCTCGGACCCCACGTTCCAAGTGCCTTCGAAGGGATTGTCCAAGTCAGTCAGAACAAAGTCGGCGAAGTAGAGCAGCATCGTGGTGACCGCAACGGACACCAGGCCAAGCGCAATGTTGCGGAAGGGAAAAAAGAAAAGCAGGAACAGAATCATGGATGCCGTAAGCGTAACAAAAGCCAAGAGCGTCCGCGGCATCCGCTTCATGCTGAGGGAAATCCGTTCGTCGCGGTGAGCGCTCGCCTGATTCGCGATCGTCAGCAGTTGCTGGTAGAGCACTCGTTCGGTATCGTCCGCTGGTTTCAAATCCGTCACGCTCGAAATGACGGCTAGAAATAATTTGTCTGTCTTGTCGATCTCCTCGCCCGCGGCCAGCGACTTCCATTCCGTTTCCGCCACTCCTCGCGAGTACGTTTTTACCGCCCGCACAAACGTTTCGCGCGCCGTTTCGTTGAGCCCTTGACTGAAAACCAGCAAGTCTTTCAGCGTTCCCGCCTCTTGCAGGATCTCATTCTCGACTGAGGTAAATTGCCCCCAAATTACATAGATGGCGAATGCGTAGACGACGCTGTAGAGCGTGCCAATGATCTGGAGGAGCGTTCCAATCCCCTCCGTATCATTCTCGAATAGCTTGTGAAATCCAACCAGGCGAAGCATCAGATAGAGTGCTGCCGCAAGCGCGATCATCTTCGCGCCGCGAAGGCGCGCACTTCCGGGAATGATATCCCCTGATTTCATGATCCGGATTCTAGTCCAGTCTTACCAGAAAGACCGCACCCTCCGGCGTTGTGGTTTCTGCCACAACTTGCTGAGCTCGTTTCCGGTCATCGTCGAGCACGCGCACCCGCACCCACCAATCTCCCACCGGACTGCCGAAATGCTGCACCTTGGCTGCGCGGTAGCGGCGCGCGAGGTGGTCCGCGAACTTGCTGGCCTGGGACTCGTGCGCAAAACTCCCAATCTGCACCGCCCACTTTCCCCCGACTTCAAGCGGCGCCGGAGTTTGCATCACTTCTATTTTTACCTCGGCAACTCCAGGCAGGTAAACGTCAAGCTTGCGTGCTGCGGCCAAAGATAAGTCAAGAATTCGCCCTGGAATGAACGGGCCGCGATCGGTGATACGTACCAACGCCTGGTGTCCAGTCTTGAGATTGGTTACTCGGACAATCGTGCCCAGCGGCAGCGTGCGGTGAGCCGCCGTCATGGCATGCATGTTGTAGACTTCGCCATTCGATCCCACGCGATTGTGATACGGGGGCCCATACCAGCTGGCGCGACCTGTTTCCGTGGTCAGCGGCCTTGTGTCGCGAGGAATATTCGGCTCGGCCATATCGGCGTCGTTTGCAGCGGTGCCGGGAAGCCGGTCATTCCTCGCGGCGCCTTCCGGCCGGTTCGTTGAGCCAGTTGAGGAAGCTTCAGGTAACGGCGGAGGCGGTGTGTTTAGCGGCGTCTGCTTGGGATGGCCGCAACCGCTGAGCAGTCCGAGGGTTAGCGGAATCAGAACAATGGCGCACAGGATAGGATCGGCCTGCCGTCGTTGCTCGCGAAGATATTTTGTGGATTCCAAGAAGCTATTTCGGAGGATGCGGATTCTTTTCCATGTAGTCGGCGAATTCGGAGAGCTTCTCCGAGGCCACGCGCAAAGCTTTCGTGGAGTGCTGACGCACCGCCGGCACGACCTCGTCGTTCAGGTACTTGATGAATTCCGGAATCTCTTTCTCGATCCGGTCGGCGGCGTCGGCTACCGTCTTGCTGACCCGCGCGGATGCACCTTCCACCTTGCGGTTGAAGTCGTTCATGATCTTCCTCGCTGCTGCTGGGCGTGAATGAACTCACGCAGACATTGCGGATTCCAGCCCTATTATTTCTTGCTTCGCAATGTTGGGTCAATAAGTCGGAAGATGCGGGCAAGGCCAATGATAGAAGGATTTCTGATGATGATTGAATGATCTCTCGTAGCGGGATTGACTTCAAACCAGAGGCACTTGCAGTAAGGATTCAATCCTTGATAAAGTAAGGATATGCCAAAGGTGACCTCCAAGCTGCAATTGACCGTCCCCAAGGCCATCGCCGATCAATACGGCATCCACCCTGGTGACGAGCTGGAGTGGATTCCCGCAGGGGAAAGCATTCGGGTGGAGTTAGTTCGGCGCAAAGCCAAATCCGGGCAGCAGTTGACCGCAGAGGAGCGTCTGGAGCTGTTCGACGCCAATACGAAATGGCTGGACGAACTCCAGGCCGAACAATTAAAGGAAGCCAAGGCAAAAGGCACGCACATTACCCGTGAGAATCGCGGCTGGACGCGCGAAGAACTGTACAACGACGACCGTGGTTTACCCCGTGGCTTCCCTCGTTGACACAAATATTCTCGTTTACCGCTGCGACCCACGCGACCCGCACAAGCGCGCGGCAGCACTCGATGTGTTGCGGCGTGGCGAGCTGTCCGGAGAGTTGCGCATCTCGCATCAATCTCTGGTGGAGTTTGTAAATTCGGTGGCCAGGGCGCGTGGCAGTGCCGCACCGTTGATGACGCAAGAGGATGCCACTCGTCAGGCGGAGTTGTTCATGGCGGAGTTTCCGGTGCTGTACCCGAACGAACACGTATTCCGCACCGCACTTCGCGGGATGGCGACGTATCGACTCTCTTGGTACGATGCCCACCTTTGGGCCTATGCCGAGCACTATGGGCTGTCCGAAATTCTCTCGGAAGATTTTCAGCATGGCCGAATGTATGGCACGGTTCGGATAAGGAATCCGTTTGTGGCGCAGGGTTTGGCGTAGGTTGAGAACCGTGAAGAAGCCGCAACCCATTCAGAATTTGCTTTCCGGTCGCCAATCAGGGATATTTCGCAGAAGCCTTCTAGCTTGGTACGACCGCCATCGGCGCGATCTTCCTTGGCGCGCGAGCCCCGATCCTTACCGAGTTTGGCTTTCCGAAATCATGCTGCAGCAAACTCGAGTGGCCGCGGTAATCGCGCACTATCACGAATTCCTGCGGCGCTTTCCAACAGTGGAAAAGCTGGCTGCGGCGCGCGAGGCGACTGTGTTGGCCGCGTGGAGCGGCCTGGGGTACTACCGGCGCGCCCGCATGCTGCACGCGGCGGCGAAAGTCACTGTGCGCCAGCATGGAGGAAAGTTTCCCGCGACTGCCGAAGGCTTGCAGGCCTTGCCGGGGATTGGCCGCTACACGGCGGCAGCCATCGCCAGCATTGTGTTCGATGAGCCGGTCGCGGTGGTCGATGGCAACGTCGAGCGTGTCCTACAACGAATATCAGGCAAGAAATTAGTAGGGGAGGAACTGTGGGTAGCGGCGAATGCTCTGTTGGATGCGAAGCGTCCCGGAGATTTCAATCAGGCGATGATGGAGTTAGGCGCTGTTGTCTGTACGCCTCGCGCACCGGCCTGTTTGACGTGTCCCGTGATCGAGCTATGCGCCACGCGCGGGGAATTGGCCGCGAAAAACAAGCCCACACCACAGAAGAAGCGCGAGATCCACTATGCGCTGGATTGCCGCAACGGCGAGGTTTTCCTGACTAAGCGATCGCGGGAAGCTTCCCTCATGCCGGGAATGTGGGAATTGCCTGAGATGTCGAGCGCCAACAGTGATGGCAGCCCCTCCTTCACGCTGCGGCATTCAATCACTGTGACGGATTACACAGTGCATGTCCGGCGTATGGTTGTGCTAGAGGATGTTCGTGGAGAATGGATTCCCGTGGATCGGCTGGCCCGACTAGCTCTCACCGGCTTAGCGCGGAAAATCCTGAAGAAGGCGGCGATGTTTGAATGAATTTATCTCTAGATCCTCGCCGCAAGGTTTGCATGAGAAAGTCTTTTCTATCTGCGCTATTGTTGCTGCTGGGGCCGATAGAGCGAGAAGCTTGTGTGATCTCGGTCGTTAGCAGTAAGGCACATTAGCCATGGTGCTTCGCAAGCCTGCATCGCCTGTCTATGACCGCTCGTAACAGCTAATGTCAGTATCGCATCATCTAGAATGAAAACAGATCAGGGTGCGGCACATCCCTGGCTGCGAAACATTTTCAGACGGGATTGGAGGGGCAACCATGGCGGCACTAACGACGGGCACCAAAGCGCCCGATTTTGAGCTACGAGCAATGGATGGCAAGCGCTTCGTGCTGCGCGATGAATTGGCGCAAGGTCCAATAGTGCTGGCCTTTTTCAAAGTTTCATGCCCAACCTGCCAATACACGTTTCCATTTCTCGAGCGGCTGGAGCGAGCGTATGGCCATAAACGAGTCAGGATCATCGGCGTGTCGCAGAACGACCCGCGGGATACCGCCGCTTTTACTAAAGAATTTGGCGTAACCTTTCCCGTGCTGCTCGACGACACCAGAACATATCCCGTTTCGAACGCGTATGGCTTGACCAATGTCCCCACCGTCTTCTGGATCGCTCCGGATGGCGAGATCGAAATCTCCAGTGTCGGCTGGGTCAAGGCTGATTTCACCGAAATCAACCATAAGTTGGCCGAGACGGGAAAGACCTCGCCCGCCGTGATATTCCAGCCGGGAGAAGATGTGCGTGATGTTCGCGCCGGTTGAGGCTCGAAGAACTGATCCCGCGGTCGCGGGATACCGAAAGATTTGAACATCACAGGGTACACGGAAGGGAACCGTCGCAGGTACAACTCGCGCTGGGCTGAAGGTCCGGGCTTCGAATGACCTACGGTGCCTAAAGGTCTGCCAGTCTCTTACACTTACTCTCGCTCCGTCCATTACAATTCACTTAGTCTAAAAATAAGCATTCCTGGCATAGCGTTCCTGCGCTCAAGCGCTACTTCGTTGGGGGAGAAAACTGATCTATGCAAGCAATCGTAAGAGGGATTGTTCTTGTGTGCGTGTCTGCCGCTATAAGCCTGAGTGTATGGGCGGAAGGAGGCGCAGCTCCTGCTCCAGCCCCGGCAGCGGCCAAGCATGAAGCGGTTTCCGTGCGACTCCCCTCCTCGGCGTTCGCCGCCATGGAGACGATTAATCCCGAACACATCCGCTGGCATGTCCGCTTTCTCTCGCATGATCTGCTGGAAGGCCGCGGTACGGGCCAGCACGGCGGCGACATTGCGGCCGAATACATTGCCACGCAGTTTGCCGAGTATGGATTAAAGCCTGCCGGGGAGAACGGTTCGTACTTGCAAAAGGTGCCGCTCGTCGGCGTCACAACTTTGCCGGAGACTCAGTTCACGCTGATACCGAAGGAAGGTGCGGCGATGAATCTGAAACCGCTCGACGAATATGTCGCCTGCGATCAGACACAACAAGCGCAGTCCGATGTGGACGCCGAAATTGTTTACGTGGGATATGGCATCGAGGCTCCGGAATACAAATGGGACGATTACAAAGGCGTGGATGTGCGCGGCAAGGTGCTGCTCATGCTGGTGAACGAACCGCCATCCGACGACCCCAACTTTTTCAAAGGCAAGGCGCTGACCTACTACGGACGTTGGACTTATAAGTACGAAGAAGCCGCGCGGAAAGGCGCCGCGGGCGTGATTCTCATCCACAGAGAAGATATGGCGAGCTATCCGTGGGAAGTGGTGCGAAACTCGAATTCGGGTGAGAAGTCATATCTGAAGCTGGAAGGCCCCGCGCTGAAAGTCGCGTCCTGGGTGCAGCTCGATGTGGCGAAGAAGCTGGCCGCGTCGTCCGGCATGGACCTCGACAAGATGATCGCGGATGCCCGCACCCGTGAGTTTCATCCGGTGAACCTGGGGGCGAAGTTAAAGGCGCACATTGTGAGCAATGTGCGGCACTTCGAATCGAACAACGTGGTGGCATTGTTGGCGGGCTCCGACCGCAATTTGAAAGACGAAGCGGTGATGTACACGGCGCACTACGATCACCTCGGCGTTCGTCCGGATATGCCGGGCGACAACATTTACAACGGCGCGGTCGACAATGCTACCGGCTGCGGTATCTTGCTGGAGTTGGCGCGAGCATTCAGTGCAGCCAAAGAACATCCCGAGCGTTCGATAATTTTCGCGGCAGTTACGGCGGAAGAACAGGGATTGCTGGGGTCGGAGTATCTGGGCAAACATCCGCCGATTCCCGCCGGCAAGATTGCTCTCGATTTGAACTTCGACGCTTTGCCGCCACTGGGTGCTCCCGAAGAAGTAGAAGTTTCAGGAGCTGAGCGGACAACGTTCTATCCATGGGTGCAGGCGACCGCGAAAGAATTCAGGCTGACGATTCGTCCCGATGCGCGCCCCGAGGCCGGCCACTTCTACCGCTCCGATCACTTCAGCTTGGCGCGCGTTGGGATTCCATCCTTCTCGGTGAACGAAGGAATGAAATTCAAAGGTCACGATGAGGCTTGGGGAGTCGAGCAGGACAAGGAATACACAGAAAAGCATTATCACCAGCCCAGCGACGAGTACCGTCCCGAGATGGATTTCATCGGCGACTCTGCAATGGCTCGTTTCGGATTTGCTCTAGGTTGGGAAGCGGCAAGCTTTCCGCGTCTCATCGGCTGGCAGAAGGGCGATGAGTTCGAAGCTGCGAGGGCCAAGAGCCAGTAACGAGAATTGAGTGCCGAGCACTACGTTACCGCGACGTTCGGTTCCGCGGCGTTAGAGCCAGACCCCGCACGAGCTGCCGCGCCGATAACCGAGGTAACTTTAGCCCTCGTTCAACCCATGCTAACCTCGATATGTACATTTGTAATCAGCAGTTTCCAGGAATTATCAGCCATTTTCGATGCCACGCCTTCCCATCTTCCGTCTCGGCAAGGAGCCTGAGAAGCTTCCCCCGCCGCAGTTGGTTGCGGCTTCGCCTTCGATAGCACTGGAAGGCCTCGCGGTCGGCGTCGATAACTTGCGGCACGATGTTGCGTTGAGCCCTCGGTTTGTCGATGCGGCGCGGGCGCAGATCATGCGCATGATCGTTCGCCACGGTGAATTGGAAGGACTGCTGGCGGCCGAGGCTCCGCAGCGAACCCAGGGACCATCCTGGCTAAGGCAAGCCGCAGCCGGTACCAACCGCGGCCCCGCGGAAAAATCTGACTGGAAACCTCTTCTTGCCGAACTGCACTTGGCAGCACTGAATCGCGCCAAAAAAGAAGAGTCAATTTACGTCGATCTGCTGGCGCGGCTGGCCATTACAAAGTTTCTCCGCACCGAGATGAGCCAGCAGTTTGCCCAGGTGCTTGAGCGCTGCCGGGTTCTGCTCAAAAGCTACGATGGCATACGCCAGGGCAAAGCGGTCGAGTATCGCGAGCGTGTTGCCGCCTTTCAAGTGCGCAAGAAAATCATTCTGCGCAAGACCGGCCAAGAACTATTCGAAACCCTGCGTGCGGTGGAAAAAGAAACTCTGGCGCGAACCCGACGATCATTCTTCGGCGAGCCGAAAGCCGGAGCGTCCGGCAGCGGCGGTCTCGGCAGCTATGGCCTGTTCGTCAATCGCCTGGCATTTTCCGAGGATGGCCGCGACGATTATCTTTGCGCCGAGCACTACGTTATGCTCGGCAACTGGGATCGCGATCCTGACCGCTATCCGCGCTTGCAAGATGTGGTCTGGAGTTTCATCCGTTCGCTCTATGGCACGGAGATCACGACAGAGACCATCGATTCCTGGCTGTGCGCTCCCGAGAATGCTCGCGCGCTCGTGGGTACTGGAACGCCCGATGATTCCACGGCGGAAGGCGTGGAGCAGCAGGAGCGGCTGGCCCAGTGGGTTCGCCTGCTTGAAGACGAGCAGGTGATGGAGTGCGTAATTGCTTCCTACCATACCGTGCCTCTGCTCGGCGAGTACGCGCCGCGAATCAATCCACAGCAACTGAAAAACGCGCTGATCTCGCGTCCTGAATGCGACCGCGTGGAGCGCATGATTCAGGAGCACGGCAAGCTTTCGCCGGCCAGCCTTTATGCGGCTGTAGGCAAGGTGGCCGGATGTCGCGGAGCGGAGCGTGCCAAACTAGCGACGCGTTTCCTACAGGATTTCTCTCAATACCATCGCGATCTGCGCCGGCTGGAAACGCTCAACGGAGCGCTCGACTCTGTGAACCTGGTAGCCACCGAGAAACTGCGCGAGCTTTCCCGCATGAACGGCACGCTCTACGAATTTCTTTTGCCCGATGAGCAGCCGCAACAACCGGAAGAAGATCGCGTCCTGCGCCACGTAGTGCTCAAGGCCGACGTGCGTGATTCCACGCGGCTCACGCGTACCTTGATGGAAAAGGGACTCAATCCCGCGTCCTACTTCAGCCTTAATTTTTACGACCCGGTAAACAAGCTGCTCGGTAAGTACGGAGCGCAAAAAGTTTTTCTCGAAGGTGACGCCATCATTCTTGCCATCCTCGAACGGGAAGGCGAGGCTGGACTGGCGGTGAGCCGAGCCTGCGTGCTGGCCCGCGAGATCATCGAGATCGTGCGCGGTTACAACGAATTGATGCAGCGCTCCGGCATGCCGGAACTCGAGTTGGGCATCGGCATCACGCTACAGGAGTCCGCGCCGCTTTATCTGATGGACGGTGAGCACCAAATCATGATTTCCGAGGCGCTCAACGAGAGCGACCGTCTTTCTTCCTGCAACAAGCGCGTCCGCAAGGTAATGGAATCGCAGGCCGGTCCTTTCCACGTGTATGTTTTCCAGTCGGCGGACGAACCTTCGGCTTCCGATCAGGCCAATCCCGAAGACTCCGTTCTCAGCTTCAACCTCGGCGGCATCCGGATGAACCAGGCTGCATTTCGCAAATTAGAACAGGAAATTTCTCTGGTGCCTCTCGCAGTGAAACTGCCGCCTTCGGCCTCTTCAGACAAGGGAGAATACCGGCTCTCCAGCGGCACGGTTCCTGTGGACCGAGACATCTTCCGAAAAATCGTGGTCCGCGAAAGCCGCGTGCCACGGGTTAAGCTGGAGGATTTTTCAGTCCAGGGCTGGACTGACCGCACCTACTACGAAATTTGCACCGATCCCGCAATTTACGCCGCGCTGGAAAAGAAGAAAGCCGCTGGACGATAGTCGCCGAACCGGGCTGGAATCAGAATCAAAATCCCTGCCTTCAGAAATCGGATTTCGCCTTGGTCGGCCGGAAGGGAATCCAGAAGGTGGCTTCCACGGCAACGGGAGAGCCGTTTTTTGTGGCGGGTTGAAATTGCCACTTGGCGATCGCTTCTCCGGCGAATCGGTCAATGCGCTCATCCACGCTGCGCAGAACGCGGAGATGGCCTACCGTCCCATCTGCGAGGATGACGCCATAGAGGATGACGGTGCCGCTAACGTTCTGCCGCATCAGTTCCAGCGGATACGCAGGGTCGACTTTGCGCGTGGCCACGGGTGAAGAAAGATCAGCGGAAGAATCAGAAGAGGCTGTTTGCCCTGAAGGGTCCGCCGGAGCGACTGGCGCTGAATCGGATTTGATTGCCGCGAAGCGGATAATCCAACTGCCGCCGCCAGAATTCAGGTTCGGCATGTTAAGGCTGAGCGAGTAGACTTTGCGTCCGCCAAACACGGCGCGTTCGGCTTCGGAGATTTTGGGGTCACCTGTGGGCTGAGTTCTCGAAACTCGCGGCGGCCGAACACCAGCAATCAAATTCGGATTGACCAGGTTGCTGTTTGAGCTCGCCGGAGCAGGGTCACCTGCCACCGGAGACGCGGGGCTTGATGCCTTGCCGACGTAAAGTCCCGATGGCAGCTTGCTCGTGGTTTTGCTGGCAGGTCCACTTGCATTCGAAGAACCGTTTCCAGCGGCAGTTCCCGGAGTTCCGGAAGCTCCGCGATGTCCAGCCGGAGTAGCGGCGAAAGTGCCGCGACGATTGCCCGCCGCAGGCTCGGGTGGAGCCCCGACTGCGGGACGCAGACTCAGTGCGATCAGAGCTCCCGAGGCGCGTGAGCCTGACGATGCTCCTACCGAAGGTGGCGGCGCAATTACCTGCGGAGAACGTCCCGCTGCGGAGACAGAGCGCCGGGGCGCAGTGCGCTGCTCATCCAGCGAAAGCTGCGGTGCCGGCGCGATCACGGTGCTGTGGCCGATGTTCAGTTCGCCAAGGCGGCGATGGGAAGCGGCTTCCAGAGAAGGTGGCGGCGCGATTACCGAGGACTGCGGATCTTCCAGCCGTTTTCGCGAATCATTCTGAACCTCGGGTGGCGGCGCGATGATCGACCGTTCCATCTGCGGCGCAAGGCGTGAAATCTCAGATGCAGGCACCAGAGGCGCCGGCGCAATTGGCATCCGCGGCTTTTCCGCCCACGCAACAGTGTTGGGCAAAGGAACATCATGCGGCAGCCGGACATTGGGCGCAGCGACGAGTGTCTGCGAGTGGTTATCGGCCTCGCGCGGCACGGAAATGATTGGCTGAGCGGCTAATTCTGGATCGGCTTTCTGCGCCCGAGCCGAGACCGCTGGTCGAGTGTCAATCGGGGCCAGATATTCCGATCGCGTGTAGTAAACGACGTCGGCATGAGTGAATGCGGGCTGCACCGTGACTTGAGGTTGGAGCGCCAGGAATCGCGAACCTGCCCAGATGATTGCCAGCGCCAGAAAATGGTAACCGGCTGACTCGGAAAATCGCCGCCAGGGAAGTCTGCGCTCGACAAAGACATCCGGCCAGAAGGCCGCCGGAGAAGATTGCAACTCCAAAGGAGCGGATGGGCGTCGAAACAGATCACGAACATTTTGCACAAAAGTGCGGGGCCATGAGTCGGGAACAATCAGCAGACACAGCTCTGGCGCTGGTGATTCGACCTCCTCCAGTACCGCTCCTGGATGTTGCCACATCGTTCTATCTTAACCGCAATGACGGCCCGATTGAGGCGCGCTGCCCTAAATAATGGCAGGGCGCTGGGCGCGCATTCTGGCGGATGGAGTACGATTGATTCAAGCTGGAGTCCTCATGATCCGGACCTTCTTATGAACCATGCCCGGGCCGTTCTTATTGCCGCAGTTTTCTGCGGAGTTGCATTCATTTTGTCTACAGCGCAGGACGCGAAACCGTCTGCTCCAAAAGCGGACGACAAAGCCGGACAGCAGAGCGAAGGCCGCGAATATTCCGGCATGTACAGCTTTCTAAAGGATGGAGAGTTTGTTCAAATCACGGTGGAAGATGAAGGCCGAGTGACGGGATTCGTCTCGCGCTATGGCGAGGGAGAAAGCGACAAAGGTGCATTTCTCGATCATTATTTCCGCAGCGCCAAACTTGACGGCAGCAAACTGGTCTTCACTACCGAGACCGTGCATGGAGTGTATTTCGATTTCAGAGGTAGCGTGCAACGCGGCGAGGGTAAGAATCCAGGAGACGAGGCGTATTACGTGTTAAGAGGAATGCTCACCGATAGCACCAGTGACGCACAAAAGAAAATTACGACACATGCTCAAGAGGTAGAGTTCAAGATGTTTCCCGCGGAAGCGTCCCCGGCTCCAGCCGCCCGGAATTAAGTTGTTTTAGAGAGTCTGTTACTCGGTTCAGGTATCTACTGCCCAGCGCGAGCGGGGCTAATCAGCAAACGGCCGGGAGGCGCTTTCTTTTTGCTGTCGCTTTTTTCCTCGCCGTAGACCAGATCGAGTCCGCCTTCGGCCGTAGTCGATGCTTCGGCCAAAGCTGCTGCCAGAGCTCGGAAAGAGCGGCTGACTTCCTGGCTATCCTGTAGCACCACCGGGGTGCCGTGGTCGATTGCAGGTGAGATTGCCTGATACGCATTGGGAATTTTCCACAGCACCTTGCAGCGCGTGGAAAATTCAACATCATCGTCGGTGAAGCCCGGAATTTTCTTGTAGCGATTGAGAACCATACGCAAACGGTTGCGTCCGGCACCTTCTTCCAGGAAGGCATGAATCCGGCCCGCACTCCACAGCGATATTACATCCGTCTGCGCGACCATCAGCACCGCGTTAGAGAGGTCCGAGAGCAGGCGCGTGGTGGCATCGAGACGGCTGGAGGCATCGACCACCACGTAGCGGTAGTGACTCGCCAATAGGTCGAAAAGCCTCGCCAATTCAGCCGGAGTGGGCATCGATGCGTACGGTTGTTGCGGGCCGGCTAGAAGCTGCAACCCATCTTTCGCGGTAGTCATCAAGCCGTCCAGCAAAGATGCGTCCAGACGATGCAGATTCTCCAGTGCGTCAGGTACTCCAAAGCTGGGACGCAAGTTGAGATGGAGTTGGGCATGGCCGACCGGCGCAAAATCCACCAGAACCACGTTGCCATAAGCTTGCTGCAAAGCTAACGCGGTATTGACCGCGGCGGTGGTAGCTCCTGCTCCTCCTTTTGCGCTGATAAAAGTGAAGATTCGGGCTTTGCCGACGCCTCCACGAGTGCGCGTGCGGTTGGAGCTGAAACGGGTCAGGGCTTCGAGAAGGGCTTCGGCCCCGGCGTTATCATCCAGAAATTCCCCGGCTCCGGCGCGCATGCTGGCCACAATCGTGGTGGGTTGCTGCATGGTGCCGTTGGCAAAGATAGCGAGTTGGAGGGTATTGGCTTGAATCAGTTCAATGGCCCGGATTGCGGCTTGTGGATTCTCCGCCGAGATATCAACCACCACGACCTCGGCGCGCAAATCCTGAATCTGGCGGAGAATGGAGTCGGTGGGACTGGTGGGAAAGCCGGCATGGCTAAACACGGTCCGAGCCAGCCGCGTAGACTCCACACGGCGCTGCAACTCGATTAAATGCTCACGGTCTTCGGTCAGAAGGGCTACTGCGATCCCATGCATCGTGCGGTTCTCGCTGATTTCTCTCGGTGTCTGCATGTTAGAAAGAGAGAGTACCCTTCGCCAAGTGACCTAGGTAATGGCCTGAGAGTGTATGTGCCCAAAATAGGGGCCGAGAGGCTAGAGTAGCGATCCGCAACGCGGAAGAAAACGACGATAGATGCACAGCAGGACTACTCCCCAGCCTAATCCGCACTAGTGAACCTCATTTTAAGCCAAGCTGGGGAGATTGGAAAGAACTCGAAAGTACCGGAGGCGTAAAGGGTACACCGGAGTCAGAGCTGGAATACGGCCGGCCCCATTGATACGGTGATTCCTGACTAGGGAGACGTCAGTGCACTGGGACGGGCGGAGTGCTGCTCGCGGCTGGCCTTTCGCTCTCGACGGGATTGTGCAGGGCTGATATACGCCGGAAGTCGGCGGAGCCGTCCTCATCTTCAGGAAGATATTCGTAGCCCTTCAAACAAACAGCAACGCCGATCTTCGTGTCTTCCTGCCTAACTTCGCTCTCCAGAGGCTTCCAAGTCTTGTCTGCCGCTTTGGCGATACGAAGAACCTGGCCCCGGCAACGAACCCGCATATTTTCGCCGAGCGTGATCTCGGAGGGCATCCTTAGCGTGAGCTCGACCTCCGCACCTTCGCTCAGCGCCATATCCGTGAAAAAAAACACCCCGCGGGAACTGAGATCCTGAGTGAAGCCGAGCCCTTCGGTTCCAGTCGATACATCACGGAGGGAAACCGGAAGGTTAAAGGCGAAACGTTGTCCAATGCGACGTTCAACACCAACCGAGGGAGTGGTCATGGTCGTGGCTCTTCCTTAGGGGAGAATCGCCGGGAACAACAACTGCAACTGTAGCGCAGTCTGGCGGCTCTGAAAAGACAAAAATTTAAATCGGATTCATTGGCCGTCCAAGTTCGGCCGTCCAAAGCTTGACCGTAAATGGCGTTCATTCAAATTCTTCGGGTTCGCCCGTGGCCCAGTCCCGGAATGCGAGCAGCATTCAGGATATAGTTGGTCTAAAGGCTGGCTATCGTCATCCAACAAAGTCAACGTGTCTGAGTCAAGGATCCCAATCGAGGAAAATCAGCCCGGAGGTGTGGCCGAACGAGCGCCGGCACAGGAGTCCCGCTGGCAAGCAGGCATCCGCGCCCTCCGCCATCGCAACTTCCAATTGTTCTTCAGCGGACAACTTATCTCCCTCATCGGCACGTGGATGCAGAGCGTGGCACAGTCTTGGCTGGTCTATCGACTGACCGGATCGGCGTTGCTGCTCGGCTCGGTGGGATTTGCCAGCCAGGTTCCAGTTTTTCTATTTGCCCCCTTAGGCGGAATCACCGCCGATCGCTTTAACCGTCGTCATGTCGTGATTGGCACCCAGGTGGCGTCGATGGTGCTTGCCTTCATACTGGCGGCGCTTACCCTGCTGCACCGCGTCCAGGTCTGGCATGTGTTCGTATTGGCTAGTCTGTTGGGCGTAGTGAATGCATTTGATATTCCTGGGCGGCAATCTTTCCTGGTCGATATGGTTGGCAAAGACGATCTGATGAACGCAATCGCACTGAACTCTTCCATGTTCAACGGCGCGCGCGTGATCGGCCCGGCCATCGCGGGAATACTGGTGGCAAATATCGGCGAGGGCTGGTGCTTCTTTGCTAATGCGGTCAGTTACATCGCAGTAATTATCGGATTGCTGCTGATGAAAGTGTTAAGCCCGGTGCGGGGCTCGATGGCGTCGCCGCTGGAACATATGCTGGAGGGATTCCGTTTTGTGAACCGCACGGCTCCGATCCGCGCGCTGCTTGTGCTATTGGGAATTGTGAGTCTGGTAGGCATGCCTTACGTTGTGCTGATGCCGATTTTCGCCGACAGAATTCTGCACGGCGGCGCCCGGGGACTGGGTATTCTGATGGGTGCGACGGGCGTGGGAGCGCTGCTCGGCGCTCTAACCCTTGCTTTCCGCCAGGGCGTGAAAGGCCTGGGGCGCTGGGTCGCATGGTGTTGCGCCGGTTTTGGAGCCAGCCTGATCGTGTTTGCGCTCTCGCACAATTTCTGGGTCTCGGTAATTCTGCTGCTGCCTGTGGGCTATGCCATGATGCTGCAAATGGCGTGTTCGAACACGCTGATTCAGGTGATGGTGCCCGATGCGCTTCGCGGCCGGGTGATGGCCGTCTATTCCATGATGTTCATGGGGATGGCTCCCATTGGCGCGCTCCTCGGCGGCGCATTTGCCGATCGCC
>JBAUVJ010000161.1:0-11007 GCA_049583165.1 Candidatus Sulfotelmatobacter sp. | reverse complement strand
AGCATTAGCAGTGTGTCCTTGTCACCGACGCTTCCGTTACCGTTATTTTCCATTGCCACGGGAGTCTCCTTTTCATTGCAGGATGTTCAAAATGTTGAATTCGGGCCACTCTTTTGCCGAACTTTTTGCTCCGCGACTTTTTGGTCCAATATTTTATGAATCAGAGACTGCACCAGCTTGATCGCCTCGTCCACGGCGGCTTCGACTGGCGCACTCAATCCCATTTGACCTTCTTCGCCGCCGAGAGTTTCGGGTTCGCAGCCGACGAGCAAGACATTCTTGACTTCGATATTCATGGCCTGGGCCATGCGCAGTACGGCCACAGGATTCATCGCGTGGGCTTCGATCGCGGCCGGCGGGTTGTCGTCGGCATCGGACGCGCTCACATCTGGTTCAATCACGTACAGGGTTCCCGGAGCGTGGCCGTGAGGACAAGCATCCACCAGGATAGTGGTTTCGTAGCCGTCTTGCAGCGCATAAGCCAAGTCGAAGCCGCGAATGCCGAAATCGGTTACGCGCACGCTCTCGGGCAGCTTCAGGTTAGCCATGCGACGGACCACTTCTATGCCGAACGCATCGTCGCCGAGGAAGAGGTTGCCGATTCCGGCGACGAGGATGGTTGGTTTCTGCACGACGGAGATTGGCGGGAACTCCTCGGGCGAAAGCGGCTCAACCTCTTGCGTATCGAAAAAGAAACGATGGCCGGGCTGACGCAGCATGCCCATATCTTTGCCGGGATCGTTATCCAGAACGACGCAGACGTGCTGCTTGCCTTCATAATCCTGTTCGATGCATTCGATGGTTGCAATTTGACCGGCGAGGGCTATATCCATTACGTCGCCTCCCTTACAGGGCCGCAGGCGCACGCAGCTGCCGGTTCTTACCTCTACTCCGGAGATTTCTACATGATCGAGAGGCGTTTTATCTTCGAGGAGCTGCCATTCCCACTGGTTCATCGGGCCTCCTCCTCGGATGGACGCGGATCGATTGGGCGCAGGCCGCGCAGAACTCCGTGTAGCTTCATGAACTGCTCTGCTGGCATGGCCTCCGTGCGTTCCAGCATCTGGCGGGCCCGCTCGTCTGATTGGCTCATCTCGCGCTTTTCGTCGTCGGTCAACGTCATGATGCGAAGGGAAAGAATCTCGTCGATCTCGGTCCCGTCAAACAGATCGCCGGCGCTTTCCGGAGCGATCTGGGGATAATCGTAGAGAATGATCGGCGAAGAAAGCACCGTATCGCGTTGTCCTTCTTCTCCAACGAGGACTGGCCAGGTTCCGACATTCTTACAATTCGCAGCCAGTTCGCTCATGTGTTCCGGTGGCGCGAGCGAAGAAACAAAGCTGCCTTGCTGCACACCGAGAATCGTATGAGTCGAGACCAGCGAACTCAATAAAGCGTCTTCGCGAATGGACTGCCGCGTGGCGGCAAAGGGAGTCCGGTTGTGAACACGCACGCTAACTTTGAACACGCCGTCGACCACGCGTTCGCCGCGGAATTCAATCATTCCCTGCAGCGCGCTTTGCTGCCGGAGCACTACGGCGGTGAGGGGGCCTGCTCCCTCGCGCAAATACTCAAGTTCCTTGATTTCGGGAAACCCGAACGATTGCGACAACGGCGTGTGAATGACATCTTCGAACGAGCGTGTCGGCACGATGACTTCGCGCTCCACCGCTTCCTGAAAGGGCTGGTAGACGCGGCCATCTACGGTAAGTCTCTCGACGAGTTGAAACTCCGGCGTTTCGGCAGCCTGCAGATCGCTCACTGGCGCGGCCAGTTCGCCGACCGAGCGGGCAACCAGTTGCAGAAATCGGACCCGAACTTCGATCTCCGTCGCCGAACTACCCTCGATCAGACATTCGGTCTGCATCGTCCAGTTGTCGCTGCCATTTTGCGCCTCGCTGTAAGACTGCGGACAGAGCACGCCGAAGTTCCAGCGCTGCTGATTTTTTACCGACGACGGGCGGTAGGGATAGAGCATGTATCCCTCGTAGAGCACCGCTTTCGCGATCTTGTCGACGGTCGCGAGATTCATCCCATCACCTTTTCGTTATCAGGCGATTCGTCGCGCAATTCGACCGGCAACAGGATCTCCAGCACTTCTTCCCACGTAGTTATGCCGCGCTGGATTTTGTATTGATACAAGCGGTCGAAAGCGTCTTTGTGCAGGCAGAGCCACGCGCTATTGGGATAATAGGACTCCATCATGTCGCGCCAGATTTTTACCGGAAACTTGAATCGGGCTTCCTTATCCCATGAAATCGGCGCGACCTGCAAGCTACCTTCGGCATTCGCGTAAAAGGCCGTCCCGCTGAACTGCCCGCAAACTGGGACTTCTCCATCTGCCAGCCCGTTGAAATATTTGGTGGCGGCTACGTTGAAATCGAAACTGCAGGGCACGGGAAGATCGACCAGCGTGGTTCCGCGAAACGAGGGCACGACCAGGTTAGCGTGGGTCCACAAGAGACTGCGCAGAGTTTGACCCCAGCGGTCCGGTTCTCCAAAAAGATCGAGCAAGCGATCCTGATCTTCCGGCGTGTACTTGCGGCGGGTAACTTCGAGTTGAATCTGGCAACGCAGGGCTACGGTGTGGATCGTCTGTTCGGGATTCGCATCCGTGAGGCGAAGCCTGAAGGCCAGCGTCGGAGAGGCTGCATTGGCCACGACTTCGGCGGCTTCAATTTGAAAGGACAACTCAGGCATGAGACTCCTCTCCTATGGGGGATGCCTGTTCGTTTTCGGAGGATCCTGCGGCGATCTCGTCCGGGACCTCGACCGATCGCGCTTTCACGCTGGTGAAGAACTCGCCCAGTTCCTTCCATACTTCCGTCCCGCCGGAGAGACCTTTCCAGTGCAGGCGAATCAATCCCACCAGCTTGTAGCATTCGTCAATCGGCAGCAGATAATATTCGGGGGCAGAGTATCCGCGGGAATAGCCGAGGCGATTGACCAGCAATCCTTCCACGTCGGCTTCCATGTCGTTCAGAATCGTATTGCGGGCTAGAATGTCGTTCCAGGATTCCAGCGCGAGCAGAGATTCGGTCGCACCGGCCGGGCTGGGATAAAGGGCGATGACGCGATCTTCAAGACTGCTGCGGAAAAAGAAGGCCATGTTGATGGGGACCATCAAGCCGTTCCACTCGGAGTCGCTAAGCCGGAACCCGGGAAGAGAACGCACGCGCCGCGGCACGCGTTTGAACTTCACTCCCTGACCGCTAAACAGAATCGCGCAGGCATCGCAGGTACAGAGAAGTTTGCGCTGCGCCACTTCGATCAAGTGCGGATGGTCGGGGCGCAGGCCCACACTGCACAACTCGCAGCGTTCGAGAGGCCGTTCGCGGCGCGCAAACTGGCGGAGCGCTCCGAACCCGTCGGCCGATCCCGTGAAGTGTCCAGAAGTCATGATGGCAACATCCGCAATTCTGCTTGGTCGTTAGTCTGCTGCAACGCCACCCATCAGCTTGTCCAAAGCGACAAATCCCGAAGCGGGTTTTTCTTCGAGTCCCCCGATTGTCAGGGAAGTCAGGTCCGGCGCCGCGTCGTACAAGGCACCCTCCAGAATGGACTGCACAGTTTTCGCGGTTGAGCCGCAGTTGTGGGAACCAGCTTCGACTCGCAGTCGGATGGCGCCTCCGTTGACGCTGATCAACTCCACTTCACAGCCGCGTTTCCGCAACTGTGGCCGCACTTGCTCTACGGCTTTCATCACCCGGGTCTCGAGTTCTTCGGGATGGAGTCCGTAAAGAATCAGAACGCTGCTCACCAGCAAATCGCGGCCCAACCGGTCAATAATTTCCATGCCTGCTTCGCCGCCTTCGGCAACAATGTCGAGCGTCTTCTCCATCGCGGCACCATGCAAGTCCATCAGGGACTGCACCAGATCCTTGGCGGCAGCTCGAACCGCGGGATCGGCGATCGATTCGAGGTCCTGCACCAGCCCGCCGATTCGCTCGATATCCGCTCGAAAATCTCTGCCATCGGCCATAGCGTTCCCGGTCAAACCTTTCTCGTAAAATTCTTCCCGTGCAACCATACTCCTAAAGACTAAAAGAAATAGGAGTGAGAGCGCGCTTTCGAGACGCCAGCCGCTAGCCAGCGTCACTGGCAACTCCTAACAGCTACCACCCTCACTCCTTTAAACACCATGCAGCCAGGCTTAGGGTTGAAGGCCAAACATCGGAGAATGACGAGTCTCCAGCACCTTGCCGTTTCCCAGGTACATGTGCACTCCGCACGGCAAACAAGGATCGAAGCTGCGAACTGCGCGCATGATGTCGATTCCTTTAAATTTGTCGGGGCCGTTTTCCTCGAAGATCGGCGTATTCTGCACCGCATCCTCGTACGGACCCGGCGTGCCGTAAATGTCGCGCGGATTGGCGTTCCAGGGAGTCGGGGGATAAGGATGGTAATTGGCGATCTTGCCGTTCTTAATTACGACGTGATGCGAAAGTACGCCGCGGACTGCTTCATGGAAGCCGCAGCCGATCGCTTCTTCCGGCACCTTGAACTCGGTCCAGGTCTTCGTATGACCAGCATGCAGTTCCGCCAGTGCTTTTTCCATGAAGTGCAGCGCGGCGCAAGCGGCATAAACTTGGAAGTAGGTCCGTGCGCGGTCGCGTTCGATGGCGTTGCTCCATTTCGGAATCTTCCATTCGAACTCGACTTCGGGCAGCGACGTGGTCTTGGGCAAGTACATCTTTACGCTGTGACCGGTGGACTTGATATATCCGATATCCACCAATCCAGCCAGCGCTGTTGCCCAGAGACGAGCGATGGGGCCGCCGCCGGTATCCATTGCGAGATGATCGCCGGTGCGCTTGTCGAGCCAGCGCGGCGACATCACCCACGTATATTTCCCGCCGAAGTCGCGTTTCTGCGGACGTGGGATCGTGGTCTGGTTCCAGGGATGGTTCTTGTCCACGGGATTGCCGAGGGGATCCGTTTTGACGAAGGTCTGCTGGTTCTGCCACTCGTCGTAGTAAGAGCTGCCAAGCAGAATGCGGATGTTCAGGTTGATGTCCACCAGGTCCGTCGTTACAAGTTTGCCGTCGACGACAATTCCAGGGGTTACGAACATCTTCCGGCCCCAGTTTGTCATGTTCTGGTAGGTGTAGTCGCAATGATCAGGGTCGTTGAACGATCCCCAACAGGCGAGCAGCACGCGACGGCGGCCTACTTCTTCGTAGCCGGGGAGCGCCTCATAGAAAAAGTCGAACAGATCGTCGTGCAGCGGCACGACCTTCTTCATGAACTCGACATACTTCATCAGGCGAACCAGGTAATCGGTGAAGAGCTGGACGGTCGGTACCGTTCCAACACCTCCCGGATACAGCGTGGAAGGATGAACGTGGCGGCCTTCCATCAGGCAGAACATCTCTCTGGTCATGCGGCTCATGACCAGGGCCTCGCGATAGAAGCTCCCGGTAAACGGATTGAGCGCAGTCATGATGTCGGCAATTGTGCGGAAGCCGTGCAGATTCGAGTGCGGTGCTGCCGTCGATTGAGCCTTTGCCCAGACTTTCGGGTTGGTTTCTTTCACCATCTGCTCGCAGAAGTCCACGCCCACCAGATTGTCCTGAAAGATGTTGTGGTCGAACATATACTCGGCTGCTTCGCCGAGATTGACGATCCACTCGGCGATCGGGGGCGGTTTCACGCCAAAGGCCATGTTCTGCGCATAGGTCGCGCAGGTAGCGTGGTTGTCGCCGCAAATTCCGCAGATTCGACTGGTGATGAAGTGAGCGTCACGCGGATCCTTGCCCTTCATGAAAATGCTGTATCCGCGGAAGATGGACGATGTGCTGTGGCATTCGACCACATGCCGGCTCTCGAAATCGATTTTGGTAAAGATGCCCAAGCTGCCCACGATCCGGGTGATTGGATCCCAGTTCATCTCCACCAGATTGCCCTTTTTGCTGGGAACATCCTTTGTCGGTGCGGTAATCGTGCTCATTCGATCTCTCCTTTGCCTGCGCGGCGGATCTGGCTTCTTAGTGGATCGCTTTTCGGTGCGCCTTGTTTTTAGTGCGCTCCATATGATCGTGGATGGTATCCCGTGGTTAGCTCAGCCCGCGGATGACGCCACTTCGGTTCCTTATTTACGGTGGCTTGAGTCAGGGAACGCAAGGCGCGAATTGCTCGGCCATAGGCTCCCACGGCAGCGCTTGAGACCTTCGCTCCCGGCGGCTCATCCATGAAAGGCATGAACTTGTCGGGGAAGCCGGGCATCGTGCAGCCGATGCAAATGCCGCCCACGTTCGGGCAGCCGCCGATACCGGCCATCCATCCGCGCTTGGGAACGTTGCAGTTCACAACCGGCCCCCAGCAACCCAGCTTCACGATGCATTTGGGAGAGCCGTACACTTCAGCGAAATCGCCCTGCTCGTAGTAGCCCGCGCGATCGCAGCCTTCGTGGACTGTCTTGCCGAATAGCCAAGTGGGACGCAGTTGATCGTCGAGCGGAATCATGGGAGCGAGTCCCGCTACCTGGTACAGCAGGTAGAGAACGGTCTCCATGAAGTTGTCAGGCTGCACCGGGCATCCTGGAACGTTGACGATGGGAAGCCCGGCTTTCGACTTCCAATCCCAGCCGAGGTAGTCGGCGAGCCCCATGGCTCCAG
Organism: Candidatus Sulfotelmatobacter sp.; assembly: GCA_049583165.1. Lineage (GTDB taxonomy): Bacteria > Acidobacteriota > Terriglobia > Terriglobales > Acidobacteriaceae > Sulfotelmatobacter. The sequence continues at coordinate 4,390 of JBAUVJ010000161.1, read as the reverse complement.
TCGGATTGCCTTCCATGGCGTGAATGCCGCCGTAGGTGGCGCAGGTGCCGCAAGCCACGACGGCCAATGCTTTCGGAGTAAGGCGGTCAATCCACTCGTTGGTAGTGATGGGTTGTCCTGTTTTGGGATCGGTTCCAAGCCCGGCCCAATAACCTTCCTTCTTTATTTTCTCGTTGGGGATTGAGCCTTCTACCACGAGCACGAAGGGCTCGAGTTGGCCTTTCTCCGCCATGTACCAGAACTTTAGGAAGTCATCTCCGTTCTCGTAAGCGAGGACTGGGTTGTGCAAATGAACCTTCGGCAGACCGGGGATCGCTCCCAGCAGAACATCTTCAATGCTGGGTTGGGTGGCTGCAGTTACTGAAACCGAGTCTCCGTCACAGCCAAGGCCGGCAGTGATCCAGAGTATGTGTACCTCGGCAACAGGGGATGGTTTTTGCGTGACTCGACCGTAGGGAACCGTTTCAGCTGCCATAGCTGCAATCTCCTTGTTCCTCTTGGAACTTGTTAAGGATGTTGGTTGCCGAATTCCTTGTCTGCGATGTTGTGAAAGTTCTCGTCTGGATCGCGAGCGATTCCGATGCAGTTCCCCAAGAGGAACTTACTAAAACGCACCTAGAATCAACCCCAGGAGAAAAGGTCACAAGCGGGAGCGCCACTTTTTGAAGGTGGTGGAATTCCCATAAATATCATCGGGGATTCCCCGACGGGGAGCGGCTGGTTGATTTCGTTATTTCCGCGGAAAACGAGGAAGAGTCATTGAAGAGGGCGCAGACTCGGGGTGAAAATCCTTTAGCCCGCCTTTTCGTTCATATTCCACTGAATCGCGTGCTGCATGAGTTCACGCGCGCTGCGCAGCGAGAGCTTTTCTTTAATGTGGGCCTGATAGGATTCGACGGTCTTGACGCTGAGATGCAGCGCTTCGGCAATTTGCCGGGTTCCGTGACCTTCCCCGATCAGGCGAAAGACCTCCAGTTCGCGGTCGCTGAGGTCGGCGATCGAGGAATTTCGTAGCTTGCCCTGGCCAGTGACGTAGTGCTTGAGCATTTTATTGGCAATCCGGTCGCTCACATAAATCTCGCCCTTCAAAATGCGGCGCAACGCGACCAGTACATTCCCAGTGGCTTCTTGTTTCATGATGTAACCGTTGGCCCCGGCACGCAGAGCGCGTTCCGCATAGATCGATTCATCGTGCATGGAGAGGATCAGCACCGGCAGCAAGGGGTGTGTGGTGCGAATATTTTTTAACAGATCGAGGCCGTCCGGACCGTTGAGCGAGATGTCGACAATAAGAACATCTGGCCGCGCCGAGGCCAGCACGTGCATTGCGCCAGTCGCTTCTTCGGCCTCGCCGCAAACCAGCAGATCGGATTCCCGATTGATCAACAGCGCCAAACCCTGGCGCACGACCGGATGGTCATCGACCACCATGACCCGTCTCTTGACGACAGGTTGGTTCAGCGATTTAAAAGTCGCGCCCATGTTCCCTCTCATTCCTCATCAGCGACGGGGAACAGGCAGGTAACCACGGTTCCGCCAGTCGCCACGCGCTGCACTTCGAGCGACCCTCCGACCATCCGGGCACGGTAGTTCATCAAATGCAATCCCACGCCCTTATTGTCCGGACGAATATTGCCGATGCCGCAGCCATCATCTTCGATCGCAAGCGCTCCCTGACGGTCGACGGCAGCCAGACGAATCGCAATCTGCCGGGCGTGCCCATGCTTGATCGCATTTGTCACAGCTTCGCGGGCAATATAGTAGAGATGCGTGGACGCTGTGTCGTCGCGGATCAGCACGGGCGCGAAACAATCAAACCGGCAGCTCACCGCGAACAAATCTTCCACTTCGCCCGCCCACTGCTGCAAGGCCGACATCAATCCCCGCGCATCCGACATCACCGGGAGTAAGCCCCGCGCCAACTCGCGCGTCATGTGGATGGCGTCATTCACTAGGTTCACGATCTTAGTCGCATCTCCGGCTTCGGGGAGGTTCTTTTCCAACAGTTTCTGTTCCTGCACCTTGCTCATAAAAGCGATGCCGGTTAGATGCTGGCCCAAGCCGTCGTGCAGGTCCTGCCCAATGCGGCGCTGTTCGCGCGTGCTGATCTCGAGGATGGTCTTCTCCAGGTGTTTGCGCTCGGTGATGTCGATTCCCGAGGCGATGATGTAGGAACCAGACTTGCTGGCGCCCGGGAGCACGGTGGTCGACCAGGCAATCACTCGCTGTCGGCCATCCCGTGTCACCCAACAACTCTCATACTCACGGGGCTCAAGGGGACGGTGGTCGGCGCGGGTGTCCTGGAACGACGTTTTAAATTGTTCGGCATCTTCAGGAACCAGGAATAGGTCCCAGATAAACTTGCCCTGGACTTCGGCGAAGGAATAGCCCGTCATCTGCTCACAAGCACGGTTGAAGCGGATGATGCAGCCTTCCGGATCGAGCACCGCCACTAGAGCGCCCACCGTATCGAGAATAGCGGAAACGACGTTCCGCTCCTTCTGCAATGCTTCTTCGGTGCACTTCAAATCTGTGATATCAAAGCCCACGCCGTGAACGAACCAGGGCTCGCCGTTTTCCTTGCGGATCATCTTGGCTTCGCAATGAAACCAGAGAACGCGGCCATCGCGCGAAAGCACGCGATAGGAAGAACGCAGCGGATTGCCGGTCAGAAACATCTCGGCGGCCTCCGCACTCCAGCGCTGTTTGTCGTCTGGATGGATGTGGCTATACCAGCGCACGGGATCTTCCAGCCACTCTTCTTGCGAGAAGCCCAGCGCCGCTTCGATCTGAGGGCTTACATAAGCCTCGCCAATGCCGCGGTCGAGGTACGCCATGAACACGACCGCCGGAATCTGTTCGACGAGCGCCCGATACCGGGCTTCGAGGTTTGGAGCTTGCCCATTTTCGGACCATCCATCGCCAGACGGTTCCGGGCCAGGCTGTTCTGGCGGATACACGACATGTCGGGCGGTGGCGGGAGTTTGTTGGCGCCGGAAGACTCCCGCCAAGGATTGCAGAATCTCTTCAGCTTCAGCCAGGTCGGGGTCGAGGAGATTAAGACCGGAAGGATTTGGGTCCGGTTCGGCCACGCCAGAACGCTGCCCGCCACGAGCATCCTTATGATCCGGCCATGACAACGACACCATTCTCACTCCTCAAAAACGCTGCACGCGAGCGCCCGGGTCAGCTTTCTGCTTGCGTGCTTGGTTGCGCCCGGCTGCGTGTCGGTTTGCGCCAACTGGGCTCTTTGTTCATCGACGACTGCGTAAAACGGCGCAACGCGTGAATAGCACGTCCATAAGTTTGAACCGCAGCCGACGACAAAAGAGAACCCGGCGGCTGATTCATAAAAGGCATGAACTTGTCGGGAAAACCCGGCATCGTACACCCAATACAGATGCCGCCGACGTTGGGGCATCCGCCAATGCCGCCCATCCATCCGCGCTTACCAACGTTGCACTGAACCACGGGACCCCAACACCCAAGCTTTACGATGCAAAGTGGAGATCCGTATTCTTCGGCAAACTGGGCCTGCTCGTAGAATCCACCACGGTCACAACCTTCGTGCACCGTATTGCCAAAAAGCCAGGTTGGCCGAAGGGCGTCATCGAGCGGTATCATGGGCGCGCGGCCCGACGCCATGTATAGCAAATATAAGAGCGTTTCCATGAAGTTATCGGGCTGCACCGGACAGCCGGGTACACACACGATGGGTATTTCCGCTTTCGACTTCCAAGCCCAGCCGAGGTAGTCGGCGAGCCCCATGGCTCCGGTCGGATTGCCTTCCATGGCGTGAATGCCGCCGTAGGCGGAGCAGGTTCCTGCAGCCACCACCGCCCAAGCTCGAGGAGCGAGACGATCGATCCATTCGCAGGTGGTAATGGGCTGCCCCGTCTTGGGATCTGTGCCCATGGAGGCCCAATAGCCTTCCTCCTTATTTTGTTCGTTGGGGATGGATCCCTCGACCACGAGAATGAAGTTTTCCATCTTGCCTTCCGCAGCTTGACGAAAGGGCTTCAAGAAGTCGTCGCCATTGGCTAAAGCCAGGAAGGGATTGTGAAGGGTCACCCTGGGAATCCAGGGAATTTGTCCGAGAAGGACGTCCTCAATGCTAGGCTGAGTGGCTGCCGTCATTGCGATTGTGTCCCCGTCACATCCAAGGCCCGCAGTAATCCAGAGAACATCGAGTTCAGGGATAGAAGGCTGAGTTCCGGTGCGAACTACGGCTTCCGCCATTTTTGATTTCTCCCTGGGATTACGCCAGCAACTCTGTGTTGAGAAGCGCTCCGCCAACCTCACACATTCTAGTCGATTCTCGATCGGAATCGTTCTACCAAAGCCTGCGGTAAAGTGGAAGCGGCCCGAAGCTCAGTCGTCTGATTTTTCC
>JBAUVJ010000160.1:0-3794 GCA_049583165.1 Candidatus Sulfotelmatobacter sp. | reverse complement strand
GTGCACGTATTCATGGCGATCTGGTATGACCCGGTCATGACCATCGGCAAACGTGCATTCATCAGCGAATTGATTGAGGCGGCTGGCGGGCTTTCCGTGACCGATGACATCTCGCAGGAGTGGCCTGAAGTCAGCCTGGAAACTATCGTGAACCGTCAGCCTGAAGCGCTTCTGCTCATGCGCGGGGCGCCAATTACGATTCAGGAATTGAAGATGCGCCCCGGCTGGGAGCACTTACGGGCGGTTCAACAGGAGCGCGTCTATTACACCGACGATCGGATTCAGTATCCCAGTCCGATCGCATTCGATGCATTGGAGGACTTAGCGAAACAATTTCATCCGTGAGTTCGGATCGCTACGATCTGTGACTCTAACCGAAAACCAAACGGCAGAATGTTCGGGAAGCGCGGTGAAATTCCGCCACTACCCCGTAACTGTAATCGCCGAGAACTGGGCAGGCAGATGAGTGCAGCCACTGGGGCGGAATCCCTGGGAAGGTTGCCCAGATTCGTCGAGGCGAGAGTCAGGAGACCGGTTCTGCCAACACTAATTTCCGAGGGGAAAATGAAATGTCTCAGGCAAGACCGTAAACCAGGAAGATTCTTCCTCTTCCTTCTGCTCGCAAGTATGTTAGCACTGGCCGCGCAAGCCGCAACGATTCGCGGCACAGCCTCTGACTCGCTCGGCGCGGTCATTCCGAAAGCCCAGGTGGAGCTGGTTCGAGATCAGAAAGTTATCGCTTCAACAACCGCGGACAGTGAAGGGAAATACGAATTTCATGATGTTGCCGCCGGCCGCTACCAGCTTCGGGCAAGCGCTCCCACATTCGATTCCACCACCAGTAAGCCGTTCTATGTGGGAGAAGGAGCGAACGCGAATGTTGATTTGCTTCTCTCCATCGGCGTGGTCTCCCAGGCTGTAACGGTCACGGCCACCGGCTCTCCGACGCCCAAGGCTCAAGTAGGCGCGTCGATCACTTTACTTCCCGCGGATGACTACGTCGATAAACTGGACGTGCAAGAGGCTCTGCGGCTGGTGCCAGGCGTGCAAGTCACGCAAAGTGGACAGCGCGGCGGCGAGGGCGATTTGTTCATACGCGGCGGCAACAGCGATGCCAACAAGGTCCTCATCGATGGAATTCCCGCAAACGATATCGGTGGCGCGGTCGATTTTAGCGTGCTCTCCGCGACGGGCATCGATCAGATCGAAGTGTTGCGCGGACCGAACAGCGCTCTGTACGGCTCCGACGCGCTGGCCGGAGTCGTGAGTATGACGACTCCACGGGGCATCACGCCTCTGCCCGAGATCAACTACTCAATCGATGGCGGAAATTTCGGAACCTACCGGCAGGAAGGATCGCTCGGTGGAAGTTACAAACAGTTCGATTATTTTTCCGACTTCTCCCGTTTCGATACCGCGAATGACATTCCCGATAGCGCCTTCCACAACGGAACCTATGCCGGAAATTTTGGCTGGACTCCGAAACCGAACACCGAATTTCGAGCTACCGTAAGGCGACTGGCAACTTCAGTTGGACTGCCCAACGCGATTCAACTCTACGGCATCCCGGATGCCGCGGGCCAGAAAGATCAGCAACTCTTCCTCGGAGCCACGTTCCAGCAGCAGACGACTCAGCGTTGGCACAACCTGTTGCGATATGGAGCGCTTCGCTTGCGCTCGCAATACACCGACTACGCGCCGACAGGGATTCCCTTTGACTCGCCGGTTGATGGGCCCGTTTACCTTGGCGCGCCAGTCACGCTTACCGGAGCAAACGGATACACGGTAAGCGGGCAGGCGATCTTTCAATTTGCTGAGCCTTATCCAAATCAGTTTTTGACCAGCACCGATCGTGATTTTGTCTACGCCCAGACTGATTACCAGATCAAGCCGCAATTGACGGCGCTGTTCGGATTTCGCTACGAAGCCGAACGGGGTTTTGTTCAGCCAAGTTTCGGAGTGCCTCCAGCCGATCGCGGCAACTACAGCTATACCTTGCAACTGGCCGGCAGTTTGGCCAACCGTTTTTATTACACGGTAGGCAGTGGAATTGAGAAAAATGCCGTCTTCGGAGTTGCAGGCACGCCGCGAGCATCGCTGGCTTACTATCTGCTGCGTCCTAATACCTCGAAAGTTTTCAGCGGAACCAAGCTTCGCGCCAATTTCGGCACTGGCATCAAGGAACCCAGTATCTCGGATGCCGGCACATCCTTGTTCAGCCTGCTTCAAACCCTTGGCGATGGAGAGCAACTCATTGCCCAGTACCATGTTGCTCCCATCGGCGCCGAGCAATCTAAGACCTACGACGGCGGGGTTGAACAGAGTCTTTTCGATGGACGAGCGAAGCTCGGCATTACTTACTTTCACAATGAGTTCACCCATTTGATTGAATTTGTTCCCACGCAGGGGTTGATCGAGATTGGAGTGCCGCAATCCATCGCCGACACACTTCTCAATGGATCACAGTTCGGCGCCACGGTGAACTCACAGGCGTACCGCGCCCAAGGAGCGGAAGCCGAAGTCGAATATCGGCTGGGACGAAGCCTCATCGCCCGCGGCGGATACACTTATCTGGATGCGGTGGTGCAGCGTTCCTTTACCAGCGATGCGATTGGCCCGAGCTTCAATACTGCTTCGAACTTCCCGGCCATTCCGATCGGCGTCTTCTCGCCACTGGTTGGAGCGCGGCCATTTCGACGAGCGCCTCAAAGCGGGTATATGGCAGTCATCTATCATCATTCGCGTTGGACAGGTTCGCTCACTGGAACCTTTGTGGGTAGGCGGGATGACAGCGACTTTCTCTCCGACGAAAACGGCGGGACCAGCCTGCTCCTGCCGAATCGCAATCTCGACGCGGCATATCAAAAACTTGACCTTGCCGGCAGCTATCAGGTGAACCGCACACTCAATGTTTACGCCGATATCCAAAATATGTTTAGCCAGCACTACGACGAGGCATTCGGCTATCCGGCGCTACCATTCACCTTTCGGTCTGGCATCCGCATTACGCTCGGGGGCGAGTCGTGGAAACTGAAATAGCAGAAAAAATTGTGGCGGGATCGCCGCCGCGGACCGATCGCAGGATCGGATTCTCCAGCCACGCGTTTTTCATGCTCATTCTCGCGCTCTTGCTCATAGTTCTCGCCCTAGTGTTTGTGTTTTCCATGGGAATCGGCGCAACCAGGATCGGGGTTCGGGAAGTGTTCGCATCCTTGATCCATTGGAATCGCGCCGGGGATACGAATGCCGTGATTCTCTTCGAAATCCGCCTTCCTCGTGTGCTCGCTTCCGCCTTGGTGGGAGCGGCACTTTCCGTAGCCGGGCTTCTATTCCAGGGGCTCTTCCGAAACCCCATGGCTGATCCTTACGTCATCGGAACTTCAGGGGGAGCTGCCTTGGGGGCTGGGATTGGACTCTTTCTGCTGCCGGGTTTTTCTTTTCTAGGTTTCGGAGCAACTGCTGCCATGGCGTTCGCCGGTTCAGTGGCAACCATGGCACTGGTATATTGGCTGGCCCGGATTGGCGGCCGTGTGCCGGTTGTTACACTCCTGCTCGCGGGTTTCGCGGTAAGCACGATGTTCAGTTATTCCACGTATTTTCTTGTCGTGCTCGATAACAGCTTTGGGCTGCGGACGCGAGTGCTTGCCTCATGGCTTACTGGAGTAATTGCCGTCCCCAGGTGGTCTCAACTCGAAGTCACCGCTGCGATGATCGTTTGCGGATTGATTTTCTGTTTTCCCCTGGCGCGGCGATTAAATACTCTGGCGCTCGGTGACGATTATGCGCGTCAAGTT
>JBAUVJ010000159.1:0-4916 GCA_049583165.1 Candidatus Sulfotelmatobacter sp. | reverse complement strand
AGCGAAAGCTGAACAGGATGTAGTTAGTCTCCAAGAGCTCAAGGCAGAGCAGGAGGCATTTCCCGTGAAGGCCCTTCGGGCTCTCGGGCACGAAGCAGTCTGGCAACGGGAGCGCTCCTGGAACGGTGTGGCCATTCTCGCGCGAAACCATGTTCCCGTGCTGACCTGTACAAGTTTGCCGGGAAATCCTGAAGATCAGCAAGCTCGCTACATTGAAGCGGCCGTTCAGGGAGTCTTGATCACTTCCATCTACGTCCCCAACGGCAATCTGCAGCCGGGACCGAAATTCAATTACAAGTTGCCTGGTTTGAGCGCTTCATTGCCCACGCCGCCCTAGTCATCGCGAGCGGCGCACCCGTGGTGCTGGCCGGTGACTACAACGTCGTGCCGACTCCGCAGGACATCTATCCGACTCGATCGTTGGATCAGAACGCGTTGATCCAACCCGAAGCCGACAGGCTTTTGCGCGTTTGCTGGCTCAGGGCTGGACCGACGCCATGCGGAAGCTACATCCGGACGAGCCGCTCTGGACATTCTGGGATTACAAATTTGAACGGTGGCAGAAGGACAAAGGCATGCGACTCGATCACTTTCTGCTCTCGCCGAATTTGTCAGACCGGCTCGTGGATGGCGGTGTCGACCGATGGGCGCGTGGGCAGGAAAATGCGAGCGACCACGCGCCAACATGGATCATGCTCGATCTTTAGACCCAGAGTCGAGGTTCCAGTCAGCGTTTTTTGTCTGACCGCTCCCGGAAGCGTAAAGAGATGCTTTTCACGCTTGCCTACGCATTCGTGTCAATTCGCAATTTGACGTAGTGTACCCGTCAGCGGATCTTTTCCTCGCCGCTGCTAAGCGTTAGGAAACCCTCGCGATGGATTCGCCTGGGCAAATAGCGAATTTCGCTATTTTCGATTGTCATAGATTATGAAAATAGCAACACAACGCTATTTTCGACCTTAGGAAGGTCGATGTGACCCACGCTACCAACATTCCCGACCGGAAAGTATTGGCCGACAATTCGGGAATTGATGGCGACAAACGCGTTTCCCGATACCTGCTTATCAGGGAGTACCAACCCGACTGCACTGGACGGCGAAACGGGCGGCGCTGCGACCGAACCCAAATCTTGCAGCGGAACGAAAGCAGAGATATCCAGATGCCGGGCGGCTGATTGACTACTAAAAGTACCGAAACCAAAATCCCCGCCCGTTCGCGCAAACGGCGCGCGATAAGGACGGGGTACCTGGTCTCTTGAGCTTTACTTCTTGGGCTGCGACTCCGGCGGCACAAGACCTGCAAGGCGGTAGTACACAACGAGCTGGCCGTAGTGTTCACCGCTATGCTCGATGATGCCGTAGGCAATGTCGATAACGCGCGATTTCTGCTGAGAGAAATAAACAACCTCCGTCATCAGGCCTTTGTCGCCTTTCGACTGGATGGCGGCGGCACCATCGGCGAAGGATTTCTTGACGAACGCAACGATGTCGGCCTTTGACTTGTATTGGTCGCGCTTCGGATCTTCTCCAGCGGGGGGCCTCTTCCCCATCGCAGGATTCGTGAAGTAGTAGCAGGAACCCGCCGCGTGCAGCAACTGCTCGGCGAAGCTCCGCTCCGCGGGTGTCGGCTTGAAGTCGTATTTGTCCTCAGGAAACTCTTCGGCCATCGTCGTCAGCTTGCGGCCAATCTCATTCCAGGAATCAAGCACGACTTTCGATTCCGGATCTGCAGGTTTGACGCCTGCATCTTTCTTCATCGCGTCCTGGGCATGGGCGAAAAATGCGAATGCCAGCAGCACGATAGCGAGCAACGGTGTTCTTTTCATTTCTTCCTCCACGGTTGAGTTTCGCGAATCAAAGCTTCAGTTTCTTATTTCGCCTGCGCCAGATCCTCGACCACCGCAGCAAACTTGTCGAGTTGCTCGTTCCAGCCCTCGAGTTGACCGCTGTCTCTCGCGCTCTCCATCGGCTCATTTCCAATCTGGGTCAGCTTCGTCCGGCCGTCTCCCAGATCCTCAAACAGAGTCACGTCGTATGCGCCCTCAATGGCCTCAGGTTCTATTCCCAGTTGCTCAGGATCAATCTTGTTTCCCTCCGCGTCTGAAAAGTACATCGAGGACACGATCTTCTCGTACGGCACGATCTCGTGGTATTCGATCCCATTCCAGCCCTCCTGCCCATCCGGTGCCTTCATGCAGAAGAGAGATTTCCCTCCAACGCGAAAGTCCATCTTGCAAACAGGCGAGGTAAAACCCTTCGGTCCCCACCACTGCATCACATATTTCGGGTCTGTCCACGCCTTCCAAACCAGTTCGCGTGGAGCATCAAAAACTCTGGTAATCACCATCCGCTCAACTTCGCTTACCGTGTCTTCTGTCATCTCTTCTCCTCTATCTTCATTTGATTTACGACGACTTCCAGTTTGTCGAAGCTCTCTTCCCAGAACCGCCGGTAGCGGATGGCCCAGTCGCTGACCGTCTTAATCGCTTCTGGCCTAAGCGTGCAAACACTCTCGCGTCCACGCTTCGTCTTGATTACAATCCGCGCCCGCACCAGGTAGGCAATGTGTTTTGAAATCATCTGCTGCGAGAGTGCAAACGGTTCCGTCAAGCCATGCACAGAGGCAGGCCCATGGGAGAGTCGTTCGATCATTGCCCGGCGGGTTGGATCAGACAAAGCCGTAAATGTTGTACCAAGATTATCCACAACCATATAGTTGTGCATGTTCGGGTCAATGTCAAGGGTGAATCTTGCGATTCTTGATTTTTGTTCCCTTATCTCTGAACCCTGACACCTGCGCTGCTTGATACTCCGCGCAGGAGAGCGAGCCGGCAACGGTTATGGCGCCGGCAATTAGGGGCAGGAGGAATGCGCGGACTGTTCTCTGGAACCTTCTCGGTGTCTCCCTGCCCTGTTGGGCAAGTGATCTTTGCCAGACGACTCGCTAGGACCTACGCGGTGAGTGGTAAGTCGCCAATGCACTCATCAAGTGCAGATCGGTAACGGGAAGTCGGCCGTCCGGTAGTGACAACCTCAGGCTCACGAATCGCCTGGTTCAAGTCCGATGGCATCGTTCACCGCATTTTGTTGCGGGCCTTTCGTGAAGGCTCTTCTCATACCCCGGCGCTCTTCAGGTACTTCGCGGGCAGCGTCAACCCTGGTCGCTCATGATCAAAGAGAAGGCTTGCGATCCAGAAGCGTCCGTGAGCATGCACAATCTGGAACGAATCTATGCCTCGCGAGAATGGCTGGGCATCGTCCTTCGCATCCCGGATTTCGGACGTGCTCCACACCTCGACGAGATTCCCGAACTCTTCGACTCTGCTGGCTATGCGTTGTTCGAAGAAACCGTGCGTCTTGAAGTAGTCATCGTTTTGCTGCGCGAACATGTCGGGAGTCAGGAAGACGGCATCGTCCTTTCGCGACGGTGCATCTTTTGTTGCCGCACGCTCCGGAACAATTGAGACGATCCGCCCGTCGGGCACAAACAGCGAGCGGAAGCGGTCCCAGTCGCGCTGCCCGGCTGTGCCGGAGACCACGTCATAGAGTGAAGCGATGAGGTGGTCTACCGTGTCCACGTCGCCGGGGTTCTTCGCCGCAGGCTAGTCTGGATGCCCTGCCAGTGTCCCCGCCGGTGGAGGCGGCGCAGGTACGGCAGGAGCGGACTGCTGCGCGGTTGCGCTAAGCACCGCACCGGCAAGAAAACCACACAATATGAAATTGCAGCTGCGATTCATGAAATCAGCTCCTCGGCTTATTTTGATAAAGCGTTTTGTCCCTAGCCGTGCGCGGCGCTCCTACTTAGACCAGGGCGGAACCACGCCGTTGGTGCGCGCGTACGCGATCGACTGCCCCAGAAGCTCGTGTTGATCTTCGAGAATCAGCATCACCGCGCCCTGCTTGGTCATGTCTTCTCCGAACAGTTTCACGTGTGTCTGCAGGTCCTTGTCGGAAACTCCCATGATCGCTTTTTGCAGATTCGCGTAAGAAGTCTTCAGAGCTTCCTGCACTTTCGCCGGATTGGTGATGGGCGCGGGCTCTGGTCCCGTAGTCGGTTTGCCCGAGAGCGCGCCGGCGAGCAGGCCGTTCTCCTCAACGATCAGGTTGAACACGTCGCTGACAGAACGAACACCCTGGCCGGGCTTCCAGTCGTACTTGCCATCCATAACGCGCGCGAGACCAGTGAATTTGTCGGAGAGCGTTTCGGCATCTTTTCCAAAGGCGGTCTGTATTTCTGCCGACGGCGCCTGCATTTTGTCGACTGCGCCTGCACCATCGGCACCACCAGAGCAACCGCCAGCACACACACTCCATAATGAGCAAGAATCTTCTTCATGGGAAACTCCTTTATGTCAATCTGAACAACTGATACTGCTCGTAACGATGGCCCACTGGACAATAGGTCGCGAAGAACCAGCGTTTGTCGGAAAAGTGATATGCGGTATCCGAAATGAGACAAGCGGTCAGAGTTGGCCGTCAAATACAGATTGCCAGCTCGCCAATCTGGGCCGGTCGACACCCAAAATTCGGGAAATATGGGAGGAATATGGGGACAGGAATATGGGGACAGGAATATGGGGACAGAGGGAATATGGGAGGGAATATGGGGACAGACGGGACGTTCCCCAATTCATTCCTTCCGAAAATCGGGGAACGTCCCGTCTGTCCCTGTATTTCTCCCTGTATTTCTCTGTATTTCTGTATTTCCTCCTGTATTTCCCGTCAGCGCCATAACAGCGATGTAGGTTGGCGGGCACTTCGCAGGTGTCTCATACCGGCGGGGCTATAACATGTGACGGCTGAACATAACCGTCGGCAGCATCGCGCCCTCGTTCCTATCGAGGGCATTCCTTGTCGTGGTGGGTATTAAAAAAATTGCTGGGCCAGCCCACGAAGCAGCATAGTACCCGCCCTTGA
>JBAUVJ010000158.1:0-3068 GCA_049583165.1 Candidatus Sulfotelmatobacter sp. | reverse complement strand
GGACCGGAACGAATGCTGGATTCTCCCCGGGGTCTCAGGCGGCGGCACGTTGAGAAAGAACAATGCGGAACAGGAGAGACCCTACCTGGCGGCTAGTCAGGCGAAGACCGAGCGTATAAGGCCGGAGGCCGAAGACGCGAGGAGCCGGGAGGGAGTCCGAGGGGTCCGTAGTACCTAGGAAGGCGTGCAAGACAACGCGCTGGAGGGAAGGGGCCCTGCTTTGATCATGCTTGCCAGGAGGTAAGTGCGAGGGCATGCCAGCAATGGCCAACATCCCCAAGGAAAAAGTACGCAAACGCGCTGTAGCTAACCGGGTATGCTCAAGGTTGTCCACCTTCACTCCCTCTTCCCGCTGGAACAGCAGCAGCCAGCAATTCAGGTTGTAGGCCAGCATCACCAGTTGAAAATGCACGCAGTTGCTGGCCCAGCGTCGGGAAGGATGCGCCGCCAATCCGGCGTCGTTATTGGCTTCTTTGATCAGGTTCTCCGCTCCCGCTCGCTGACGGTAAAACCACACCAGCAGATCGATGTCCCGGTCCATGTCGGTCACAAACACTCGGTAGCTATATTCCGGGCTGTCGAAGAGTTGATACTGCTCGCGCTCAGAAGGGTTCTCCTCCTCCTTCTTCTTGTAGCGCAAGGCGACAAAGCGATAGGCCTGGTCCCAACCCTCCGGCTGATAGCGGAATTCGCATTGCTGCTCGGCATCGGTCTTGGGCGAGGGTTTCCAGTCGGCGGTTTGCAGTCGTTCCAGCAGACGCGCGGTCTTACGGGCCACGATGATGAAGTGCACCTGCGCTTGTTGATAGGCTTGCACGGCCTCCCAACAATAGAAACCGGAATCGGCCCGGGCGAAAATCTTCTGCACACCCTTGGGCAAGGCGGCGATCACACTGCGCAGATGGCGCGCGATCTGTTTCCCATCGGGCCGATCGCCATTGCGCAGTTCTCCTCCCATGTACTCGTGCGTTTCCGCAATAAAAGTGAGAATGGGCTGATAGCTTTTCTTGCCTTTATTTTTCGGGTTATACCCCTTGCGGGCCCCCATCTGTCGGCCATAGAGCGTGTGCACGGTGGTATCGGTGTCGAGCGTGATCGACGCCAGCCCTACGTGGGCTGCGGCCCATACTCGCTCGCGCAGAATGCGCTGCAGTTGCAACAGTTGATCGGACAGATTCAGATTCAGCGAGGCCAGAAACCGCCAGAACACGCTCTGCCCCGGCAGCTTGCTCACATTCAGAATCCCGGTCAGCATCGGGTCCTGGGCCACAAAACGAAGGTGGTTGAGGCGTGCAAATCCCACATAAATCGCTAATACCATCCCCAGAATGAATTGATAGATGGTCATGACGCGCGGGATGCGCTTTACCTTCAGAATTTCACTGACCAATTTCTCAAAGCCCAGCCTCTCTAACATCGTGGCTACCGGAAACAGTCCACCGTAGGGAGTGAGATTCTTGCCCTGGAAGTCAAAGTGAGTGCAAGAGGCAATTTTATTGGGCTCCGCCATAGCTGCGGAAGACCCTTGATTCAGGCGAGGTTTGTCGCTATGCTTTTTCTTGTCGATCACCATTTGGGTGACTCCTGGAAATCAGCTCGCGAAGCTCTAACTTCGCGGCTTCTCTGTTTTACTACAGGATTTCCAGGGGGCCCAAACGGCTCATCCCTTCAGCCTCCCTCCATCCGTTCAAATCCTGTGCATAGGTGCGGTACCAGTAAGCAGCAGAGCGGGAAAGACGTGAAGCAGCTGATCGTGGAACTCAATCCCGTACTTCGTGGCTGGGGAAATTATTTCCGTACCGGTAATGCCGATCGGGAATTCAACAGTTTGGATCACTTCGTCGTTCAAAGTCTTCGGCGCTGGCAGTACCGGCGCGGCGGCCGGCGACCCACGAGGCGACCATCCTTTACCCATAACCAGCTCTACGCTATGGGCCTCCATCGTTTGATGGGCACAGTGCGATACCCTATGCAAGCCACACCCAGAAGATCATCGTTAAGCCGTGTGTCGGAAAACGGCATGCACGGTTTGAAAGGGGATGCAATGGAAACGGGTCAGCCTCGCTGATACCGCGCCATCATCTACCAATGAGATTCAATCTAAAGGGAGCCTTTGAGTCGATTTTGCGATGGGGAGGGAAGGCAGACAAAGACGGCGATGGCCCTGTCTCCATGGTGCTGCTGCTACGCGAACCAAAGTTTTCAACGCTGGATCAGCTTCGATTGACAGCAGAAAAGGCTTTTGGCGCTTCCTTCACGGGAGAGAAAGAATCGCGGCACTACGTGATCCAAGTCGTACTGTTCACCATCGTGAAAGCGGGGCTGCACTCTCTCAGCTTTCTGAACTACAGGAAGCCCTACGGCGACGACTCTTATGACATTGGGAGGTCATGGCGAAAACCAAGCCAACGCCAAGCGTGGGCTGACCACACAGCATGGACGACGGTGGATTATGTCAAAGGTGGTGCCGATCTCGAACTGGAGTACGCCGTGCTCGCAAAGCTCTGCGCTGAAATGCTCGATGTCAATTGCGTCGGTCTGTACATTCCGGGAAAGCGAACTTTTATCCCTAACGACGACTACCTGCGAGGAAAATTGCAGCGCATGGCGGCCTCACGTCCCCTCGGCGTCGTGTAGTGTCGCCTCATGGGTTCTGAACCGGGGCACTTCCGTTTTCCGCCCCTTTGTTGGCGAAACAGTGCGCCGTGAAAAGCCGCTGGCTTTCAGCGGGGCAACTCCCGCCCGTGAACTGGCTCGCTCCACCCGGTAGCCGCCAAACGACGCCAGAGTCCTGCGGCCGTCCCCGGAGCCATTGCGCCGGACTGCTCGCATTCGAACACCATGGGTTGTCCAGAATTTGGTCGGGTGATTCTTGGAAAGCAACCGCAGCAAAGCGCCAGCAGGTCTCAGTTGGTAACATCGCCTAGACCTTACTCCCTTTGTGCGGCGCTCCGTGGAACTGACTGCCAAAATGAGTGGTCAACAGGCCTACGAGTTGCACGAGCAGCGCGGTAGGTTTGATGGGGAATGCAGAAGTACTCGCAAGAACATTCGCTGCGCACATGGCG
>JBAUVJ010000157.1:0-5936 GCA_049583165.1 Candidatus Sulfotelmatobacter sp. | reverse complement strand
GATTAGCCCATCGTACGCTCGTTGCAGGTAGTTTGAGAACAGGAATAACAGCACGAGCGCTATCCGAGGAAAGGCTAGAAAGACAATCAGCAGTAGACAACCCACGAGATTCTCCTTGGCGCATGGTACACGCTTTTCCCGCATTCCACCGCAACCATTTTGCCAACTATGCCATAGCGATCCCGGCCACTGCTAAGCATACCGCGATGCCTATCGCGCTCTGCGAACTACGTGCATTTCAAAATGGACAGCCAGCAACTAGCACAGCCAGATAGGGTAACAAACACTGCTGCCCAGGTAATAGCGACCGGCAAGCAACGCGATATCCCGAACCAAGACCTCAATCGTTGCTGTCGACTCATTCGCTTTCTCACGGCACGCAGCATCCCGGAGTGGCGCAGCCAGTATTTTTACTTGGCGATGCGACAAGGACGGAAGATCGCCAAGGTGGCGATGGCGCGGAGACTGGAGGTTCGTTTGTGCTGGATGATGCGCCAGGGGTGGGATTACGAGCAAGTGAGAAAGCGGGAAATATGCCGTACGCCAACCTGGTAGAGGAGAATTCCTTCACGCTATTCATCGGACCGCGAAGCGTATAACTCGCGGCGCTATGAAGTATGCGTATTGGGCCGTCATCTGCAAAACGCCGGACTGTAAAGTAACAATCATTCCAAAGGGCGGCTACATCAGTATCTATGAGACAACTGATCACTCGATTCGGACCGGTTTGTATCCGCCGAAAGGGACGGTGGATTTGCTCTGTCCACATTGCGATCAGACGCACACTTACAGACCTCTAGATTTCCAGATAATTGGCGTACCGAATCGATTGGAATCTCCAGAGGATGATCCAGCTTGATCCATGGTACGGAAGACTTGGAGAATGCGACCTGATGTTTGTGTTTCGTCACGGCTCCTCAATTCTGGAATATAATTCGCGGGATCATGGACAATGATCCGACAGCGAACGATTGCGTTACTGCGCTTTTACTTGAATACCAGCGCCTATTAACGGAGAATTTCGCTCTTCAAGCAGCGCTTCAGTCTCCCGAATCTGAGCGGCTAGCCGCGTATAACCTCGCTCTTGCAGAAAATCAGAGAACTTCGGCGGCTGCCCTGTATGCTCTTCGCGATTATGCGAGGGCTGGACGATGGAAACAGCTCTTAGAAACTCTCGAACAAGTGCAAGGTATTGAGAAACGGCAGCCTTGACCGTTCCTGGAAACTGAGCTCCGACTCAAACACGCGCGGCTTGGGCGCGACACGCTCCTCAACCCTTCGATCAACTCGTGCGGTCAGAGATTCAAATCAAAACCCTCGCTCCGGAGTTAATGACTCAAATTCCGATTTTCCTCAATCGGCAGTGTGCGCCTCTCGCATGCTTCTCGATACACTTTCAGCCACAGTGGTCGCAAGGCTTGCCAAGAATAATGAACGGTTTGCCGGCGCGCTTCCCCTGTAACTGTATTGACAAGGTTCTGCTGGCTTAGGAGGTCGATTACGCCTTGTGCTAGGCGTGACCAGTCTCCAGGGGGATAGAGAAGTCCCGTACGCCCGTGCTCGACAAGGTAAGGAATTCCGCCTGCAGCCGTCGTAACTACAGGTAGTCCGGAACAAAATGCTTCAAGGATTGAAACGGGCGCACAATCGACATAGGAGCCGTTAATGAAGATATCCGACCGATCATAGATTGCCGGCATGTCATCGGGATGGATCGCCCCCACTAACTGAACATGCTTTAGCCCGAGTTTCCGCACTAGTCGGCGTATTTCTCCCGCTCGTTGGCCGCTTCCGACCAGGCGGAGCGACGCCTCGGGGAATTTCTGCTGAACCTCGGCAAATGCCCGTACGACGACGTCCAGGCCATAGTGCATTTCAAGATTTCGTGTACACAACAAACGAGGCTGCAGCGGATCACGCAGACGGTAGCGATATTTGTCGATATCGACAACATTCTGGACAACCACCGTACAAATGCCGTGCGCGCGAAAAGCAGCAGCCAAATATTCGGAGGGGACTACTACGGAATCGCAAGCGCGAAGCACTTGGCGAGTGACGGTTGAACCTGCCACATGTTCGTTGCCGCGCCCACTGTGATAGTGGATGATAATCTTTTTTTTTCGCAGCTTCGCCACCATGAAGGCCGGAGCGGTGGCTGCGCGAAACGTGCCGAACGATCCCGCGAAAATATGGACGAGGTCCGCCTTCCCAATGGCGCGGAATAGGCTGATCAAGTACCAGGGGAGTCGGAACAGAGTACGGAGATAACGAATGCGGTTCAGTGGCGCGAGGTATTTGGGAAATGGATGACGGCTGGCGACGAAAATAGCATTCACTTCCTTGTCTTCCTGCCATTCGTTGGTTAGGATGCGGGCCTGAACTTCTTGCCCGCCATAGAGAACGGCGAGCGGTGGACCGACGATGGCCACTTTCAATGCCATATCCGTGAATAAGAGACTTGCCACTACCGCTTGCCTAAAAAGAGCCTAAGCAATTGAAAATCGCCGCTTGGTTCACGGGGTCAGATGCAAGCGCTCTATACTGGTCATCCGGCCGAGGAAAGTATGGAACTTAAGCCACTGCTTGGTATCGAAGTACCTCGGATACAGGACCTGTGCAAGGCGTTGTTGGAAATTAAGTCGTGAAACTCCAGATGACAATTTGTAGCCGAGAACCCGGAGCAGCGGGCCGATGCTGGATTCCACAGTTTCGACTTCCGCGCTCGACATACTTTGACGCCATCGCTGGACCGGCTGAAAGTTGTCGACTCGTACTTCTTCCTGGAAGGTTGAGTTTGGAGCCGCAAGGGTACCGATGGAACGCCGGCGAATTCGGCTAGCATCCAGATCCTGTTCGATAAAGCTGCCAATCCGCCCCAGCGTCTCTTTGGGGCTGAGCACCAGGTCTTCGAAGTGTACCTCGATGTAGTCCGCTCCCAAACGGTGACCGGTCCGCATGCCATGCTCGACCTTCCATTTCCAGTGCAATGCCGCGACGAGTAAGCCTTGTCGTCGATCCCAGAGAAAGGGGACGATCCAGCCTTCCCGATGCATCGATACGGCCACGTCGCGGCCATCGCGGATGACGTGGATAAACAAAGCATCCGGTATTTCCGCTTTGATCGATGCCATGCACAAAAGATTATCCGGCCCCCACACTGCCCAGCGGTTCAAGCCTTGCGAACGCGCAATTTCACTCATCAAAACATCCAAGAAGTCTCCCCATTTCCGACACTCGTTGAGCATCCTGACACGAATCGTGTTTTGTTCCAGTCCGGAAATTCGGAACATCTTGCTGCGCAGCCAGATGGCTAACAGGCGTTCCCGATTGCGTCGGGAGGAAAGGTTGCCAAACTTGGGTGACAGGAGGTCAAAAACTGCGGGCTCGCCACGGTAATCTGCGAAACTGCCCGACGAAAGAAGCGTGTGATACAGAAGGGTGTTTCCGGAGCGTGCGGAGCCAACCACAAAAACTGGAGCATTGCTGCGTTGATGAGGGAGGCTGTTCAATGAAGGAAATCTCTCTCGAAAGTTTGGAGTTCGCGCCGCAACCGAGCGTACGTGAAGGTGCGCGAGATCGCCTCCCGCGTCGGAACCGCTTGCCGCCAGCCAGCGGCCTTCAGTTTAGCATTCGAATAAGTGTGTCCCTTCCAAGTTGAATGCACGCGATAAGGCGTCAGAGCGAGAGGAATTTGCGCTTTGGAATATGAGTGATAACGCTGGATTCCTTTGGCAAGATAAACTGCCAGAAGTAGAGGAACGCGGACTGAGGGTAAATTGTTCAACTGAGAACGAAAGTGCCGAAGATATTCGGTGGAGGTTGGCAAATCATCGTCGACTACGTTGTAGGTACCTGCCGGAAATGTGGGGGCTTGCGCAGCAAGTACGACAGCAGATGCACAGTTTTCGACATAAGTGAGAGGAAGCACATTATGACCGTGAACCTGGAATAACAAAGGACCGACGAAGAACCCGATCCTGGAAGGCAGCAGACATCCGCCTTCGCCATAGATGACCCCCGAACGCAAGATTGTGAGATCGAAGGCATGGTTTTGGCGGTAGCGCTGAAAGAGTATTTCTTGATGAACTTTGGCAAAGCAGTACGCGTCGCGTTTTTCGGGTCTCGCCTCCAGCCGGATTTCCTCGGTAACGCAAACGCTAGGAGGAAGGTCGGCCACGCCATATGAGGCTATTGAGCCAATCAGGACAACCCTAGACACGGCATGTTGAACAATCCCATCCAACAGGTTTCTGGAACCCACAACGGTATTACCGAAGATTGAAGACGGTAAACCGCGCATCTCCGCAGCGAGGTGGTAGACAGCATCCACCCCGCGGGTCGCTCGGATGGCATCGCCAGGACAGAGTAAATTCCCAACAGCAAACTCGATGGCCGTCTGAGGATATCGGTGCCGCAGAAGTTCGAGCACCGAAGTATCGCTGCTGGGGCGAACGAAACAGCGGATGCGAGGCAAACCAGAAGCACACAGCAGCTCAACAACTCGCGAACCGAGGAGGCCGCTCGCGCCGGTCACCAATACCGTCATGCGGTCATCACCTTGATTTCGTGAATGCGTTCCACAACCCTCTCCATCATCAGGCATACGCGAAGAATCTGCGCGTCCGAAATCGGAATATCTTCACCGGATTCGATGCACTTGTAGAACTCTGTGGTCAGGAAGGTGAGACCAGGCAAAGGTGGGAAGTCGGACCGGGCGAAGCGAACCATGTTTTGAAGCGTTTGTCGCGCGAGCTGACGAGTTTGATCGAAAGCGAACGCCAACCTCCCAAAGGCTCCCGGTAACCGCGAGGTGGACGCTAGGGTAACGATATCGTTCACGAGGTCCACGCGGAGTGTGCCTTTGCTTCCGGTTATGACAAGGGAATCACCCAGCGGTTTTGCGCGGCAAGAAAAGAGCAAATTGGCGGATGTTCTCCGGCCTATTATCGTGACCCGTAGCTCGTCGAGCAGCTCGGGATACGGCGAATCCGTGGCGCGCCAAGCCTGGACTTCGAGCGAGCAGTTTTCCGGATCAATGAATTCCGCTACAAAGGCGAGGGAGTGATCGAGGTTATTCTGGAACAATTTTCCGGGCAAACGATGTACCCAGTGAGTGCGATCCTGAAGCACGGCGGCGCCGAAGTTACCCTGGAGATCATAGGCGGTAAAGGCTTCTACGTGGACCAAATCTCCGATGAGGCCCTGCTCGACTATCTTGCGCGCAGCCCGCAAAGCCGGATGGAAATAGTACGTCCATCCAACTGTGAGTTTGCAACCATTAGCCCGGGCTGTTCGGACCAGATCTTCAGATTGTCGGGTATTCTCAGTAAGAGGTTTCTCCACAAAAACGTGGCATCCTGCTGCGATAGCCTGGAGGGCCAAGTTCAAGTGAGCTTGAGGCGGGGCTGTAATGTGGACGACATCGGGTTTTAGTTCGAGCAACAATTGACCGAAGTCGGAATACCAGTAGCTAATATCGTGACGAATGGAAAACTGCTCCGCCATCAGGGGCTCGCAGTCGCAAACGCCGGTGAGTCGCGCGCCTCCCAGTCTCCTGATCTCCGTGACATGGTTCTCCGCCGACTTACCGCAGCCCACAATTGCAACGCTTAGGGTCATAAAATGCTCATGGCCCGATTTATAAGGAGGGAGGCCAGAAACGTCGCTAAAGCGTAAATTGCTCGCTTGGTGAAAGCAAGCGCTGTTCCTAAGCTTTCAGACACAGCTAATTCTAGCAGCGGCAGCCCGTTATGAATCGGTTGGAGTTGACACGGGAGAACTCTGAATTGATGGACGTCGAGTGTCAACAGGCGTTTGCTTTCCGGGCGTGCTATCATCACTCCAATTACCGTTTTTAGCTGTTGTTGGAATCGCCTGAAACAAAAATCCGCTGTCTTGACTGCACCTTACGGTTTTTACTTCTTTATGGCACACCT
>JBAUVJ010000156.1:0-16884 GCA_049583165.1 Candidatus Sulfotelmatobacter sp. | reverse complement strand
CACGGGAGCCTGGATCTCCTTGCGGGGCTCGCTGCGCTTGCCCATCTGTGTTGCTGAACCTCTCTGCCTTAAAGATTATGAGGAGGACTCAAATGGGAAGTACAGAATACCTCGCAGAAGTGTGTTCCTCAACAAACCAAAGTTTACTCTCTCGTACTGACGCGGAGCCTTATGATAACGCTGACAGCACCGCACCACTAATACCCCAAGAGCAAACAAAACGCGAACGTTGAGCTTTACGAATTTCCACTTACCGGAATCAATCAGCTACAGTTTCAAACCCTTCAAGTATTCGCGGAAGGGCTCGCCCAGGTCTTCGCGTTTCAGTGCGAACTCCACCGTGGCCTTGAGAAATCCCAGCTTGTCGCCGGTATCGTGGCGACGGCCTTCGTAAACGTAAGCGTACATTTTTTCTTTCTGCAGCAAGAGGCGCATTCCGTCCGTGAGTTGCAGTTCGCCGCCTGCGCCGGTGGGAGTGTTGGCGAGGCAGTCGAAAATTGCCGGGGTGAGAATATAGCGGCCGATGATGGCAAGGCTGGATGGAGCGTCCTCCGGCTTCGGCTTCTCCACCATGTTTTTTATTTCGAAGAGACGGTCGCCAAAGCGGCTGTCTTCGACAGGCTTTACGTCCAGAACGCCGTAGGATGAAATCATTTTGCCTTCAATCACCTGGGTGGCGAGAACGGAGCACTGGGTCTGGTCGAAGACTTCGACCATTTGCTTGAGGCAGGGTACCTTGGCGTCGATAACGTCATCGGCAAGCAGGACGGCGAAAGGCTCGTTGCCGACGAGTTCGCGGGCCATGAGAACGGCGTGGCCCAGGCCCAGCGCTTCCTTCTGGCGAACGTAGGCGACATAGATCATGTCGGAGATAGAGCGCACGATCTGGAGCAGGTCAGTCTTATTGCGCTCTGCGAGCATGCGTTCGAGTTCGTAGCTGACATCGAAATGGTCCTCGATGGATTGCTTGCCCCGGCCGGTGATAATGAGGATCTGGTTGCATCCGGAAGCCATGGCTTCCTCGACTCCGTATTGGATGATGGGCTTATCTACCAGAGGAAGCATCTCTTTGGGCTGAGCTTTGGTTGCTGGCAGGAAGCGCGTGCCGAGCCCGGCGGCGGGAAAAACGGCTTTGCGGAGTTTCATCGTCATAGACGGGGTCTGCCTAGCTCGTTGTAAAGCTTGGAACTGCTGATTCTATCGCACGGTCCGGCAACATCCGCAACTTGCGGCCGAAGGCACACTCTTCAAAGTTACATCGGTTCAAAGTCGCGTGAATCTCTTAGCGAACTTCTGATGCCGTTTCCGTGCTCGACAGTTGCTCCAGCACCGTACGCAGAACGCGGAGAACCTCTTCCGCGGCCGCGGCCTTCAAAACAAATTTCAGCATTCCATCCGGGGTGAATTGCGCGCCGCGCTGGCCGGAAACAAAGCGGGCCAACTGCTCGGGATCGACCCCAGCACTTTGCTGGAACTTGAAGGTCACGGAGTCGCGTTTGCGCTCGATGGCGTTGACCCCGACCTTCATGCACAAAAGTTTCAGTGACGCGTAGTCCAGCAAGTTGCGGACTGCCGGCGGCGGCGGGCCATAGCGGTCCTGCAATTCGGCGGAAACATCGGTCAATTGCGATTCGCTTTCCACGCGGGCGACGCGTTTGTACATTTGCAGCCGCTGGTTTTCTTCGGGGATGTAGTCGGCGGGAATGCGAATGTTGAGGCCCAGATTGAGCTGGGTTTCGGCCTCGTCCGGCCCGGCCTCGCCTTTCATTTCGCGGACAGCACGCTCGAGCATCTGGGTGTAGAGCTCGAAGCCGATGGCTTCAATGTGGCCGCTCTGTTCGCCGCCGAGCATGTTTCCAGCGCCACGGAGTTCAAGATCGAGGGCGGCAATTTTAAATCCGGCGCCGAGGTCGGAAAATTCCTTGAGCGCGGCGAGACGGCGGCGGGCGATTGGAGTGAGCTCGACTTCCGGCGGCAGCATGAGATAAGCGTAAGCGCGGCGGTTGGAACGGCCAACGCGGCCACGGAGTTGATAAAGCTCGGAAAGACCCAGACGGTCGGCGCGGTTGATGAGAATCGTGTTGCACAGCGGAATGTCGAGGCCGTTTTCGATGATCGTAGTCGAAACCAGAATGTCGGCTTCGTGGTGCATGAACTTCAGCATCACTTTCTCGAGCTCGCCCTCGGACATTTGTCCATGGCCCACGATGATCCGTGCCGGCGGAACCAGTGCTTGAAGCTTCGCTGCGATCTCCCAGATGGTATCGACGCGGTTGTGAACAAAGTAAACCTGGCCGCCGCGCTCGAGCTCCTGTTCAATCGCCGACTGAATTAATTTTTCATCCCAACTGGCGACGACGGTTTGAATCGCCATACGATCTTTAGGCGGAGTTTCAATCACGCTCATATCGCGCAGGCCAACCAGCGACATGTGTAGAGTTCGCGGGATGGGCGTGGCCGACATGGTAAGCACGTCCACTTGCTTGCGCATTTGCTTGATGCGTTCTTTGTGGCGGACGCCGAAGCGCTGTTCCTCGTCGACGATGAGCAGGCCAAGATCGGAGAACTTTATATCTTTCGAAAGGATGCGGTGCGTGCCGATGAGGACGTCGATTTTTCCGGCCTCGGTTTTTTGCAGAATTTCCTTTTGCTGCTTCGGTGTGCGGAAGCGGCTGATCATTTCTATGGTGACGGGAAACGGCGCAAAACGCTGCTTGAAGGTTTCGTAGTGCTGAAAGGCAAGGACGGTAGTGGGCGCGAGGACAGCGACCTGTTTGTTATCGCTGATGGCCTTAAACGCCGCGCGCATGGAGACTTCGGTTTTGCCGTAACCCACATCGCCGCACAGCAGGCGGTCCATCGGTTGGGCGGATTCCATGTCGCGGATCACATCTTTGATGGCCGTGGCCTGATCTTCGGTCTCGCTGAATTCGAAGGCGTCTTCGAACTCGCGGAACCATTCGTTGCCAGGCGGGAAGGCGTGTCCGACAGCGGTTTTGCGTTCGGCGTAGAGTTTGAGGAGTTCGTCGGCCATATCTTTCATGGCCTTCTTCACGCGCGATTTCGTCTTTGACCAGGCTTGCGTCCCGAGATGACTTAGAACCGGTTTGGTGCCCTCCGACGAACGATATTTCTGGACTAGATCGAGTCTGGTGAGCGGAACATAAAGGCGAGCGCCTTCGGCGAATTCCAGCAACATGAATTCCGCGGGGCCATCGCCGTGATTGATTTCTTTCAGCCCTTGATACTGGCCGATGCCATGCTCCACATGAACCACGTAGTCGCCAACCTGGAGATCGCGAAAATCGGAGAGAAATGCGGAGACTTTGGATTTCGATCGCTGCGGACGCGACGCCACGGTATCGGACTCATCGAACAAATCACGTGAGCCGAAGATGGCGAGATTGGCCTCGGGCAGCAGAACGCCCTCGGGGACATAGGCCGTGGCCAGCGTGGTAGTGAAAACTTCACCGGCGAAGTAACTGGTTTCGTCGGCATAGCTCTCGCCACTACGGGTGCGGCTTCCTAGTTTGAAGGAGACGTTGTATTCGGTGAAAACATCGGCCAGTCGCTCGACTTCGCCGGTATTGGGCACGGCGAACAGAACGCGCTTGCCATCGGCGTTCAGCTTTTGCACTTCGGCCAGCATGGCTGGAACAGCCCCGTGGAAGCGGGGCGAGGGCTGCGAGAGAAACGAAATTTCTGAGGCATCGTCGAGACTGCGCGTGATACCGAGATGTTCGATATCGGCGCCGGGGAGCGCAGCGGTCTTTTCCCACCATGCGTCCGGCGCAATGTAGAGATCTTCGGGGCGCACCAGGTTGCCGACGCCGCTGCGCTCGTGGGCTTCGGCGACGCGGGTCCAGAAGCGATCAAATTCCTGCTCGAGTTGATCGGTTTCGTCGAGGAGAACCGCGGCTCGCGGGATGAGATCAAAAATGCTGTGATTCGCTCCAGCTACAGGAGTGTAAAACTCCCAACCGGGAAAGACATTGAGTCCGCCCGCGCGCACGGCGGCTTCGACGATTTCTTCCGACCCCGAGATGCGCTGGCCACTGAGTCGCGTATGAATCGCACCGAGAAGATGCTCGCTGATTGGAGTTTCGGTGAGCGGAAGCAGAAGCGCCTCATCGACGGGATTCGACGAGCGTTGCGACGTGGGATCGAACTTTCGAATGGAATCGGCCTCGTCGCCGAAAAACTCGATGCGCAGGGGGCGATCGGCCTCGGGCGAGTAAACATCGAGGATGCCGCCGCGCAGGGCGTATTGGCCGGGCATCTCGACCACGTCAGCGGAGTCATAGCCGACCGTGTTGAGATGCGCCAGAAGAGCGTCGAGATCGAAGGATTCCCCGCGACGAATAGTGCGGGCGAGATCGGCGTAGTAGTCGTTGGAACGCAGGCGGATCGCGGTGGCCGCGACTGGCGAGACCACAATCGACGCCGCGCCGGTGGCGATCTTCCAGAGTGCCGTGGCGCGTTCTTCTTGAAGTTCCGGGTGCGGAGAGAGGTTTTGGAACGGCAGCACGTCGCGAGCGGGAAGCGAGATTATGGAGGCCGGATCGCAGGCGGACGTAAGTTCTGCGAAGCCGCGGAGAACAGGAAGAAAATCCTCGACCGCGCGGTTATCGTTCACCACAAATATGAGCGGTCGCGATGCGGCGCGTTGAAACAGTACGAGCAGCAAGGCTTTTGCCGTGGGCGTGAGTCCGGAGACACGAATGCGCCCCGTGCCCTCCTTGAGATGGGAGGCTGCACGCGCGAAAGCGGGAAGCTTTTCTACGTCCACGAAGAGGTCGCGGACGAAGGGAAGAAGCATGCAAGATTATTTTAGCAGGAGCATGCGTTGGTCGGGTTGAACATCCTACGATGGTGGAGAATGACGACCAAAGGCACCCGTCTACGTATGTCCGATCCTCAAGATGAGCGGATGTTGAGACTGCTATGCTCGTAGCCGCTTTTTAGGGAGTGATCAAAAATGAAACCTCTTCGCGTGCTGGTCCTTATTGGCATGTTTTCTGTTGTCATGTGGCAAGGATCGCGAGGTGAAGCGCAGCATCGCGAGCCCCCCAAGCCCGTGCTCGTCCACACTTGCATAATTACGAGCAAGTTCAGGGAGCTTGTGGACTTCTATCAACATATATTGGACAGTCAGGCGCAGATAAGCAACAGCGTATATGCCGAGTTTCCTTCGAGCGCAGGAGTGCTGGCAATATTTTCCGCAGAGGCACAGCAACAATACATTCCCGGCTCGGCCATACCGGCAACCAATAAGAGTGCGATCCTGGAGTTCAAGGTGGGGAATGTCGATGACGAATTTGCCCGGTTGCAAGGCATAGTGAAAGTTTGGGTGAAACGGCCTACAAACCAGCCCTGGGGAACGCGTTCGTTCCACTTCCGCGACCCAGACGGGAACCTGGTCGACTTTTATGCGCCAACAAAACCTCAATAGCGGAGCATCGGTCTCGAGTCCCTGGAGTGAACATAATCCGAATAAAGATCAGCCTCGCAGCAACGGGCGCGTTAAGCACGTCGGCCCGCCGCTGCCGTTGATGCACAATTCGCTGCCGGGAAAGGTTCGGAGATCGAATCCGGCCTGGCGCAGGCGGGCGTTCGTCTTACGATTTTCTTCAATCGCGAGCAGGCGTTTGTTGCCCAGGGCGAGGACGTTGCAGGCGAGCGTGTCGCGCTCGGAGGAGTCGATTTCGATGAATTGGAATCCACGCGACTTGAGCAGTTCAACCGTCTCGACTGCGAGCCACGGAAGATCGACCAATACCGTGTGTTCGTCGAGCAGGCTGATCAGCGACATCAGATGCAGGCACGCGGAGGGACCGGGACCGTAGGGCAAGGGAGCGGAAAGAACTTCGATCCCTTTAGCCGCGAGCATCGTGCGAATCTGATGAATTCCAGCCGCGTTGGTGCGAAAGCCGTGGCCAATCAATAACGTTCTCGCGTCGAGCCAAACCATATCTCCAGCCTCAGTAGTGGCGGGAGACCTGACCACACCGAGTATAGGGATCTCCAAAGAAGCGCAAAACCAAGAATGGCGCGGACCTTCGGCTACGCGGCTGGGCTTGCCCGGGCGCATGACGATCAAACCGTGATCCGTGGGAAGTGAGGCGTCGTGGGTATAGACGGCATCCATGGAAAGGTCGGAAGCGGAAGCGGAAGAAAGATCGGCGGACAAAAGATCGCCGGAAGGAAGTTCGACAACCTCAGCTCCGGCGGATTGCAACTCCCGGCAGAGAGCTTCGTGCTGAGACTGCGCCGCGGCGAAATCGGGCGCGTGATGAAACCCCAGTTCTTGCCAGCGAGATACGTGCCCCGGCCGGTTCCAGCCCGCTGTGCGCGGCGAACATACCATGACGCGTTGCAGTACACCGACCATCGAGTGGCCATTGAAGCGCGTTTTTGTCACCGCACCCGGTATCGCATCCTTTATCGCCTCTGGCATGTCACTCCTGCAAGGTTTTCTTGAAACTGCTGGGCCTGATGGGAATCTATATGGGCATTATGGCAAAAGCAATGTGGGAAGGCGCAGTGCTGGCCGAAAGCGGTGCAACTGTGGAGATCGAGGGCAATCAGTATTTTCCGCCCGACGCCATCCATAAGGAATATTTCAAACCAATCGATGCCCATACCGTCTGTCCGTGGAAGGGCACGGCGAGTTATTACGACGTTGAGGTCAATGGTAAGCGCAATGCCGGCGCGGCCTGGTACTATCCTGAGCCGAAATCGGCGGCAAAGCAGATCAAGGGGTATGTGGCGTTCTGGAAGGGCGTGAAGGTGGAGGTCTAAACGCTGTCTCAGGGAGTTTTCCCCTAGAGCGTCGTGGCCGCCCGTGCTCTCCAGACATCCTTAGCCTTCTGAACAAAAACCGCCGCTTTACTTTGTGATAAAATGTAAAGCATGGCGGAAGTAACTGTTTCCTCGAAGCACCAAATTGTAATACCCCGGGAAGCGCGGGAAGCGCTTGGACTGAAGGCGGGCGACAAGATTCTTGTCGTAGTGCGAGGCAAGCGAGTGTTGCTGCTGCAGAAACCGGCCTCTTTTCGTGCCGCCATCCGTGGTTTAGCAGGTTCGCCCTTTCCTCCCGGTTATCTTAAGAAGGAACGGCAAAGTTGGCGGTAGAGCAGCTTCGGCGATTCCTGCGCCCTCACCGCATTATCGCCCTCGATACGAGCATCTTCATTTATCAATTGGAAGCCAATCAGCACTACCTGCCGCTGACCGACTCCGTTTTTGAATGGATGGAACGGTCAAGTCATCAGGCTATAACTTCCACAATCACGATGACGGAACTTCTCGTTCCGGCGCATCGCGAGAACGACAAAAAGAAAGTCGACGCATTTTACGGACTACTTTCGATCTATCCCAACCTTCAGTGGGTAGTGCCCGACCTGCAGATTGCAGATCTTGCAGCGCGCCTGCGGGCCGCTCACCGCTTGCAGACTCCAGATGCTTTACAGGCAGCCGCGGCGGTGGCGTCCAATGCGACAGCGCTTATCACTAACGATCCCGTGTTCACTCGAATCGAAGCATTCGAAACCGCTGTTCTGGATGACTACCTCTAAACGAGGCCTCTGGCTTTATATTCTCGGCTCAGCCCAAACAGGAAAACTCTAGAACTCGACGTGCGCTCGAAATGACGGTACCAGCACTGGTCCGCGGTCGCAATTGTAGCCTGGGTCGTTGATGTGTTGCAGGCCGGGGGCAAGGTAGATGCCTCGCCAAACGTGCGCCGTGTAATAGGTCTCCACGATATTTTCGCGGCCGTAGTTAAGGGCGCCATCGCCCAGCAGGAAGCCGAGACCGCCATCGGCAAGGTAAGTCTGATGATCCTTGCTTACCGCGTTCGAGACAAAAGCAATACCGGCGCGGTCTTGCTTGCGATGCCACCAGGCGCCATTTGCTCCCACTCCTTCGGCGAAAGTCTGATCGACTTCGGTGTAAGCGAAAGACTCGGTCTTTCCGTTATCCCAGCCAAAGCGCGCGAACCCGGTGAGGTAGTGCGTGAGATTCTGCTCAAGGTTGATGCCAAATCCATATTTGCGCGTGATGTGCCAGGGATGGTTGGCGATCTCCGGCACGACTTCCTGCGACGGTGCGGATTGATCCTCAAACTGAAGGACGGCGTCACGATAGATTCCCATGTTGGCGTAGTTGGTATAAGCCAGCAGACGGACGACGCCAGATTTCTTTGGCATAAGGCCGTGACGTAGTTCGTACTCAAAGTTTTCCGCATGCACCTGCCAGGGCCGGTATACCAGGTCGATTCCATTGGCAACCTTGGGCATCAGCGCTTCGGCGAAGCGAAACCCCCAGTTACGATCTTCGTAATCGGCGGTGGCCCCAACCGTATAGCCACGTGTGTCGGCGGCGTAATCCCATGCGCCGTTGTTGTCTGTAGTCCAGTTGATGAACTGCAAGTGGGTGTCGGAGCCCACGGAATTTACGTCCAAGAAATCCGGCATGCTGAACTTGCCGACACGAAATTCCAAGCGGCGGCGTGGCAGTTCGGTAAAGAGCGAAAGAAAGCTGCGTTCGTTCTCGACTTTATCTTTGCTCAGCGCAAATACTTTGTGAAAGATGGCGCGGCTTAAGTAAGGCGCTTTGCTCAGAAGAGGATTGCGCACGATATCGAGATCGGTGTTGCCTGCGAGGCCAAGGCCCGTGCTGAGCGCGGCTCCGCCAGCCTCTTCGATATCGACCAGAAGCTCGGTGGAGTTGTCGAGGCGCACACCGGTGTAGAGCGTCACTACACGGGATGTAGCTTTCTCGTAGTTCGGGCTAAGACTATTCTTGCCGCTGTAGTCGGCGGAGAATGGCGGATGAGTCTGGAAAATGAAATTCGCTTGGCCGGAGAGCCAGAAGCGGGAGTCCTTGAAGTGAGGAAACATGGACTCAGTGGATTCGTCGGGCGGATCGGTAGGGTTGGATGCGTCGGCCTGAGGTTGAGCATCGACCTTGGCGGCAGAGGGTGCGTCAGGCTGCTGTGCGTGCGCTGAAAGCGCACACAAAACCGTAATCATCCACAACAGGATCACGCACGCTTTCGCGAACTGCACCACAGCCGCGAGATTTGCGTTTGCGCCAGAATTTCTGCAGCGCAAAGTTGCAGCCTGCTCGAAATTGAGAATGAATTTCATTTGTACATGATTAATGCAAGCACATCCAACTGTATTAACTATGGTTAACAAAATAAATGTTGCGCAACCGGGAAGAAGCAATCTGACCGTCGAAAATAATGGTGGACCGCCAACCGAAAGACGAGCCTACGCAGAACTGATTAAAGGAATGTTACAGCGATCCTTGTGCCGCGCACCCCCAGTGTCCCCCGTGTTCTAAGGTGATACAAACTTTCCTCACATACTCCTACAATCGGCCACGCGGAGAATCCCTGGATTTTCCAACACCCATCTTATATCATACCCCCCTACGGTACACGCAAAAATTGGGGCGCCAAAAAATGCAGGATAAGATTCCGGTAATTTCGAAAGGGAAGCAGAAGCTGTTATTTCGCATCAAGCGAATCCGCGGTCAGTTTGCGGCTGTAGAGCGCGCCCTGAGCGCGGGAGACGAATGCGCCGACATTCTCATGCTTCTGGCTGCGATTCGCGGAGGTGTAAATGGTTTGATGGCGGAAATTCTGGAGGATCACATCCGGCTCCATATGATGAACCCGGAACACGAGATGGAATCGCCGGAAGAATTGGGCGAAGACCTGATCGGCCTGGTGCGCGCCTATTTGAAGTGATCCGCAGCCGAATTGAGCGCAAATAAAAAATTAAAGGACAGCCCGGAGCCCCCCGAAGCCGTCCTTAAACCCTCCCGGTTAGAAGGGCAAGTTGATGATCTGAGGTTACCGGGGCCATGTTGCAAAATGATGGCCGCTCGATGAATATCTGATAAATTCGTTTGCCTTTGTTTCACGGGCGCGCTGGTATAGTAATCGGTTGCACGCAGTGCGTGAGTTGAAATCCTTGTGGTGTGGGAGCCTTGATGCCGTCCACAACCTCTCGCAAGGTTGAGCAGTCGCGCCGTTTGCAGCAGCGTGCTCAAAGCGTGATTCCCGGCGGAGTCAACTCGCCGGTGCGAGCCTTCGGCTCCGTCGGAGGCGATCCGCCTTTCATCCTGCGCGGAAAAGGCTCCCATATTTGGGATGCCGACGAAAACGAATTCATTGACTACGTGGGATCCTGGGGTCCCTTGATTCTTGGGCACGCCGCGCCCGATGTTCTCGATGCAATCGTCGGTGCCGCCTGCAACGGCACAAGTTTCGGAGCGTCCACGCCAGCTGAAGCCGATCTCGCAGAGCTGGTCATCTCCGCTTTTCCACAAATGCAGAAAGTTCGCTTCGTAAGTTCAGGAACCGAAGCCACCATGTCGGCCATCCGTTTGGCGCGGGCTTATACGAAGCGCAAATACATCGTGAAATTCGAAGGCTGCTACCACGGGCATTCCGATTCCCTGCTGGTGAAAGCTGGCTCGGGCGTCGCTACGCTGGGTATCCCAGGATCGGCAGGCATTCCCGATGAATTCATCCAGTTCACCCTGGCGCTTCCATTCAATGACATTCAGGCGGTGGAATACGCCTTTCAAAAATTCAAACATCAGATCGCTTGCGTGATCGTGGAGCCCGTGGTCGGAAACATGGGATGCGTTCCCGCAGCGGACGATTATTTGGTGGCGCTGCGGCTGATCACGGAACGGGAAAAGTCAGTTCTGATTTTCGATGAAGTGATGACCGGATTCCGCGTCGCCTTCGGCGGAGCGCAGGAACTCTACAATATTCGCCCGGACCTGACGACCATCGGCAAGATTATCGGCGGAGGCTTGCCGGTCGGGGCTTATGGCGGGTCGAGTGAAATTATGAATCTGGTGGCACCGCTGGGGCCGATGTACCAGGCAGGCACCCTCTCCGGCAATCCATTGGCCATGGCCGCCGGATGCGCGATGGCGAAGCATCTGCGCGATCACAAACAGGAGATTTATCCGCAGCTGGAAAAATTGAGCGGACAGCTGGTCGAAGGCGTGGCAGCGGCTGCGAAAGATGCCGGCGTGGCGCTCTGCAACAATCGCGTGGGATCGATGTTTACCTGGTTCTTTACGGCTGGGCCGGTGACCGATTGGGATTCGGCGTCGCAGTCGAACACGGAAGCGTTCGGTAAGTTCTTCCGCTCCATGCTCGACAGCGGCATTTATTTGCCTCCCTCGCAGTATGAAGCTGCCTTTCTCGGGACGGCGCATACGGAAGAAGATATCCAGCGCACCATTGCCGCGGCGAAAGAAGCGTTTGCGGCAGTGCGCGGCTGAAAAGTTTCCTCGCACAAAACTACCTCGGATTCGAAAGCACGAGCTCTTCGCGACCTCACTTGTGTGAGGGCAGCAGTGACCATATCGCCGGGTCTTCAGTTCCCAGCACCCACGAACAAAACCCTTGCAGACCGCGGTCGCGGACCAGATTCAGCCGCTCCTGAAATCCGCGCTTGTCAGTATAGAAGACCCATTCGCGCTCGTCGTCCCGGTAGAAATAAAACCAGGCAGTGCGATCGGCAGAGTCCCATTCGACTTTCGGATGATACGCAGCGAGATACTGGTCCACATCCTGCTGCCCGATATATTCGGCCGTTGGATTCGGCTTTTCATCCTTGCCCGGATCGCCCGCGAACCAGTGGTAGCCATAGAGAGGAATGCCCAGCGACAATTTTTCTTTTGGAACAAATTGCAGCGCGTAGTCGAGATTCTGCACGGTCCACGGATAACCAGCCACCGGACCCGGCTCCGTCCAGCGCGTGTTTTGATCGTAGGTCATCAGGCAAATCAGGTCCGCGGACTGGGCCAGAGCTTGCAGATCATACGCGCCGCGCCAGTTGGCATAAAGCCAACGCGCAAATTTGCTCTCCCCAGCAAAACCGGGAGCGTTGGGCACAGTCGCGATCGTAAGCCGCAATCCTTGCTTGTGGAGAGCCGCGGCGGTTTCGGCGACTAGGCTTGAAAGCAGATCGCGGTCGGTCCAATTCACATTCTCGAAGTCAATCTGAAAACCGCTGTATCCGTACTTCTTGCATTCGCTGAGAAGCGAAGCGATAAAGGCGCTGCGCGCGGCGGGTGTGATGAACAGTTTATGCAGTTCCACTTGAACCATATTCGCAACGATGGGCATCACGGGAACGTGATGATCGCTCGCCGTCTTCATCACATCGGAAGTCGAGCCTCCCGAAACCAGGCCGTCGCCGCTCACGGAATACCAGGCGGGCACGAGAATGTCGATCTTGTCGGCGTGTTCTGTGAATGACTTGACCGAGTTGGGATTGTCGTCCATATAGAACAGGGCCTTAGGCTGCGCCACAGCCACAATCACGGCGGAAAAAAGAAACAGAAGCAGTCGCTTCATCGGGATGCTCCTCAATCAGATTGCGAAAAACATTGTTTCTACCGGCTTTTCGAATTTCTCATACTTATCCGGGGCCTGCGGATT
Organism: Candidatus Sulfotelmatobacter sp.; assembly: GCA_049583165.1. GTDB lineage: Bacteria > Acidobacteriota > Terriglobia > Terriglobales > Acidobacteriaceae > Sulfotelmatobacter. Next base: position 4,400 of record JBAUVJ010000156.1, on the reverse strand, counting down.
TCATTTTCAACATCTGCGGAATGGTAACGAACTCATAGCCGCTGGATTTGTACTTTGCAATCAGCCGATCCGTCGCAGCAACAGTATTGGAGCGGTCTGCACCCATTTCCTTGTGCCCGCCGTCGTGCAGAAGAACGACGTCGCCACCGCGAATTTGCTTTGCGATTTTGCTCTCTATGGTTAAGGCTGGCGGCGCGCTCCAATCGTAGCCGGTTACATTCCACATGACCGGCTCCAGGCCAAGGTCGCGAGCCGCGCGGAAGACGGCGGGCCGGCGGCCACCGAATGGAGGCCGGAAGAGATTGGAATGTTCACCGACCGCCTCTTGCAAGGCAGCGGTGCATTGGCCGAGTTCCTGACGAATCTTTTTTTCACTTTTGAAAGTCAGCAAGGGATGAGTGAAGGTGTGATTGCCCACGATGTGCCCGCCCCGGACAATTTCGCGGACGATTTCCGGCCGCTGCCGAACATAGCGGCCAATTAAAAAAAAAGTCGCAGAAACGCCCTGCTTAGCGAGAACTTCGAGCAAACGCAAGGTGTGCGGGTCGTTTGGTCCGTCGTCATAAGTGAGCGCAATCTGTCGCGAACCGCGCTGCACTCCGGTAAAAGCTCTGCCATACCACTGGCCCGTGGGCGCCATGGATTGATAACCCGCCGCCACGGCTGCAACAGAAACAGCGCCGGTTACTGCGAGTGCAATCATCAAGGGATTGTAAACGGACTGAGGCATTGAGTAATTTTGTGATCGAGCGATTTGGCGATTGAAGTTCTCGACTGTCGTTGCGCTTCTAACAATCGCTCGATCACGAAATTACCCAATTGCTCAATTTATTCCCTGTTAACTCTTCCCTCAATTGCCACTCGGCGCTATCCGAGCTATCCTGCCAATTCCGAAATATTGCGAGGCCATGGCGAATCTTTTCGAACTGCCCCGTTACATTGCAGTGGAAGGCCCCATTCGAGTGGGCAAGAGCACGCTGGCCCGGATCCTGGCCGAGCGGCTGAATGCGCAGCGGGTAATCGAGCCCGAGTCGAATCCGTTTCTCGGTGCGTTTTACGAAGGCGAGCGGGGCGCGGCGTTTCAGGCGCAGTTCGCGTTTCTGGTTCGGCGCTTCGAACAGTTGCAGGCGCTCGATTTGGGGGCCAGTTCGCAAAAGACCGTCGTCGCCGACTACATCATCGAAAAAGACAAGCTTTTTGCCTGCCTTAATCTGACGGACCAGGAACTCGACACCTACAACCGCTACTACAACCTGTTTCGCGAGAAGCTGCCCACGCCGGACCTGGTCATTTATTTGCAAGCCACGCCCGATGTTCTGAAAAAACGGCTAAAGAAAAAGAACGCCCCCGGCGAGCGTGCGGTCAGCGACGAATATCTGGAAGAAGTGGTAAAGGCTTACGAGCACTTCTTTTTTCACTACACGTCGTCGGATTTGCTGATCGTCAATACTTCGGATATTGATTTTGTGGATCGCAATGAGGATTTGCAGGAACTGCTGCGCAAGGTGACCGAGCCGATCAAAGGCACGCAATATTTCCTGCCGCTGGGCGGGCAGGAAGCGGTAGGAGCATAGGGCGGTGTCGTTGGTCTATCGGTTATGGATCTCGACAGACTCATTCACGAGAAGAAACATTTTGCTGAACTTGAAGACAGTGACGTTGAAACCTTTTTGCGCGAGAGGAAATTCGGTTCCGAACATCTAAATATCGAATTCAAAACTTGTTTTCCGGAGAAGGCGAATAACAAGTACGAGATCAGGAAAATCTGCAAATACGTAGTCGGATTTTCCAACGAAGAGGGGGGCTTCGTGATCTACGGGGTAGCGGACGACATAAAGAAGCCGACAACTCCGTTCCCCGATTACATCGCTGGGCTGAAAAAACACCCCAGCCTGGAAGACTTAAGCCTGTGGGTCAAAGACAGAATTCACCCGCTCGTCGCTTCTCCGGCCATTAGGTTCTTCAACGTAACGAATGGAAAAGTCGCGGTACTCAAAATCCCAAGCGGAGTGAATAAGCCGTACTTTTACCACGAGTCTGGCGCTGGATCGATTGCATACTTCAAGAAAACCGCAGGTGGAGTCGTGGAGTTAACTCCAGAAGAAATAGGGCAATTTTACAGGACCCAAATAATTGCACAGTCGCAACTTATATTACAGGCATCGGGATCCCAGAAGGCAGTCCCGGCAGGAAGTCGACCAGCGGAGCCGGATGGCGTTACAGGTGACGTGAATAAAATTTTGGTGGCCCAGGAGACAGTCCAAGCAACGAGCCGAGTGTCGACGCCGGGTAGCATTACTAGGCACCGAAATAACATTTTGGCGAAGCTGGAGGACCCGAAGGACTTTGGCCTCGTCCAGATTTATTGCCACCCGCTCGAGGTAATCGAACTTCCGGTTGCCCGGTTGACGAAGTTCTTGGAAGATCACCGATTTCATTTTTCCGAAGCCATGCGTTATTTCCGACAAATCGAAACGTTTCAAAACGGTGTATCTGTCGGCTACTTCCCCAACTCGGTGCGCCAAGACGTGAAAAGTACCATGAGAATCTCGCTGTACAGCGATGGCTTCACCGCTTTTGATTCTCTAGCCGACACATTCCTTGACGGCGACAAGGAATTGCATTCTGGTTGGCTATGCTACGAGCTTCAACGGCAATTGCAGATAAGCAAGGCTGTGCTCGCTGGTTCTATAGCAAGTCGTATCCATGTAGAACTGAATCTTGAATATATCGCTGCATTTCATTTAGTCGTGATTGCAAACAGATTCTGGGGAGAGCAGGCTTCGTACACAGGAGCTCACCAACCTATTGAGCGAGATGTGGACTTGGTTGCAGTTCACGACTATGACGGCGAAAAGCGCAATATCGTCATGCCGGTCGTCCGCGACATCATGGAAGAGGTGGGTCGCATTTTCGGCTTGTCCCAAGTGCCGCCCAATCTTTGGGACGATAATGGCGTTCTCACATATGTAGAGGGGCTGGAGAGCCACCGATAGAAGCGAAGGGTAAAGTTACAACTCTTTTCCTTTCTTTCGGTTAGAAAGCAAAAATCGAATCCGCAGTCGACCATCGACGGTCGGCCTGTTTGCAGTTACAATACCCCTAGCATCCACGAACATGCGTACAGGCTCTATCCGCCAGGCGCGGAGGGGCACTGGAGGACAAAATGAGCATCACCCCGATTGGCGCACGTCTCCCTGACGAAGGCCGCCAGAAGGTTACCACCGCTTCCCTACGGGATCGGAAACTCCGTCAAGAACCCATCACTTGTCTCACCGCCTACGACTATTCGACCGCGCGTCTTTTGGACGACGCCGGGGTTGAAATGATCCTGGTGGGCGACTCCCTGGCGCAGACGATGCTGGGCTACGAGAATACTCTTTCGGTTACCGTCGACGAGATGCTGCACCACGTGAAGGCAGTGCGGCGCGGCGTCAAAAATGCCTTGCTACTGGCGGATATGCCTTATGGGTCTTATCAAATTGACCCCCAGAGCGCCGTCAGCAATGCCACACGATTTGTAAAGGAGGGCGGCGCGGAAGTGGTGAAGATCGAGGGAGGCGAGAAGCGCGCCGACCTGATTCACCGGCTGATTGACGCGGAAATCCCCGTGGCCGGCCACATTGGCTTGACTCCGCAGTCTGTCAACGTGATGGGCGGCTACAAAGTCCAGGGGAAAAATCTCGGCGCGATTGAACAGCTGATGCGTGATGCCGTGGCACTCGACCGCGTTGGCGTGGCCTGCATGGTGCTGGAAGGCATTCCGCGCGAAGTAGCTGCAATGATCACGGCGGAGGTGAGCACTCCAACCATTGGGATTGGAGCAGGTCCCGAGTGCGACGGCCAGGTCCTGGTGTTTCACGACCTCATGAATCTCACCTTCGGGCCGCCGGCAAAGTTTGTGCGCCGCTATGGCGACGCTGCCGCGCTGATCGCGAATGCAGTGCGCGAATTTCGCGCGGACGTGAAATCGCGGCAGTATCCATCCGATTCGGAGTCCTATCATCTGCCCCGGGAAACGAAGGCCGCCCTGGAGACTGTGCTGGAACGAAAGCGTGCGATGCGGCGGTGAAGCGCATTCTCGCTGACAGATGACTTGGAATCCGCGATAGTGCTAGCCTAGGCGGAGCGGAGGTGTTCATGTTTCTTCCAGCGCTGTTTTTTCCATTCTTTGGCTTTGGTTTCGTGATGTATTTTCTGCCGTCGATCATTGCCCTGGCCCGCAGCAAACGGGATATAACCGCGATTGTGCTGTTGAACTTTTTTCTGGGCTGGACCATGATCGGCTGGGTTGTTGCCCTCGTGTGGGCGGTGAAGACCGACGTTCCGATGGTGGTGCGGTGAGTTTTTTCGCAACCGAAGGCAGGCGAACGAGAGGCCGTTCCAGGTCGATCCTCATC